>CAVJBF010000021.1:0-31738 GCA_963647785.1 Acutalibacteraceae bacterium
AAGGCCTTCTTTATGAATATATCCGTCTGCTTTCATGTTAGTTTATTTATTGATTAGCTAACATGATTATACCGCGCTTTCGCGCGGAACGCGATTCCTCCCCATGACTAAAAGTCAGGGGCTTCCTCGCGGCTTTGTAGTGAGCACACAATAGAACATCATATGAAGAAGTGCGCAAAAATGCCCACTTCCCCATATCAAGCAATTATTTTCATAAATGTGCAGCTAAATATTCATTAAATCAATCATATGCAGACAATATGCAACACAGCCGCCCACTCCAAAGTGAGCATTTTTTCATGAAGTGCGCACTATATTTCTCACTTAGTGCTCACTCACTGCTCACTTCAAGCCATTCATCGGTAGAAGACTCGCAGCGACAGCACCACGCCCGCCACCAGACAGACCATGCCGAGAAGCATCGACGCCGACGGCCACTCCCACCGGTATAGGTGCGCATAGGTGACCGCAAAGATTGTCTCAAAGACGATCATCTGGCCCGCCAAAGCAGTCGGCAGCCGCCGGCTCATCTCCGCCCAGAGAACGTTCCCGAACCACGAGCAGATGACGCCAGAAAAAAGCATCAGCCCCACAAAGAGCCAGGGCGTCACGCCCAGGAGCGCAGTCCCCTCGGGCTGCGCACTCTGCGCCAGCGCAAAGCCCGCGGCGGCCGCGGGAAGCGTCGTAATCCCCTGGGCCGTCGTCCACGCCTTGGGAGAGCGCTCAGGGTGCTCGATGAGCCAGTCCGCGTTCACGATCGGAAACCAGGTCCAGATCAAGAGCGCCGCAGCGCCGTAAGCCGCCCCCTCCCAGAAGACGGCGCCCCCGAACGCCGCAGCCACCGCGTCAAATTCCGACCAGTTCGCAAGCACCAGCCCCGCAAACAGCACCGCCAGCGGCAGCGCCAGACGACGCCACGCAACGGACCGCCCCCGCTTTCGATCGCGCAGGTTCGCAATCACCGCCACAAGCACCGGAATCAAGGCCATGCACATGCCGGCAAGGGGCGCGCCCGCTTTTTGGATGCACTGCGTGAGACACCAGTAATAGACGCAGTTGCCGACCACGCCCAGTTCGCCCGCCGTGAGCCAGTCGCGCTTCGTGTACTGAGCAAATTCCGAGCGCCACGCGCGCCACAAGGGAAGCGTCACAAGACCGAACGCAATGAAGCGACCGGTGGCGATCACCACAGGATCGTAGGCGGGCAGCATCAGGGGCACCAGATAGATGCAGCCCCAGAGCACGCAGGCAGAAAGTCCAAAAAGCACGCCGGCCAGCATGTCGTCCCCCTACTCATCTCGCAACGAACGCAGGCGCTTCACGGCCGAGCGCACGGCCTTTGCGCGAAGCCGTCGCTCCTTTGCTGCCCGCGTGGGCTTCGTGGCGCGGCGCACCTTGGGCTCCACCGACGCAGCGGCGATCATGACGCGAAGGCGCTCTCTCGCAAGCCGCAGATTCTCGCCCTGCGTGCGCTCCGTCTGCACCCGAAGCAGGAGCTCGCCCGCGGCCGTCATGCGCGCGCCGAACAAAGACGCAAAGCGCTCGACGATTTGGGAGGGGAGCCCCGCCTTCGCGAGCACGAAGCGCAGCTGCACCGCCGTCGCCACCTTGTTCACGTTCTGGCCGCCCGGGCCCGAGGCGCGCACTGCCTCCCACGTGACTGATGCTTCGGAAAAGTTGACTTGGATTCGTTTCATAGCGGGCGGATTCTACGAGGCAGGCGATGTTGCGTAAAATCGAACCATCAGCCTCAGCCAATCACGACTCACACTGCCTGACAAGCGGCCATTGAAACGAAATCCTCGCGATGCCGCGAGCGCTCCGTCTCACCCGAGAGCAGCTTCTCAGCCGGCTTCTTCACTTCGGCTGTCTCACGTCCCGCGGTAAGGGCTGCGAGCTCACCGTTTCCAACCTTGCCCTGGCTCGGTTCTTTAAAGACGAGCTCGCCAGCCGCCCCCCGCATTCTCCCGGACGGTCCCGTATAGAATCGCCCGACGTCAGGCGCAGCCCCTCGATCCGCCAGACCTCCATTCACCCGCAAGGAACTCTCATGACTACCACCGAAGAAAACTTCTTGTCCCCTTTCTGGGACGACATCGCTGACGCCGAGCTCGTCACATCCCGCGCCGTCATTCCGGCTGTCACCAAGGCGGGAAAATCCATGCGCCAGAACTTTGCCGTGCTGCACGAAACGCTCTACAGCGCGCTCCTCAAAAAAGCGGGATCGACCGAGCAGGTCATCGCTCACGCCCAGTCTCTTCACACCCTCGACGCTCTTTCGCTCGACTACCTCCGAAAGCAGCTCGCGCAGTGCGCCCTGATTCGCGACGTGCTCAAGGCCGACGTCCGACAGGTCGCCAAGCAGTACGAATGGGAGCCGTTCCTCGACTACGCCGCAGACGACTTTTCCCGCTGGGCCATCAGCAATCCTCTCTCCGAACCGGCCAACGCCATTTTGCAGTTTGACATCGAGCTTCTCGCCGTCCTTTACAGGTGCTTTCCGGACTGCGTGGAAAACGCCGTCGAAGCCGACGATTCGGTGAGCGAAGACGCCAAAAAGCCGCTCATCCACGCGCTCCGCGTCTACGAAGACTACGACTACGATGACTTCGACGAAGACGAAGACGATGCCTGGACTGACGACGAGTCCGACGAGCCCGACGTGCCCGCCTTCAGCAGCAGCGTCTGGCCCGAGCTCTCCGCCGCCCTGTCGCCGGAGGATCGAGGGCTCTTTCTGTCGCTGGTCTCGCCGCTTGCCATCTTGCTCTTTGTCTGGGCCCGCAAGGAGCTTGACAGCGATCTCCAGCGCTTTAGCTCGGTCGCACCTCTCCTTCCGCCATGCGCTTCCTTCAACCGCCTCGTATTGAGCATTCCGGCTGACGAAATCAATGCCGACGGCAAATGCTTCATTGAGGCGATAGCAAAACTCCCTCAACACTCTCCAGAAGAAGAGCACGAGGTGCTCACCCAGGCCAGCGCTCGGATCGCCCAAGCCATTGACCAGCTCGCTGACGCCGACCGCAGTCTCTTCCTATCGTTCCTTGCCCAATCCGTGATGGCTTTCACCATCATGTTAAAGGAACTGACGCGGGACCAGATCGATGCCCTCGCCAAGGAAGTTCAGCTCAGCTACAACATGCTGTCTCCCGGCATCCGGCTCATGAGCAAGATTGTTGAAAGAATGCAGGACCTCCCGCACCGCAGCTTCGCGGGCGAGCTCCCCGCCGCCGACTAATCCCCAACTCACCGCCCCGCTCCCTAAAGCCGCTCCGCTCCTCAAGCGCCGGGCGGCTTTTTCGTTCGCCGACCGCCTTCGGCAAAGTGTGGGACAATGGGCCCCTCCTCTCCGTTTGAGCCCAGCCTCACCACCATGGAACTTCCACACCTCACGCACGGCCGGGGCGACTTTGAAGACATCCGCCTGAAGGAAAGCGTCAAGGTCAACTCCCCGCTGCAGATTGAGATGAAAGAGCGCATCACCTTCCCCGAAGGAATGGAAAGCGTGCGCTACACGCTCGAAACGTACCTCTTCATGCCGGCGGCGCTTCAGGTGACGTCGGACAACTTCACGAGCGCGGGGCTGCTGAAAACCCTCAAGAACTACATTCGCCTCCGGGCGCGCAAGTACCCCATCGAGCAGTTTCACACCACGTCAGGCCCCTTGGCGCAGCTCGACGCCGCACTTGCTTCGATCAATCCTTCAGACGCCTCCGCCGTCCGGGACTATGAAAACGCCGTGCGGCGCTTTTCGCTCGTCTACCGCCAGTCCGTCAAGGCGGCGCTCGAGCAGCTTGCGCGATTCCCTGATGACACTGCCGCAGCGGAAGTGAAGGCGCTCGCGAAAACGGTCGCCGACATCCTCGCCGCCTACCGCGCCCGCCGTCCGAAGCTTCAGGCGCTCGAGTCGCAGTTGACGAGCCGCGCCGGCACCTACTGCGACGAATTCATGAGCATCATCACGTCCTACTACATCAAGGACGCGTACCTCGCGCTCTCCTTTGAGAAGGAGGCGCCCTTGATCCAACTCTGGGAGTCGGAAAAGAACTACCGTCTCGCGCACTATCCCAATTCGGTCCCGGGCCCCGACAAGGACAACGAGGCGCTCCTTTTTCGCTGGTCGCTTTTAAAGAAGTTCGTCAGCAGCTTTCTTTTCATTGAAGCGCGCACCGAGGGCGGACAGCCCGTGCTTCTTCACACCCTCTACGGCATTGCCGCTGCGGTGGCGATGCTTTTTGCCACGGTCGTCGCCTTCTCGTGGCAGGGCGCCTACGGGTCCCTCTCGATGAACCTCTTCTGGGCGATGGTGGTCGCCTACATCTTCAAGGACCGCCTCAAGGAAGGCTTGCGGGCCTGGCTCTGCCAGCGCTTTGCAAAATGGATCCCCGACCGGCGCGTGCAGCTTTTTCGCACCGGATCGTCGCACGCGGGCTTCGTGCGCGAGTCCTTTCGCTTCATCCAGCCCGCGATGCTCCCTCCAAAGATCCGCGAATTGAGAAGCCGCGCCCACACCGTGGACCTTCTGAGCGCCCGGCTTCACGAAGACATGCTCCTTTACAAGAAGGAAGTGACGCTGGAGAACCTGCCGCTGCTCACCGAAGACACCGGCAACTCCGTTCTCGACATCACGCGGCTCAACGTTGAGGACTTCCTGCGCTACACCGAAAACCTGATGGAGGAGCTCCCCGTCTTGGACGACGAGGACTTCGCCCGCGTCAAAGCCTCAGCCTTCGGAGAAAAGATCTACCACATCTACCTCGCGCAGCGCCTGCATTCGGGCGGCCGCACCGCCTGCGCCATGCAGCGCCTCGTCATCAACGCCAAGGGCATCAAGCGCCTTGAAACGGTGCATCCCATGACGATCGAAGGCGAGGAGCCGGACCGGCCGCCCGCCGCAGTGTCATAATTTTTGCCGTCTTCCTTGAAGCGACCGTCCCTCGCGGCCGCTTTCAATCAACCTTTAAAAAGGACTTTCTCATGACCCAGACTCCCGTGATGACCGAATGGTTCCGCCACGTACCCGACGAAAAGTGGCTTCGCGATCCCGCGCAGAGCAAGAAGGACGCACAGGCGATCTGGGACGCGCTGGGACTCGCCGCCGGCGTTCGAATCTTCGA
Organism: Acutalibacteraceae bacterium; assembly: GCA_963647785.1. Taxonomy (GTDB): domain Bacteria; phylum Pseudomonadota; class Gammaproteobacteria; order Burkholderiales; family Burkholderiaceae_F; genus Duodenibacillus. Next base: position 5,115 of record CAVJBF010000021.1, read on the forward strand.
ATGCCCCTGCGGCAAGGCGGACTTGGGCTACCCGCTCGCGCGCCTCGGCGCTGACGTCGAAGGGATGGAATTCAACGCCCACTTCGTCGCCGCCGCCAAGAACAAGTTCTTTCGCGCCGGCTTGAAAGGGACCTTCCGCACAGACGACATGCGCAAAGCCGCCTTTCCTCAGAACGTCGATGTCATCATCAACTGGGCGAGCTCCTTTGGCTACTTCAGCGACGCCGGCAACGCCGACCTTCTCGCGCGCTTTGCCGCGGCCCTGAAGTCGGGGGGCGAGCTTCTGATCGAAGTGGCGAACCCCGTGCGCGTCGCCCGCGGCGACACGGTCCGCCTCATCGCCTCCGGCGACGCCGTGCCGGAAAACTGGGACGCGGAGAAAAAGCGCGCCACCGTCGTCTTCCCCGCCACCGACTTCCGTGGTCCGGTTGCGGCCTCCATCCGCGTCTACACGACGGACGACTACCGCGCGATGCTTGAAAAGGCGGGGCTCATGCTGGCGGGCTTCTACGGCGAAGGCTTCACGGAATTCACTGACGCTTCGCAGCGCCTCATCGTGCGCGCAAAGAAGGCCTGAAAACACTTTTTCTCGGGAGCCTCAACGTGACAAAAGCGCTCGCCCTCGGCAACGAATCCTTTGCGCAGCTCATCGAATCCGACTGCTACTTCGTTGACAAGACGCCCTACATCAAGCCCTTGATGACGTCGGGCGTCTACGTGCAGCTCATCACGCGTCCGCGGCGCTTCGGCAAGTCCCTCTTTCTTGACATGCTGCGGCGCTTTCTCGCCATCAGCCCGGAGGCTCCCGGGGACGTCACCCTTCAGGAAAAGCTTTTTCACGGTCTCAAGATCCGAGAGGATGCGGCCTTCTGCGACCGCTTCATGGGAAAAGTTCCCGTCTTGTACCTCACCTTCAAAGCCGTGGAAGGGCCGACGTATGAGTGGGCCTACAGCATTCTCGGGCTGCGGCTCGCCGCCGTGGCCCGCAAGCACGCTTGGCTTCTGGAGAGTGCTCATCTCACCGACAAGGACAAAGCCGATCTCCGGCGCTTCGGCACGGACGAATTCATGACGGATCCCGCGAAATCCGTCTTCGCCTCGACTTTTCTCGCCAAAATGGCCGGCTGGCTCGCCCAGCACTTTGGCAGCCCCGTGGTGCTTCTGATCGATGAATATGACGTGCCTCTGCAGAAAGCGGCCGGCAAAGCCTGGAATCCCGCCATGCTGGCCTTTCTCAAGGCGTTTCTGACGCCGCTCAAATCCGGCGGAGAAGAAGTCGGACACGTCCCTGCCATCGCCAAGGCGATCATCACGGGGTGTCTGCGCGTGAGCAAGGCGAGCATCTTCACTGACGTCAACAACTTTGACGTCGACACCGTCTGCCTGCAGACGAGTCCCTTGTCTTCAGCGATCGGCTTCACGGAAAACGAAGTCGGCGAGCTCCTCTCCTATTACGGCCTCTCTCAACAGAAATCCCTCGTCAAGCACTGGTACGACGGGTATCAGATCGGTCCCGACGAAATCTATTGTCCCCGGGACGTGATTCATTACTGCGCCGACATTACGGCTCAGAAAATCGACCCCGAAGCGTTTGAGCCGGAAAACTACTGGACCGAAACGAGCGGCAACGAAGTCATCGACGAATTTCTGAACTTTCTCGACCAGCGCGATGCCGAGAAAATGCAGATTCTGATGGACGGCGGAGAAATCGAGCTCCGGATTAACGAGCAGCTCACCTACGGCGACTTCCAAAAGCACCGTTCCGACGACTTCTGGACTTTGCTGCTTTTCACGGGCTACCTCACAGTCTCGTCCCGCTCCAGCCGAGGACTCTGCCGGCTGCGGATTCCGAATGCTGAAATTCGCGAGACCTTCCAAGACCGCATTCAGAGTCATTTTTCCCCCGACAACGGCGTCTTCGTCCGGCACGGCGAAATGATCGGTGACGCGGCTTTTTCAGGCGACGCCCGCACCATGCAGCGGCTTCTTTCCGAAATGCTGGAAAGCTACGTTTCCGTCCGTGACTCCGCCACCAAAGCCAAAGCGGAAAACTACTACCACGGCTTTCTCATCGGCCTTTTGGGAAGCGCCGACGCTGTCATCAAAAACCTGCGCTCCAACTCAGAGGCTGGCGACGGCTACGCCGACCTGCTCTTCACGTCCTCTGGCGCCGAAGTCGGCGTTGTGGTCGAAATCAAGCACTGCCCTCAGGCCTCCGCCATGGAAACATCCGCCGACACGGCGCTTGCTCAGATCACCAGCAAAAACTACCAAGCGGGCCTCACGGGCTACGGCTGCTCGAAAATCTTCGGCTACGGCATGGCGTTTTCCGGCAAATCCTGCGTAGTGAAGGGACAGATCCTTTGAGCCTTCCGCTCCGCCGTCTGTATGAAATCGGTTGTCGGCGTCGTCTACGACCGCAGGCAGCCGATCGGAACGACATGGACGCCGTCCGCCGACGCTACGCCGCCCGCTAGCAAAAGCGGGAGACAGAGATGGTACTTTCAGGTTATACACACTGACTGCACAATGCCCCCAAAACTTCCTCGTTTGAGGATTTTTCACTTCCTCGTTTGGGGATTTTTTACTTCCTCGTTTGGGGATTTTTTACTTCCTCGTTTGAGGATTTTTCACTTCCTCGTTTGAGGATTTTTCACTTCCTCGTTTGAGGATTTTTCACTTCCTCGTTTGAGGATTTTTCACTTCCTCGTTTGAGGATTTTTCACTTCCTCGTTTGAGGATTTTTCACTTCCTCGTTTGAGGATTTTTTACTTCCTCATTTGAGGATTTTCACTTCCTCTTTTGGGGGTGCCCCGCAACCTTGCCCTGATTTTTCGTTATCAAAATCAAACGAAAACCTACCGGTTCGACTCCAAATGCCTCGCTTCTTTCAAGCTCAAGGCGGCTTTGCACCGCCTCCTCTGACTCCGCCAGAAACCACACGAGGAGCGATAGCCCCCTCGGCCGCAGCAACCGGGAATTTTTTCGTCCGTGGCTTTCATCCCCAGCCGCCCAGCGAATGCCTTCGAAAAATGCGTGCCTTTTTGCTTCCGTCTGCAACCACGGCGCCCCGACGCACGCCGCCCGCGGTAGGATATGGCCACTCCATTCATTAAAGGGGCAGACATGTCCGGAAAATTCCTTCTCAAGACCGCCGGCGCCGTCGCGGTGTGCGCCGCGCTATATGCCGCGGCCGGCTACTGGGGCGTTCCCGAAGGCGTTCGCTGGGGCGCGGAAAAGTATCTGAAGCCTGCGCTCGGCGCCAAAGACCTCACGATTGACGCGGTTTCCTTCAACCCCTGGACCTGGGAGCTCGAAATCTCGGGCGTGAAGGCCGTGTCCGCGAAGGACAAGCCCTTGCTCACCTTGACGAAGCTCTACGCTGACGCAAGCGCCGCCTCCCTCACGAACGCCGCGCCGGTGTTGACGAAATTCACAGTGGACGGCTTGAAGGCAAACATCTCCACCGCGTCCGAAAAGGCAAAGACCGCCACGGAAGCCGCAGAAAAGACGACTGCCGCCGCTACTTCAACGTCTTCCGGCCTTCCCGCCTTCAGCGTCGCCGACATCGCGGTCACTGATTCCGCCGTGACGCTCACGAATCCTCAGGCGGGGGTCTCCGTTGCCGTAACCGACATCACGCTCGCGCTCCCCCTCGTCTCCACCCTCGCCGCCGGCACGATGGCGCCCGTGACGCCGGAAGTCTCTTTAAAGATTGACGGCAAGCCCGTCACCGCGAAGGGCACCGCCACCACGTCGTCAGCAGACCTTCACGTGTCGATCGCGAACCTTGATGCTGCAAAGCTCATCAAGGCCGCAGGCGTCACGCTCCCCGTCAAAGTTGAAAAGGCCACGGTCTCCACCGACGCCGACATCACCTTCGCGATGAAGGGAGGCGACGCCGAAGTGACGATGCAGGGCACGGTCGCCGCCGGTCCCGCGGACATTCGCGAAACCGACGGCAAGACGCTTGCCACGCTCTCCGGGGCAGAAGTAAAGATCGCCAAGTTTGACCTCGCCAAGAAGACGGTCGCCATCGAATCCGCCGTCGTCGCCTCGCCCAACGTAACGCTGCGGCGCTCGGCGCCCGCAAAGAGTGCCGCCGGTTCGACCAGTTCAGCCACGGCTGCCGCGGATTCAAAGGCCGCCTCTGCCTCGTCGGCTTCGAGCGAATGGGCCTGGTCCGTCGCCTCCGCCCGCGTCACAAACGGCTCGGTCACCGTGATCGACAGCACCGTCTCGCCCGCGGGCACCCTGAAGGCGACGACGATCAACGTCACCGCAAAGAACCTCACCTCCGAAGCCAATAAAACGGGCACCGTCTCGGCGTCTGCAAAAGTGGGCTCAGGCACTTTGAAGGCGGAAGGCGCCGCAGGCGTCAACCCGGTGAAGGCTGACCTCAAGACCACGGTCGCCGGACTGCAGTTCTCGCCCTTCAATCCCTGGGTGAAGTCCTTGTCGGGCGCCCAGTTCACCTCCGGGGCCGCGGACGTCAACGGCAAGCTCCTTTACGCCGACGGCAAAAAGACCACGGTGACCTTTGCGGGCGACCTCGCGGTGACGAGCCTCGCGGCCAAGAACGCCAAGGGCCAGTCCCTCATGACGTGGAAAAAAGCGACCGTCACAAGCCTCAACCTGAAGTCGATTGACCCCGCCGCCCTCACGATGGGCGAACTGTTGATCGAGCAGCCCGCGCAGAAGGCGACGCAGACCGTCACCAAGCTGGCGGGGCTCTTTGGCGCCATCGCCGCCGCCACGGGCCACAGCAAGACGGCCGAACGCGCCGCTAAGGTCGAAAAGGAGGCGCAGCGCGACATCCGAATCAAGAACCTCGTCTATGAAAACGGCAAGTTCGAAGTGAACGGCTACGGCACGGGGACGCTCGAAACGATCGCCGTGGGCGCATTGAACAACATCTTTGCAAAGGCTGCGAAGTAGGCCTTTTTCTCTCCGCCAAGGCGGCCCGGACGCATTCCGCGGCCGCCTTTTTTTCTACGCCGGACGGGGTAGGCGAGAGAGAGCCGTCCCTCCTACAATTTTTCGTTTTTCTTTTTCGGACTTCTTCTCATGCTGCAGTCGTGCTGGATGCTGGTGGCGGCCTTTTTCTTCGCCGTGATGAGCGCCTTCGTGAAGCTCTCTTCGGACGCCGTTGGAACCTTTGAAATCGTGTTCTGGCGCTCCCTCATCAGCTTTCTGCTGATTGCGGGCTTCATGCTCGCAAAGGGCATCTCGCCCGCGACGAAATACTTCTTCGGCCACATGAAGCGCTCGTTGCTGGGGACCCTGAGCTTTACGATGTGGTTCTCCACCATGGGCCACCTTCCCTTGGGCACCTCCACGACGCTCAACTACACGGCGCCCCTTTTCATCGCGCTCACCGTGGTGGGCGGCGCCCTCATCCGCCGCGAAAAGGCGCCGTGGCTGCTCGCGCTTGCGATCGCCGTGGGCTTTGCCGGGGTGTGTCTTGTTCTTCAGCCCTCGGTGCAAGGTGACGAAATCTGGTGGGCTCTCCTGGGGCTCGCCGCTGCGGCCTTGGGGCCCATCATCTTCTTTCAGATCAAAGAGCTCGGCAAAATGGGCGAAGCTCCCCTGCGCATCGTCTTCTACTTCTCGCTCGTGGGCACGGTCTGGGGCTTTTTCGGCAATCTCTTCTTTGAGGGCGGTCTTTCCGCGCACCCCGTCGTCACGTGGGAGTGCCTCTTGGGCGTGGGCGTCGCCGCGGTTCTTGGGCAGGTTTGCCTCACCCGAAGCTTTGCCTACGGCAACATGATGCTCACCGCGTGCTTTCAGTTTGCGGTGATTCCGATTGCCGAAGTCCTGAGCGTGCTCATCTTCCATGATTCGCTCCCCGCGCTGTCGCTCGCGGGCATGGGGCTCATCTTGGTCGCTGGGTGCGCGGCCAGCATCATCACAAAGCGCATGGCCTCGCCCGCCAAGGGAAAGGCCGTGAAGCCTCAGGCCTGATCCAGAAATTCCCGCTGCCGCTGCGACACGGGACGCACGCGATGCGTCGTCCCGTCGGCTGAAACCTCGCCCGCAGCCTCAAGGCTGCTCTGGGTTGCCACCCGTTCCACGGCGCGCCTTCTCGCGCCGCTCAGCTTCCGCCGCATAAAGCGCCGCCTCGCTCACCGACTGCCGCGCAGGCTCGTCCGCGGGCATCATGAGAAGGAGCGCTTCCAGGGACTCTCGCGCCACAGTCCAGCGCCCCGCCTGCAGCGCCGTCATGGCGAGAAACTCCTTCACGCGAGTGTTCTTTTCGTCCAGGGCCTCCGCGCGCTTTAGGATGGCGATCGCCTCATCCGTCGCTTTTTCGCTCCTAAGATTGAAGGTCACCGCCGCCATCTGCATCAAGACGTCCGCGTCCTGCGCCGTGAAGCGCCCCAGCGCCACCGCCGAGGCGTACGCATCATGCGCCGCCAGCCAGTCGCCCCGGTCCGCGCACTGCCGCGCGTAAAGAACCCAGGCGCGCTCGTCGTCCGGGCGCTTCTTCAAGTAAAGCCGGAAAGCTTCGGGCGTCGCCTCGCGCGTGTTGTCCGCAAGCGTCCCGTCCGACTGCATGAGCCCCCCTTCGGGCTCGGCGGAAAAGACTTCAATCAGCCCCGGCGCTCCGAAGTGAGTGTAAAGCGCCACCGTTGCCACAACGCCCGCTGCCGTCACTAGAACGGCCGTGCGCATGGGATGCCGGTCCGCCGCACGAGGCGCCGACTCGTCCGTTTCGAGCGCCTCGCGCCGCACGTCGTCAGCGGCCGCCGCGCGGTCCTTCTCGGCAAGAAGCCCCGCCGCCGCATCGCGCTCCAAGTCCGCGAGGTTCTGCGCCAAAAGCGCCTCCCGCCGTTCGCCCCCCGCCTTAAAGGGCGTCCGTCCCAGAAGCGCCGCCGCCACGGCCGCCGCAGCCGCCGCGAGGAGCACGGCGGCCGCCAGCCAAAAGAAAATGAGTGAATTCATGAGACACACAATAGCAAAGGCGGACAACCGCGTGAACGATCATCCGCCTTTGGGAGAGTCAGATCAGAGAAAGACTACTTCTTCGCGGAAGCATTCTTCTTCTGAACGGCGTCGCGCAGGAGCTTCGTCGCTTCCTGAGCCGCGGCCGCGGCCTTGGCGAGGGAGTCGCGCGCCATCTCAGGGTTGTGGAACCAGGCGCCGTTCACGGCCGTCCAGTACTCCCACTGCGTGTGAGCGACGCTGTGAAGCTCGCGAGCCTTCGTGAGGGTGGCGTCGTCCACGCCCGCCGCCAGCGCGATGTCAAAGGCGTTGAACATGTCGGTCATGCGGCTTTCGGCTTCACGCAGCTTGCCGTTGTAGTAAGCCTTCATGGCGCCCACCGTCTTTTCGAGCTGATCGGCCGACTTGTCCTTGTGGCACTTCAAGCACGTTTCCTTCATGTAGTGCTTCGGGGACGTCGCCCAGTGGAGGGTGTAGGTCTTGCCGTTCTTGCCCTTCACCTTCGGCATGTGGCAGTCCTTGCACTCGGCGCCCGCCTTGGCGTGCTTCGAGGTCCAGAACGTTTCCACATCCGGGTGCTGCATCTTGGTCAAAAGCGCGCCCGTTTCCGCGTGCTTGAAGTCCTTGAAGTTGATGTGCTTGTAGAAGTCGTCGATGCGGTCCACGGCCACAAACGGGAAGACGTTCGTGCGCTGGTCGCTCATCTTGACGGGCTTGCCGGTCGCGGTGTCAATGCCAGGGTTGCAGTTGTACTCGACGTGGCACTGGGCGCACATCAGCTTCGAGTCCGACTTCTCAAGGTAGGCGACCTTGCGCTCAAACCCGCGCACGCCCGCCGACTTCACATCGATCTTGGTGTGGTTCGGGTCTTCGGAGTAGACGGTCGGGTAATCCGTGCGGGTCAAGGCCTGGATCAAGGCGTCGCGCACGACGCGGGGCTTCGCGGAATGCGGATCATGGCAGAAGTTGCAATTCACCGAGTGCGACGTCTTTCGCGCCATGTCAACCACATTGCTTTCGCGAGAGAAGGTCGCCTTCTCGTTCTTGTCGCCCATGTAGGCCCAGTCAAGCATCAAGTCGGTCGATTTGCAGCTGATGCACACGGGGTTCGCCGCGGCGGCCGTGCCGATGCGGTGCGGCTTCTGCGCGTTGTTTTCAGGCGCAATGTCCTTCATCATGGACCAGGCGTCGATGTCGCCGCTGCCCTGCGTGAGATAGAGCCAGCCGTCCTTGGGCACGAAGCGCCCGCCAAAGGCGCGGTCGCAGAGGAACTGATCGAGCACCATGAAGTTGTGGCTGCGAAGTTCGGAATGCTCCTTCGTGAAGCCGTGGCCGCCCAGCGCGCGGTCAAAGAACGGATCGGGCGCGACGCCCTCGGCGTTCTTCTTGGGGATGCGGCCGATGCGATCGTCGTTCGCCTTGTACATGGACTTGTACTGATCCTGGTGGCAGCCGCCGCAGGTTTCGGGCGCGAGACTCGTCTGAGGCCGCGTGTCCTTGCCCGGGGCCTTCAAGTGAGCGGCGAGCCCGGTGTGGCACGCCGTGCAGCTCACCTTCTTGTGGGCGCCCGACTGATGCAGTTCGCCCACCGGATTGTGGCAGGCGACGCACATCTTGGTGTTGACTTTCTCCTGAGCGGCCATCGCGGGCGTCAAGGCCATCGCAACGGCCGCCGCCAGACAGGCCTTCAAAAGGGCTGTGCGCATAAATGTCTCCTTATCTCTCTGACGTTCGGACTGGCGCCAGGGCCGGTCAAACGACTTTTTCTTATGCGGGGCTTACTGTATCACGGCTTTACTTGGGGCCATACGCCGCTGTTTTTACGTAAAAGATGATTCCATGCCGCCGAAAAAAGAAGGCGTCTTGACATGGAATTGCCCCGAGAGACTTGATTTCGCAGGCCTTAAATCAACCTTAAGACTGGCCAATAAAAGAAAGCGTCCTCACCCCCATCCTCCTTTCGAATTACGGGAAACCCCTAAAGAAAAAGCGGAGGAAACCATTTTTCAGGATTCCTCCGCTTGGGGCTTTTTTTTGCGCCGTTCAATCAGTCCGTCGTCTCGCGCCCGATCAGGTCATAGTCCTGGCTGTCCGTCACGCGGACGTTCACGAAGTCGCCGGGCTTTACATGCCGGTCCGTCGTCACATAAATCACGCCGTCGATTTCGGGGGCGTCCGCCGTCGTGCGGCCCACCGCGACGCCGTCCTCGTCCTCGGGCTCGTCAATGATGACGCGCTGCACGGTGCCGATCTTCTCTTTCAAGCGCGCGGCAGAAATCTCCGCCTGCACTTCCATGAAGCGGGCGCGGCGCGCTTCCTTCACATCTTCGGGCACCTGGTCAGGGAGTTCGTTCGCCTTCGCCCCTTCGACGGGCGAGTACGCAAAGCACCCCACGCGATCCAGCTTTGCCTCCCGCAGAAAGTCAAGAAGATACTCGAACTCCTCCTCCGTCTCCCCCGGGAACCCCGTGATGAACGTGGAGCGGATCGTGATGTCGGGGCAGATCGCGCGCCACGCGGCGATGCGCTCCAAGTTCTTTTCGGCCCCCGGTCGCTTCATCGCCTTCAAAATCCGCGGATGCGCGTGCTGAAACGGCACGTCCAGGTAGGGAAGGATCTTGCCTTCGGCCATCAGGGGCACCACGTCGTCCACCGAGGGGTACGGGTAGACGTAGTGCATGCGCACCCAGACGCCCAAGTCGCCCAGAGCCTTCGCCAGGCTCAGGAAGTTCGTCTTCACGGGCCTTCCGCCCGCAAAGCCCGTGCGATAGCCAACGTCAAGCCCATAGGCCGCGGTGTCCTGACTGATGACAAGCAGCTCCTTCACGCCGCCGTGCACCAAGTTCTCCGCCTCTCGCAGCACTTCACCGATCGGCCGGCTCTTCAAGTCGCCCCGAAGCTGCGGAATGATGCAGAACGTGCACTTGTGGGAGCACCCGTCGCTCACCTTGAGGTAGGCATAGTGCGAGGGCGTCAATTTCAGTCCCGCCTTCGGAACGAGGTCCGCAAACGGCTCGTGCGGGCGCGGCAGGTGCTGATGCACGAGGCGCAGCGTCTTTTCCGTTTCTTCGGGGCCGGTGACGCCCAGCACCTGCGGGATGCGCTGCATCACGAAATTTTCACCCTCGGCGGTCTTCTTGCCCCCAAGGCACCCCGTCACGATGACGCGGCCGTTTTCGCGGATCGCCTCCGTCACGGCTTCGATCGACTCGGCGACCGCCGCATCAATAAAGGCGCAGGTATTGACGATGACAAGGTCGCTCGTGCGGTAGTCGCGGGCAATCTGATACCCCTCAGCGCGAAGCTCGGTCACGATGCGCTCGCTGTCGACGAGATTCTTGGGGCAGCCGAGGCTCACGAAGCCCACGCTCGGGATTTTGTGGTTCGGGGTCATGTTGATCTCTTTCTCTTCTTATTTTTGGGACGCGGACTTCTTGATCCAGACGAGCGCCGCATGGCGCCCCGTCTTCTCGCCATCGCGGCGGTAGCTGAAAAAGTGCACTGGATCGGCGACCGTGGAAAGACCGCAGTCCTCCACGGCCGTCACCCCCGAGCGCTCGAGCGCCGCCTTCGCGTACGCCGCAAGGCTCAAAAGCACCTTTCCTTCGTTTGCGGAGGGCTTCACGGCGCCCGCCACATCACCAAAATGCGCGGTGAACGCCGCGGCCGTCTCGGCGTTCGTCTCAAAGTCATCGTCGCCAATGCGAGGGCCGAGCCAGGCCTTCAGCTGCGCCGTCTCATCCCCCAGGCGCTCCTTCAAGCGCGCCACGGTCTTTTCGACGATCCCGGCGGCAAGGCTTCGCCACCCCGCGTGCACCGCGGCCACCGCGCGGCCATTCGTTTCCGCAAGGAGCACCGGCAGGCAGTCCGCCACCTGCACGACGCAGACCACGCCCGGCGTCACCGCGGTCGCTGCGTCCGCCTCGACGGCATCCGTCTCAACGAGCTCCGCGTCCACCACCGTCGTGCCGTGCACCTGCGTCATCCAGCGGGGCTCGCCCTCCGTCATCTGCGCCACGATGCTGCGGTTCATGCGCACGCACCCCGCGTTGTCGCCCACGCGGGTGCCGACATTAAGCCCCATGATTTCGTCCGGGCCGCCCCAGGGGCCGGAGGAAACGCCGCCCACGCGCTCCGTAAAGAGCGCCCCCACCTTGTCGCCCAAGTCGGGGTGAATCACGTCCAGATCGTTTCGAAAGAAAGTTGCCATGGTGTTCTCGATTAAAAAAGCGGCGGCATTCTAGTCGTAGACGTGCACGGGCTCGTCTGCGGGGCCGAAGTCGAGCAAGTCCATCAGTTCGGTGAAGTCCTCGGGCGCCGGCGCAAACCATTCCATTTCGTCGCCCGTCGCAGGGTGCATCAAGCGCAGGCGGCTCGCATGCAGCGCCTGGCGCGGAAAATGAGCCGCCAGGCCCGCCGCTTCCGGGAGCACCGATGCCGGCGTCTTGTAGACGGGGTCGCCCAGAAGGGGAAGTCCCACCGTCGACAAGTGCACGCGAATCTGATGCGTGCGGCCCGTCTCCAGGCGGCACGCCACCCAGCTCACCGCGCGCCCTGCGATGCGGGTCATGTCCACCAGGCGGCAGTGCGTCTTCGCGGGCCGGCTTCCGGCGCCCCCGCGGCACACGAACTTCTGAGGATTGCGGGGGTCGCGGCCGATCGCGCGGTCCACAAAGCCCGCCTCGGGCGCGGCGCCCGCCACAATCGCCCAGTACTCGCGCGCCACCGAATGGTCCTGCAGCTGGCGCACGAGACTTGTCTGCGCGGCTTCGGTCTTTGCGACCACCATGAGGCCTGAGGTGAGGCGATCGAGGCGATGCACGATCCCCGCGCGCGGCAGCTTCTTCAGTTCGGGCCAGCGATGAAGCAATCCATTTAAAAGCGTCCCCGTCCAGTGCCCCGAGGCCGGGTGCACCACAAGCCCCGCGGGCTTGTTGATGACGATGATGTCGTGGTCTTCGTAGACCGTTTCAAATTCGATGCCTTCTTCAGGCTCAAAGGCGCTTTCTTCCGGCAGCGGCTGCGGCCGCACGACGATTACGTCGCCCGCCGCGGTCTTCACTTTGCCGCCTTCAGCGGGCGCGCCGTTCAGCTCCACGGCGCCCGCTTCAATCCACGACTGGATGCGCGCGCGGCTCACCTGCGGGATTTCCTCCGCAAGGAACTTGTCCAACCGCACGCTCTCCGCGTCAAACGGACGCTCAAACGTAATGATTTCAGGCAACGGCGCCGTACGAGGCGCAAAAAAGGACTCTTCGAGGCCTTCTTCCTCATCATCCCCGATATAATCAGAAAACTTTTCAGCTGTTTCTTTCACCATGAAACTCTCAAATTCGTTACGCCGCCAGCTGGCGGGTGCTTTTGCCGCCGCGACGGCGGCCGTCGCGCTCACGGGCTGCGGCTGGCTGCAGGACCTTGAAATCGACCCCACGCGCGACTGGACGGCCAACCAGCTTTATACGGAAGCCCGCTCCGCGATGAATGAAAGCAACTGGACGCAGGCAAGGGACTACTATACCAAGCTTGAAGCGCGGTACCCCTTCGGCGCCTACGCCCAGCAGGCGCAGATCGACCTCGCCTACTGCTACTTCAAGGACGATGACGCCGCGAGCGCCGTGCAGACGCTCGACCGCTTCCTTCGCGCCTACCCGAACCACCCCAACAGCGACTACGCCCTCTACCTGAAGGCTCTGGCCACCTTGAACGAACGTGACGGGATTCTTGCCTCTCTCACGCGTCAGGACTTGTCCGAGCGCGACGCACAGGCCGCGCGCGACGCCTTTGACCTCTTCAAGGAACTGGCGGGCCGCTTCCCTGACTCCCGCTACGCCGGCGAAGCCCGCCGCCGCATGCATGAGCTCGTGAACGCGCAGGCCGATCACGAAATCTCAACCGCCCGCTACTACTTCGTTCGCCACGCCTACGTCGCCGCCATCAACCGCGCGAAGGTGGTGCTGTCCGACTTCCAGCAGACGGCGGCTTCCGACGAAGCCATGCAAATCCTCGCCGACAGCTATCACGCTCTCGGCATGACGGATCTTGAGAACGACATGCGCCGCGTGATGGAATTGAACAAAAACCGCAAGCGGAAGTAATTCTTGCCGCCCGCGGCAAAGACGGAGCCCTCGGGCTCCGTTTTTTCTTGGGCGGCCGTTTTTCAAGCAGTCTTCATGCCCATCACGAAGCGCCGGAACATCGGCGCCCAGCGCGCCTTGTTGTCCACGATCTCCCGGTCGGCGAGCCACTGTGCAAAGCGCATCAGCTGCGGATTCCCCTCCATCTTCTCGCGCATCACAAGATTCATGTCCCAAGGCTGGCGGTGCCAGCCGTTCAAGACGGGAACAAGCTCCCCGGTGAGAAGCTCCTGCTTGCAGAGATCAAACGAAAGGTCCATGGCGATCCCGAGATCCGCGAGCACCGCCGCCTTGCAAGACAGGGCGTCGCCTTGAAAGCCGATGGCCTTCCAGACGAAGCTGCGCTCTTCGCTTGCCTTTTTCAACGTGTGATAAACGGGGTAGTTCTTTCCATTGCGCACGATGATCGTGTGGTTCTTCATGTCCTCGGGCTCCTGCGGGTTGCCGTGAGCCGCAACATAGTCGGGCGTTGCGAGCGGCACGTTGTAGCCCAAACCCGTGGACCAGATGAGAAGCCCTTTGGCGGGCGGCTTGTAGGGGAGATACGCAATGTCGACGCGCCCCTCCAGCACGTCCTCGTGATCGCACTCGCTCATGAGGTCAAATTCGATCGCAGGATCGATTTTGCGGTAGTCAATGAGCTGCCCGATCAAGGGATCCCGACCGACATTCATCGGGTAGCAGAGCCGGTAGCGCCGAGGCTCGCCCGACATCGCCTGCGTCATCTGCGTCAGCTGCGCATGGTGCCGGATGAAGTCCTTGATGGGCTCGTAGAGCGCTCGGCCCTCGGGCGTCATCGTCAAGGGACGCTGGTGGCGATTGAGAAGCTCAATGCCGAATTCCGCCTCGAGGCTTGCCACGAGACGTGAGACCGCTGACATGTCCATGTTGAGCTCGACAGCGGCGTCCTTGACGCTTCCCGTGCGAGCCGTGCATTCGAGCGCCTTCCAGGCGGTCAGGTTTTCACTCGTGAGCATGGCGAACCTCTTACTGTACTACTTCTCTAAGCAGAAATGAGTATACCGATTGTGACAGGCCCAAATTGCGGAATTCACAATCCGGACATGCGTTTTTCTCGTTTTCACCGACTTTTCAGCCCACTACACTGACTTCAGAGCGTGAAGAAACCCTTTCGCACGCCGCGACTGCTACGCCTTTCGGCTTAGTCCCAAAGATGCAGCCGTCGTTCAAGCCAACAAACAATCGGAGAGAAAACGATGACCAATCTCACCCGCCGCTCGCTTCTGGGCGCCGCCTCCCTCATGGGCCTGGCGTCCGTCCCCGCCGCCCAAGCCAAAGCCTACGATCCCATGCCAAAGAAGTGGGACGAAACCGTCGACGTGATCGTCGTTGGCTCGGGCTTTGCGGGCCTTGCCGCCGCGATTGAAGCGAAGAAGAAGGGCGCCAAGGTCGTGGTCTTTGAGAAGATGCCCACTCTCGGCGGCAACTCCATCATCAACGGCGGCATCATGGGCGTGCCGGGCACCCCAATGCAGGAAAAGGCGGGCCTCAAAGATTCGCCCGAGCTCCTCGCCGAGGACATGATCCGCGAAGGCCAGGGCCTCAACGACCCCGAAAAAGTGAAGGTGCTCTGCAACGAAGCGCTCGCCACATGGCAGTGGACGCGCGACGAACTCGGGGTGGAATGGAACATGGATCACCTCGTGCAGGAAGGCGGCCACTCCGTTCCCCGCTGCGCCGTCACCGCCAACGGCTCGGGCTCCGCGATCGTCAACAAGGAGATCGACCGCTGCAAGGCGCTGGGCGTCCCCCTGAAAACCCGCGTCTTCATGGAAACCATCATCCGCGACACGGACGGCGTCGTAAAGGGACTCAAGATACGCGAAGGCTACCGCTTCCCAAAGGCCGACTCCGGCCGCGTGAAGTACGTTCGCGCAAAGAAGGCTGTCATCCTCGCCTACGGCGGCTTTGCCGCCGACGTCGCCTACCGCATGCACCAGGACCCAAAGCTCACCGAGCGCTTCGGCACCACGAACCAGCCGGGCGCCACCGCCGAAGGCTGGCGCGAAGCCAGCCGCATCGGCTGCCAGATCATTCAGGCCGATTGGATTCAGTGCGGCCCCTGGAACAGCCCTGACGAAAAAGGCATGGGCATTGCGCTTTACTTTGCCCAGAGCGCTGCCGCCATGTTTGGCGTCTGGGTGAACTGCCGCACAGGCGAGCGCTTCGTGGACGAGCTGGCAAACCGCAAGGTCCGGGCCGACGCCATCATGTCCGCCGCGAACAAGGGCGACCTTTCAATCGCCATCGCCAACAAGGACGGCGTGGAAATGATGCAGGCGATTCACCACGGCATTTTGGCAAAGCAGCTCGAACGCGGCGTCGTGATGGAATTCAAGACGCTGAAGGACCTCGCATCGAAATTCAATATTCCCTATGACGCCCTCCAGAAGACGGTGGACGACTACAACAACGGGCTCAAAACCGGCAAGGATCCCCTCAATCGCTACATCAACCAGGACGCCAAGCCCATGCTCGAGGGGCCCTGGTACTGCTCGAAGCTTTCGCCCAAGGTCCATCACTGCATGGGCGGCATTCTCACTGACATGCAAGGCCGGGCTTTGGACTGCATGACCGACCAGCCCATCCACGGGCTCTTTGCCGCAGGCGAAGCAACGGGCGGCGTGCACGGCGCGGTGCGTCTCGGATCCTGCGCGGTGCTTGACTGCCTCGTGAACGGCCGCATCTGCGGCACGGCGGCTGCCGCCTGAAGCGCTCAGCGGACTTCCATCAAGGCCGGAAGGCGCCTCCCTCCGGCCTCAAAAAAGAACAACAAGGAGAACTCTCATGAAACGATCCTTTCAGCTTGCAGCGGGCGCGACGCTCTGCGCGGCCGCTGTCGGCGCCATGGCCGCCAACGTGACGGTCTACGGCGTTCTGGAAGAAGGCATCCTCGTGCAGAAAGCCAAGCACGTCAACGCCTCCACCGAATTGAAGTCCGCCTTTGACCTGGGCTCTCGCGTAGGCTTCAAAGGCACGGAAGACTTGGGCAACGGCGTCAAAGTGGGCTTCATTCTGGAGTCCGGCTTTTCTCCTGACACCGGCGCCTACTACAACGGCACAAACGGCTTCACCCGCGAGTCGCTTCTCTACCTGCAGGGCGAAAGCTTCGGTCGTCTCGGCTTTGGGCGCACGGGGACGCTTGGCTGCGGCCTTCAAAGCTACAACATGCAGACGGGCTACGCCTTCATGAACGGCTACGGCTTGATCGGCTGGGACCAGAACACGAACAACTTCCTGCGCGCCAACAACGCCGTCGCGTGGCAGTCGCCCGTCATGGCGGGCGTTGACGTGGGCTTGATGTACAGCAACGGCTTCTCGGACGACGCGGGCGAGTGGTCTGACAACCAGCACTACTACGGCGCGGCGCTCCGCTACCGCGGCGAATCGCTCAAAACGAGCCTTATCTTTGAAACGAAGACCGAAGACAAGTCGACGACCGCCGCGAAGCCACTGCGCTCCAAGTACATTGTGAACTACGGCATTGAGTACGATCTAGGCGCCTTCACGCCGATGGCCTCCTACCGCTACGTTTCACAAGCCGACGGCGTCAAGGCTCAGAAAGTCGGCCTCTCCACCGTTGTCCCGACGGGCCCCGGCCGCTTCAAGGCCGCCGTCACCTACCTCTGGGGACATGACTATACGGTTGCCAAAGGCAGTGAAGACAAGATCGACTGCTGGCAGGCGGGCGTCGCCTACGAATGGGCGCTCTCCAAGCGCACCGTCGTAAAGCCTTTTGTCGGCTACTCCAAGGCAGGCAAGGCCTGGTCGGAAGACGGCGTCATCAACGTCGCCAACGTCCGCAACGCGTGGCAGGGCTACGTAGGAATGCACCACTTCTTCTAACGAAATCAGCGGGCGCAACGCCCGCTGACGCCATTGACTCTTTCTCTCTGTGCGAGGCCGATTTTTCCAATGCGGCCTTTTTTCGGTTCAGAGGTCTTCGAGATGCCCGTGCTTTTCGTAGTTCGTGACGCGCGTCGCGCGGTTCTTTTCGTCCACAAACACCACGCGCGGGGGATTCGCGGGAATCTCTTCAGGCGTCAGCCGCGCATAGCTCATGATGATCACCTTGTCGCCCACCGCGACGCAGCGCGCGGCGGCGCCGTTCAAGCAGATGACGCCGCTTCCGGCGTTGCCTGCGATCACATAGGTCTCAAAGCGCGCGCCGTTGTCCACGTCCGCGATCTGCACCTTCTCATACTCAAAGAGGCCCGCCGCCTCCATGAGGTCGGAATCCACCGTGATGGAGCCCACGTAGTTCAGCTCCGCCTGCGTCACCGTCGCGCGGTGGATCTTCGACTTCAAGCGTTCGATCAGCATGCCTTATGCTCCAACGATGAAGTTGTCGATCAAGCGCGTCTTTCCGATGTAGACAGCCATCGCAAAGAGAGTACCCTCTGCCACGGTCTCCACGGGGGTCACCGTGACACCGTCCACCGCCTTCACGTAGTCAATCTTCGCCAGCGGCTCAGCTTCGATTGTCTTCACCATCGCAGCCAGAATCGTCGCCGCATCGGTTTCGCCCGCCTTCACCATCGACTCCCCGAGGCGCACGGCTCGCGAAAGAACGAGCGCCGCCGCCCTTTCCTCATCGGAAAGGTAGGTGTTGCGGCTTGACTTAGCCAAGCCGGAGGCTTCGCGCACGATGGGGCACGTCACAATCTCGACGCCGAAATTGAGGTCGCGGACCATGCGGCGGATCACGGCCGCCTGCTGCGCATCCTTCTGCCCAAAGTAGGCTCTCTCAGGCGTCACAATGTTGAAGAGCTTTCCCACCACAGTGCAGACGCCGCGAAAATGAATGGGGCGGGTCTCACCACAAAGATCCTTCGAAGGCGCGCCCGGCACGATCCAGGTGTCAAAGTCAGGCGCATAGAGCTCGGAAGGTTCGGGATGAAAGACAAGACTGCAGCCATTTTCTTCGAGAAGCTTCGTGTCGCGCGCAAAGTCGCGGGGATAGGCCGCCAGGTCTTCATTGGGCGAAAACTGCGTGGGGTTCACGAAAACGGACGCCACCACGCGGTCGCACTCGGCGGCCGCCCGGCGCACGAGCGATGCGTGCCCTTCATGCAGATAGCCCATCGTGGGCACGAGCCCCACCGTGAGTCCCGCCTTCTTCCACTCGCGCACGGCGGCGCGAACCTCATCAACCTTCACTGCAATCTGCATTTGCCTCACCCGAGGGCGAATAAAACGAAAGGAAAAATCTTAATAGAGTTTGGCGAGCACGTCGTCCGCGGCGGCGAAAGTTTCCTTTGCGGCCGGGAATTCTCCCGACTGCACCGCAGCCACATAGTCCGCAAAGCCCTTTTTCAATTCGGCGCCCGCTTCGGAAAAGCGGCGCACGAATTTTGGCGAAAACGCGTCGTTGATGCCGCTCATGTCCTGCCAGACAAGGACCTGCCCCGCCACGTCCGCCCCTGCGCCGATCCCGATCACGGGGATTTCCAGCTCTCTGGCGGCCCACGCGGCCACTTCCTTCGGAACGCACTCAAAGACGATCGCAAAGGCGCCCGCCGCTTCCACGGCCTTCGCGTCTGCGAGAAACACCTGCGCCGCCTCCCCGGTCTTCGCCTGAACTCGGTAGCCTCCCAGCGCATTTACGGACTGCGGCGTCAAGCCCGCGTGTCCCATCACCGGGATCCCGGCGCGCACAATCGCTCGCACCACGTCGGCGTAGTCGGCGCCGCCCTCCAGCTTCACCGCCTGCGCGCCCCCTTCGGCCACGAGCCGTCCGGCGTTCCTGACGGCTTCAGAAACGCTCGCCTGATAGCTCATGAAGGGCATGTCCGCCACCACAAATAGCGAAGGGGCGCCGCGCTTCACGGCCTGCGTGTGCCGAATCATGTCCTCCATCGTAACGGAAAGCGTGTCGGGATAGCCCAGCACCGTCATGCCAAGGGAGTCCCCCACAAGCACCGTCTCCACGCCGCTTGCGGCCATCAGGCGGGCCGTCATGGCGTCGTAGCAGGTGAGCATCGCGATCTTTTCGCCCGCGGCCTTGCGCCGGGCGAAATCCGACACCGTCATGGACTTCATTTTCAAAAAACTCCTATCGCAGCGCCCGCAAATACGCAAGCAGCAGCTGCTCAATCACGACGCGCGCCGTGAGCGGATGATCGTTCACGCGGCACACGTCTCTCACGCTGTTGATCCACATGAAGACAGCGGCTGGCTTCAAGCCACCTTGCGAAAGCGCCGAAAACACCGCCGCTTCCGCAGGAAAGTAGCGCGGCGGCACGCCTGACAAGGCGCCCGCCAGGTCCCATGCCCAGCGGGAAAGAAAGACGCTTGCCGCCTGCAGCGTCATGTCGCGCGTCACGGCGCCCACCGCGTCAGCCGACGTCGCCTGGCGCCCCTGCCTCAGAAAGCCCAGCAGCTTTTCGCGCTGCTCGGGCGTCAAGACGCGCTTTTGATCCGTTTCAAAGACCGCAAGCGGCATGCCGCCTGCGGCAATCAAGGCCGTCTCCGGATCCGCCACCTTTTTTGTTGCGAGCCACGCCACCGCCTCTTCGTGCGTCGGCGGCTCCGCCTTCAAGAGCCGGCAGCGCGAGCGAATCGTGGGCAGCACGAAGTCGATCGCGTCCGCCACGAGAATGAAGACCGTGTTTTCGGGCGGCTCCTCCAGACTTTTCAGGACCGCCGCCGCGGCTTCGGCTCGCAGCTGATCCGCCGGGTACAAAAGCACGACGCGCAGCCCCCCTTCGTTGGTCTTCAAGCTGAAGATTTCCGGCAGGCGCCGCGTCTGGTGAATGAGAATTTCGCGGTAGAGGTTCTTGCGCTCGCTCGTCGCTCCTTCGGGCTCCTCAAACGGCAGCTCGCGAGGCACGGCCTCCGCTTCGCTCAGAACGTAGACCAAGTCCGGGTGCGTCATCGCAGACGTCAGATGACACCCCTTGCAGCGGCCGCAGGGGGCGCCGTCGGCCGCAGGCGTGAGGCAGAGGAGGCTGCGCGCAAAGCGCTCGGCGAGTTCAAACGTCCCGATGCCGCGGGGGCCGTGAATAAGAAGCCCGTTGGGCATCTGGTCCCGCATGCCGTTGAGCGT
Organism: Acutalibacteraceae bacterium; assembly: GCA_963647785.1. Taxonomy (GTDB): domain Bacteria; phylum Pseudomonadota; class Gammaproteobacteria; order Burkholderiales; family Burkholderiaceae_F; genus Duodenibacillus. The sequence goes on from CAVJBF010000021.1 coordinate 25,263, forward strand.
TCGGGCAAGCTCCTTTTGCCAGGGGTAAAGCGCTAGCGCCATGTCTGCACCTCCGAGAGAAGCTTTTCTCGCACCGTTTCCAGCGGCTCAGCCGAATTGAGGATCACAAAGCGGCCGGCATTGGCTCTGGCGCGATCAAGGTAGGCGTTTCGCACCCCGGTGAAGAAGGCGAGCCCCTCAGATTCAAAGCGATCCGCCGCCCGAGCCTTGGCAAGGCGCTCCGCGGCAATCGCGGGATCGATGTCAAAAAGCACCGTCTTGTCTGGCGTCAAGTCCCCCTGAACCAGCCTCTCCAAGCCTTCCACCGACTGGGCGGGATACCCCTTGCCGCCCACCTGATACGCATAGGTGGCGTCCGTAAAGCGGTCAGAAAGCACCCAGGCGCCGCGCGACAAAGCCGGCCGAATCACCTTCTCCAAGTGCTCGGCGCGGGCGGCAAAAAAGAGGAGCGTCTCACAGTCCGTCCCCATGTCTTCCTGCAGGAGAAGCCCGCGGATCTTTTCCGCCAGGGGCGTTCCCCCCGGCTCGCGGGTGCGGACGACTTCCAGGCCCCTTGCCTTCAAGGCCGCCTCCACCGCATCAATCTGGGAGGATTTTCCTGCGCCGTCGATGCCTTCAAACGTGATGAAGCGGCCGCGCGTCGTCGTGGCTGTCATGATGTGCGAATCCTTTGTAGCCGGGCCTAGCGGCCGCCGCGCTGAAACTGGTTGACGGCGCGATTGTGATGCTCGAGCCGGGTGGAGAACTGCGTCGTGCCGTCGCCGCGCGCGACGAAATAGAGATACTTCGTCTTTGCGGGATTCAAGGCCGCTTCGATCGAGGCCTTGCCCGGCATGGCGATCGGCGTGGGCGGAAGGCCGTAGTTCTTGTAGGTATTGTAGGGCCCGGGGCGATTGAGGTCGCTGCGGCGGATCGTGCCGTCAAAGGCCTCTCCCAGCGCATAGATGATCGTGGGGTCCGTCTGCAGCGGCATGCGGATCTTCAGGCGGTTGTGAAAGACCGAGCTCACAAGGCGCCGGTCCTCGGGGTGCGCCGTCTCCTTTTCAATGAGGGAGGCAAGAATGAGCGCCTCGTAGGGCGTCTTCACCTGCAGATTCGGCGCGCGCTCGCGCCAGGCCTTTTCAAGAACTGACTTCTGATGCTGGTAAGCCATCTTGAGAAGCGCCAAGTCCGTCGTATCGCCATTGAACTTGTAGGTTTCGGGCGCAAAAAGGCCTTCAAGCGACTTCTCCTCGGCGCCGATCGCCGCGAGGAGCTCCGCTTCGCTCATGTCCTTCGTGACGGACTTGATGTCAGGGTTCGCCGCCAAGGCGCTTCTTAACTGCCAGATGGGCATGCCGTCGGCGATGCGCAGCGTCCCCTGCACAACGTCTCCCGTCGTGAGCTTTTCAACGATGGACTTGAGGGTCTCGCTGTTTCCGAAGCGATAGCGCCCCGCCTGAATGGCGGAGCCCGAAAGGCGAATCGCGTTCAAAAGCGCTTCGGGCGTTGTGTCGAGCTTTTCCGCCACGAGCTGCGCTGCGCCGCGAGCGGAGGTGCCTGAGGGAATCGTCACGTCCGCCGTGCCTTCAGAGCCCGCCCGCAAAAGGACCGGAGCGTCCGCCATCACGGTGACGCTCTTTACCGCGCAAACCGCGGCGACGACGCCCGCGACGGCAAAAACCGCGAGGGCCGAGAGCCACGGGTGCGCGAGCACGGCGCGTCCGGCAGCGAGAAGCCGCTCCCTGGCGACCGACGCATAAATGTGCAGTTCGTAACGATTCAAGGTCGTGGATCCCGACGAGGCATGAAACAAAACGCCGGGATTTTAACGGTTCATGCCCCGCGCCCGCCGACGAAAATTGTTTCGCTTCGGCACAAAACTCGCAGGCCCTACGAGTAGAATCGGCCCACGCCTAGCAATTCCTGCGGGGATTGCCCACTTTTTTCGGATTATTTAATGACTCAGACCACCTCTTGCGCGCGTCTTGCGTCGCTTGCCGTCCTGCGTCTTGCGGGCGAGGACGCCGCGGACTTTCTGCAGGGCCAGCTCACGAACGACGTCACAAATCTCACGAGCGACGCCCTCCTCACCGCCGGCTGGTGCTCGCCGCGCGGTCGTCTCCTCTCGGTTCTTCGTCTGGTGAAGGACGGAGACGACATTCTCATCATTCTTCCCGCCGACGACCTTGAAGCCGCCATGAAGCGGCTTCGCATGTACATTCTGCGAAGCCGCGTGCGCCTCACGAAGGAAGACTCGCTTGTCGTCGCCGGCCTCACCGGGGGCGCCGCGCTTCCCGCTGCGGGCCGCGTCTTTCCTCAAACGTCGGGCGCCCCTGAAGCACTCGCGGCGCTGGGACTCCCGGAAGGCCGCGCTCTCGCGCTCGTTCCGACGGAAGACGCGCCTTCCTGCACGGACGAATCCCTCTACTGGGCGGCCTCCGCCGCCGCTGGCGACGCCTTCGTTTTTGTCGCCGTGAAGGATCAGTTCGTGCCGCAGGCGATCAATCTTGAGCTCACGGGCGGCGTGAGCTTCACGAAGGGCTGCTACACCGGTCAGGAAATCGTCTCCCGCGTGGAGCACATCGGCAAGACGCCCCGCCGCGGCGCGCTTTATGCCGCAGAAAAGCCGCTTCCCGCCGGCACCGTCTTGACGGAAGCCACGGGCGCTGAAGCCGGCATTGTGATTTACAGCGCCGCCGCCCCCAAGAGCGCCGTGCTCTTCGTGCAGCGCCCCAACGAACAACTCGGAAAGCCTCTTGCCGCGAACGGCTTGACGCTCACGCCGCTTTCCCTCCCCTACACCTACGAGCGCCAGCACTAAGACGGCGCCCCACCGAGAAACATCATGGCCATTCACATCAATACGCCCGAAGAAATCGAAGGCATGCGCCGCGTCGGCCGCAAGGCGTCGGAACTTCTCGACTTCATCACGCCCTACGTGAAAGCCGGCGTCTCCACCGCAAAGCTTGACAAGCTCATGCTCGAATACACGCAGGACGAGTTGAAATGCCGCTCCGCGTGCTTGAACTACGCCCCGGGCGGCTGCACGCCCTACCCGGCCGCCACCTGCATTTCGGTGAATCACGTGATCTGCCACGGCATTCCGTCGGAAAAGAAGATTCTCAAGGCAGGCGACATCGCCAACATCGACGTCACGATCGTGGACGACGACGACTTCTACGGCGACAACTCCCGCATGTTTGAAGTGGGCAAGCCCACCATCGCAGGCCACCGCTTGTCTGAAGCCTGCTGGGAGGCGATGTGGAAGTCGATTGAGGTCGTGCGCCCCGGGAACACCTTCAATGACATCGGCATTGCCTGCCAGACGTTCTGCGATTCGCTGGGCCTCTCCGTTGTGAAGGAATACGGCGGCCACGGCATCGGACAGCACGTCTTTCACGGCGAGCCGCACGTGAGCCACGCCCCCATTTCGCACAAGACCGCCGTGTTCGAGCCCGGCATGATCTTCACGATCGAGCCGATGATCAACGCCGGCCGCCGCCACATCATGGACTTGAACGACGGCTGGACCGTGGTCACCAAGGACCGCAGCCTTTCTGCGCAATGGGAGCTTGAAGTGCTCGTCACCGACACGGGCTACGACATTCTCACGGTGAGCAAGGGATCGCGCGAAGCGCCCGACTGGGTGAAGGGCTGGAAGAAGCCCGTCTTTGACTGACCGCGCCTCATGCGCTGCGGGCCGCCGGACTGATTTCGGCGGCCCGTTTCTTTTCTGCGGCTTGCATCAAATGCCGTACACTGCTTCGATTGTCTTTTTCCTCGCCGAATCGCCATGGACACTCCGACGACTGATTACGAAGACTTCGCCCTCCAGCGCCAGCAGCTCGCGGACGCTTTTCTCGCCAACGGCCGCGTCGCCGCCTATCTGAGGGGCCACTGCGCCTTGATCGATCGCAGCGTGAAAGCGCTCGCCGCCCAATCAGGCGTTCCCGCGACCTGCACGATCGTCGCCGTCGGCGGCTACGGCCGAGGCGAGATGTTCCCCTATTCCGACATCGACGTGCTGGTGCTTCTTCCGGAAAACCACGACGCGGCGACGGACGAAGCCGTGGGGAAGTTCGTGACCGACCTCTGGAACCTGCGCCTGGCCGTGGGGAGCGTCGTTCGAACGCCCAAGGAAATGCTCGAAGCCGCCCGGGAGGACATTTCGGTCGCCACCGCCTTTTTGGAAGCCCGATATCTCAAGGGCGACAAGCGGCTCTTTGAAAAAGTTTATGCGGACTTCAAAACGACGCTTGACGCCGGCCTCTTCTACCGCCGCAAGCTGCTCGAGATGCAGCAGCGGCATCAGCACTACAACGACAGCGCCTACGCTTTGGAACCCAACTTGAAGGAAAGCCCGGGGGGCCTGAGGGACCTTCAAGTCTTTCTCTGGTGCACAAAGGCTGCCGGCTGGGGCTCAAGCTGGCGGGAGCTTGCCGCCAACGGGATCATTACCGAAACTGAGGCCTACCACTTGAACGAGTGCCAGCATTTCTTGAACGCGCTGCGCATTCGCCTGCACATTCTGAGCAAGCGCCACGAAGACCGCATCGTCTTTGACGTGCAGCGCTCGCTCGCTCTGGCCGCCGGCTGCAAGGAAAGCGACGGCCTGCAGGCTAGCGAAGAGCTGATGAAGCGCTACTACCTCAACGCCAAAAACGTGGTGCAACTCAACGCCATCCTCATTCAGGCGGTGGCCGACCGCTTCTTCACGGACCGTCTCGCCAAGGAGCCCGTGAAGCCCATTGACGACGTCTTCTGCGCCCGCGGCCTGCTGCTTGACATCACGACGGAAAACGCCTTCTTTGCGGACCGTCGCGCCATCCTGCGCACTTTCTGGACCTACGCCCGGCATCGCGAACTGAAGGCGCTGTCAACGCGCCTCCTGCGCGCCTTGTGGCATTCTCGCTACACCATTGACGCCGCCTACCGCAGCGATCCCGTCAACCGCCAGCTTTTCATCGACATTCTGAAGCTCCCCTACGGGCCGTATCACTGTCTCAAAAACATGAACACCTGGGGCATTCTCGGACGGTTCCTTCCGGTGTTCCGCCCCATCGTGGGCCAGATGCAGCATGACCTTTTCCACGTCTACACCGTGGACCAGCACACGCTGCTCGTCGTGAAATACCTGCGACGCTTCACCCACTCCTCTTATGCGCACGAGTTTCCCCTTTGCTCCGAAGCCATGAGTGAACTGCCGGACACCTGGCGCATGACGATCGCGGGACTCTTTCACGACATCGCCAAGGGGCGCGGGGGAAATCATTCGGAACTTGGCGCCAAGGAAGTTCGACTCTTTGCCCGCAACTTCGGGCTCTCGGAAAAAGATGCGGACTTTGTGAGCTTTCTCGTCGCCGAACACCTCACGATGAGCCATGTGGCGCAGAAGCAGGACATCTCCGACCCTGACGTCGTGAAGCGCTTTGCCGCCATCGTGAAAACCAAAGAGCGGCTTGACGGGCTTTTTGTGCTCACCGTCGCGGACATCCGCGCCACCAGTCCCAAAGTCTGGAACGCCTGGAAGCAGCAGCTTCTCGAAGACCTCTACCGCTCCACCCTCACGGTGCTCACAAGCGGCAAGGAGCCCACACGAAGCACGGTGTTCGCCAAGCACCGCCTCGAAGCGGGCGTCCTCGTCGACAAGCTGGGCGTCCCCGCCTTCATCCGTGACCAGTTCTGGCGGGAATTGAACATCGTCTACTTCCTGCGCCATTCGCCTGAAGACATCGCGTGGCACACGAAGGAGGCGGCGTGGACCCCGAACCTTCCCTATCCCATCGTGCGGGCTCGGCCCGTCATTCAAGGGCAGGGCATCGAAATCATGGCGTACTGCCCAGACCAGAAGGATCTCTTCGTGCGCGTCGTGCACTACTTCGAGCTCGAAGGCCTCTCCGTCTTTGACGCGCGCATTCACACCACGAAGCACGGCTGGGCGCTCGACACGTTTCTCGTGCACGACAAGCGGGAGCGTCCCGACGTCGACTTTCTCATCAGCCGCGTGCAAGTGAATCTCGCCGCCGTGATTTCGGGCGCCAAGCCCGTGCCGCAGCCTACGACCGGCAAGCTCTCTCGACGCTCGCGAAGCTTTCCGATTCCCGCCATCGTCAATTTTGAAGAAGACGAGGCGCACAAGAACTGGGTGCTGCAGATCACCGGCAACGACCGGCTGGGCCTTTTGTTTGCCATCGCCTGGGTGCTCGCCAAAAACGGCATTGCGATCGAAACCGCGAAGATCTCCACGATGGACGAACGCGCCGAGGACGTGTTCCTGGTGACGAGTCCCAGTCTCAAGAACGACGAATTCCTGGTCGCAGTGGAAAGCGAATTGATCGACGCCGTGAACAACGCCAAGTAGGCCGCTTAAAGCGGCGCTCCTGCCTCCGTCCTTCGGGCCGGAGGCTTTTTTCCGTGCACCAGGAAAAACAAAACCCCCGAGACCATCGAGATCTCAGGGGTTCTGAAAAGGTGAGCCCGGCAGTGTCCTACTT
>CAVJBF010000022.1:0-30317 GCA_963647785.1 Acutalibacteraceae bacterium
TGCGGAAGCGCAGGTCATACGGGGGTGTCTTGGAGGTATGTTCGGAGGCCATCTATTAACCCTCAAATGTTAGTGGGTGCAATTGTAACACGAATGGGAATAATTAGGCGTAGGTCGCATGCTCAGATACGAAAAAAACGCCTTTCGGCGGCACCCTCTCACCGGGGGTTAAAACGCGAGGTTTTCCTCTCTGAGAAAGGTATTACAAACGGGGAATAAATTGGTGTCGGGTTAATAATCGACTCCTGGTAGCTCGTCAGGGACTCAATGTTGTACGTCCACTCATCGGCGCTGTGCTTGTTGTCATTCCCCGTCTTGTCGTAGGAGATGCCCTTTTCATTGAAGTAGGCCACCATGTCATCAAGCATCAAGCTGGCGTTCTTGTCGCCATCGACGTCGCCCTCACCGTTCTTTGCCTTGTTCTGCAACTCTCGAGCGCGCTGGATCATTGAAGCAACGGTCTTCTGATCGTTCTGGATGTCTTCAATCTGCTTCATGTAGCTCTGCGCCTGGTCCTTCGCCGTCTGTGCCTGCACAAGCTGCAATTTCGCAAACGCGAACTGAATGCTGTTCGTGGAAGTAGTCATCTCGTTTCTCCCGAATGGCGTCCAACCAAAGACGCGGCTCCGAGGAAACCGGGGCTAAAAATTTCTGATGAGCTCATCGTAGCATGAAGCTGCTCGGCCGTTTTGTAAAGCATCGCAACCGGACCGGCGTTTTCGCACAAACTCTTTGCACGGTGCCGCCCGAGCCAAAGAAAACGGGCGGCAGTCCGCCTGTCGCCCGTATTTCCTCTAGCCGCAAAGGCGGCTGACGCCTTACTGACCGCGCGCAACGCTCGTCAACACCTGGCTCGCGGTGGAGATCGCGGAGTTCGCCCCCTGCAGGTACGAGTTGTACTGACTGATGAAGTCCTGCAGGTAGACCATCAAGGTCTGCGTCTTGTTGCTAATCGACTCCTGATAGCTCGTGAGGGACTCGATGTTGTACGTCCATTCGTCCTTGTCGTGGTAGTCATCGTCCCCCGTCTTGTCATAAGCGAGTCCCTTTTCCTTGAAGTACTCCACCATGTCGCTCGGCATCGTCGTGCACTTGTTGCCGGTCTTCGCTTCGTTCTGCAACTCTCGGGCGCGCTGAATCATTGATGCGACAGTCTTCTGATCGCTCTGGATGTCCTCGATCTGCTTCATGTAGCTCTGCGCCTGATCCTTCGCCGTCTGCGCCTGCGCGAGCTGAAGCTTGGCGAACGCAAACTGAATGCTGTTCGTAGGCCCAAGGTCGATGTCGCTCAGAATGGACGAAAGGCTGGACGTGTTGTTAACGGCGTTCGTAGACATTTTTCTATTTCCTCTTTGGGGCGTCCCTGCCGAGGGGCGCGGCCTCGTCGCAGCGAGACCTTTCTTTCTGGATGGCGTCATCCTAACACACAGTCCGGCTATCACGGGGACCGCGCATGTGTAAAGCAGCTTCACGGAGACGCCTTTTTGACACGAGTTGTCCAGCCAATTTTCTCAGGCGCTCAATCCGAGAACGGCGGCATGGACGAAACGATATTCACGCCGCCCGCGGAGCCCGTAAAAACAAGGCCATGCCCCAAAAGCGTTCGGCCTCGAATCCTCGAGGCCGAAACAGAAAATTCAAAATCAGATGTGGATTCGCGCCACCGGCTGCACGGAGATTTCCGGCGTCACTTCCTGATAGGCCATGACGGGGAGCTCGTAAAACTTCGATTCGATGAGACGTCGTACATAGCGTCGGATGTCCATGCTCACCATGAGCACAGGCTTCTGCGGATTGCGGCGAAACTGGCCGGCCGCGTCCTCGACGGCGTTCAGAATCTTCTGCGACACTGCGGGCTCCAAGGACAGGAACGCCCCCGCCGACGTCTGGCGCACGGCACGGCGAATCGCCTCCTCCACCGAGGGCTCCATCAGGATCACGGGGAGCATGTTCTGCCCCTTGGAGTACATGTAGCTGATCTGGCGCTTCAAGGCGCCGCGCACGTACTCGGTAAGCATCACCACATCTTTTTCCTTCGGCGCCCAGTCGATCAGCGCCTGCAGAATTGTCTTCAAGTCACGAACCGACACCTGCTCCTGCACAAGGCGCTGGAAGATTTCCGAAATGCGCTGCACGGGCAGAAGGCGCATCGCCTCGCGCACCAGGTCTGGCGCTCGCTCTTCCATGTGGTCGAGCAGATACTTCGTCTCCTGCATGCCCACAAAGCTCGAAGCGTGGCGAGTGAGCAACAGCGACAAGTGATAAGCCAGAATCTTCGAATGATCCATGCAGGCGATGCCCGCATCAGTCAACTTCTGCATGTCAGACTGCGATGCCCAAATCGAATCCACCCCGGGAAGAAAGGCTTCTCCCTCGGTGTAACCCACGCCCAGCAAATCAAGGTTTCTCTTGGTTTCACGCACAATGATGGAGTCGGCGATGAGCTGTCCCTGCGCGAGGGGGATTTCGTTGAGGTTCAGCACGTAGGTGAGCCCCGCGAGCCCCGGGTTCGAACGGATGTTGATGCCGGGGAACGGCACGCCCAGGTCAAAGTAAAGCGCGCGCCGCAGCGAGATGAGTTCGCCATTCAAGGAATCGTAGTCCATCGACTCGCCGATGCCGGGCGAAATATCGAGAATGATGGGAATCGTCGGCGAAAACTCCTCCCCGGTGGACGACGGCGCCGCCTTTCGCTCTTCCCCCGCAGGCGCCAGCGTCCGCTTTAGCACGCCCTGGGCATCCACCTTCTTAGGCGCCGACTGGATGCCCGCCAACACAAAGCCAAACATGCCCACGGCAAAAGCCATCGTGATGAGCTGAGGCTTTGGGAAGCCCGGAATCATCGCCATAAGGAAGATCAGCGCGCCCGCCATCTCCAACGCGCGCGGCTGGCTGAAGAACTGACGCCCCACTTGCGCGCCAACGTCTTCCCGGGTGTCACCGCTTCGGGTGATCAGAATGCCGGCGGAAATGGACACCAGCAGCGACGGAATCTGACTCACCAGACCGTCGCCGATCGTAAGAATGCCGTACGTCTGCAACGCATCCCCAGCGCTCATCGAGTGCTGCGTGATGCCGATGATGGTGCCGCCCACGAGGTTTACGACCGTCACGATCATGCCCGCGATGCTGTCGCCCTTCACGAACTTCATTGCGCCGTCCATGGCGCCGTACATCTTGCTTTCCATCTGCACGTCCGAGCGCCGCTTCTGGGCCTCGGCCATGTCGATCACGCCTGCGCGCAAGTCCGCGTCAATCGACATCTGCTTGCCGGGCATGGCGTCCAGCGTGAATCGAGCCCCTACTTCCGCAACGCGCTCCGCGCCCTTGGAAATGACGAGGAACTGGACGATCGTCAGAATAAGGAACACCACCGCGCCAACGACGAAATTGCCGCCGACGGCAAAATCGCCGAACGTGAAAATGATTTCGCCCGCATCCGCCTGCAGGAGAATGAGTCGCGTCGTCGTGATGTTGAGACCCACGCGAAAGAGCGTCGTAAAGAGGAGCATCGTCGGAAAGGCCGAAAACTCCAGCGGCGTCTTCACGTACATCGCCATCATCAGCATCAAAAACGACAGCGTGAGGTTCGCGCCGATGAGGGTGTCCACGAGCGGCGTCGGCAGCGGCACGATCATCAAGGTGAGCACCACGACGATGAGCGCTACCATCGTGATGTCGTTGTGCCGGGTGACGGTGGCCACCGCAGAGGCCGCCTTGTTCACAAAACTCATTCTTCAACCTCGTTCTTGCGGCCGGTAAGCGAGAGATAGACGTCGCGTGCGCCGCGCGCCTCTTCCTTTCGGCCCAGGAGCCAGAGCGCCTGCGCCTTCATGAGATGCAGCGCTGATTCTTTGGTAGAGAGTGTGCGGCCCTTCATGGCGGCCTTCACCGCAGCCAGCGCCTTTTCGCCGTCCCCGAGCTCGATAGAGGCCGCGGCAAGCCCCTGATGCGCCATGCGCCAGTCACGGCTTCCCGGTTCGGAAAGCTCTGCCAATGACTCATAGACGCGAGCGGCGCGCTCGCCCTGACCCATGCGAAAAAGCAAAAACGCGAGCACGTCAAGCGCCCGCTTTTCGTCTGAAGTTACCGACAAATCCGACATCGAACTAGCCTCCCAGCATCAGCCCGCGGTACGCAGACAAAAGCATGTTGTTCTGCATCAAGGGCATCAGCTCCTTTTCGGCCATGGCCCGCACCTTGGCGTTGGGGCTTTTTCTCAACTTCTGCACCAAAGACTCCAAAAGCCCCGAAAAGACTTCGGGGCTCACGAGGGTGCCATCCCCCACCGAGGGGCAGATGAGAGCTTCCGTTGCGGTTCGGGCGCCGCGAGGCGCGAAAAGCCCCTCCAAGCCCGTCTGCTGGAGCATGCCTGCGGCAAGCTCCTTGGCTTGCGGCAGGCCCGCCTCAGCCGGCATCCGCAAAAGCTCTTGAATGCCGACCGTTGAGTTGAGAATGGAATTGACGCTGGTTGTCATGAACTTAGGTTGCGGATTCCAAAGTGGTGATGAGCTGGCGCACGGTGTTTTCCAATTCAACCGCGGTCACGGTATTGGCATGAAGGCGCGTGACGATGAGACGGCGTCCCTTCGCGAGTCCCCCGTACACCACCATCTTCGGCAACGTGCGCCAGTTGATGGCGGCAAGCAGCTTCTTCACGGACGCCACGTCCGCCTGTCCTTCCTCAGCAAGCGTCACAAAGAGCGTCTCGCCCTTTTGCTCCAGAAAGAGCACGCCCACATCCGCCACCTTGAGACAGATGATGCCCTGGATGCCAAGCTCGAGGTGCGAAAGACCGAGCCTTCGGCCAAATTCGCTGATTTCACGATCCAGCATGACCGTCCCCTCCTTATTCCAAACTCGCAAGGTACTCATCCTCGCGCTGCACGGCGCTGTCCACTGCCGCCTGAACCGCATCCATGACGGTCATGCGGCCTTCCTCGTTGTCAAACAGCGCCACCGGGAACTGGCGCGCGAGGTTCATCAGCTCCTGCACGAAGAGCACTTCGTGCTCGATATCCTTGGGGGCCGCCTTCTTCACGATAGCATCCACCTGGGGCGCTCCAACGTAGCTCTTGCCGCGAAGCGCCACGACGTCTTCGAGAAGCCCCATGGCAGTGAGCGGACTCTCCGTCTGCCCCATCGTGGTCTTCCAGCGGTCCACCGTCTTTTCGCAGAGAATGAAGGCGCTCTGCGTCAGGCGAACCACCTCAAGCTTGCCATGCACGCTCTCCAAATGCGACTTGTCCATGCTCGGCATCTCGCAGCCGATGTCCGAGGAGATCGCCGAGAAGAGGAAGTCCATCGCGCGGTCGAACTTGTCGCCGTAGCGCGCCTTGATGTCTTCGAAGACTTCGTTCACGCTGGAGAATTCGCCCACCGTCGTACGGTAGAAGGCGGCGCCTTCGGTGCAGTCAACGAGATCCGCATACCCTTCCGAGGCGAGCGCGCCCTGGATGCCCAGCTTGATCTCCGTGGCGTGCTGGGCGGTGTAGTCGTCCAACACCGCCTTGAGATCAGCGCGCTGCGATTCGCTGACTGACGGATCGTTTTCGAAGACTTCAAGCGCGTAAGAGAGCATGCCCCACGCCTCCGCCGGCTCGCCGTAGCGCGACTCCACTGCATGGCGCATGGCTTCGCGTCCTGCGCAGCGCTTCAAGAACGCCACCAGATCGTCCGCCTGATGCGTCTTGCCGAGCTTTTCCATCTGAACGCGGTAAAGCTCCTGGAGTTTCTTGGAAACTTCTGACGATTCGCGCTCCTTGCGCTCGCTGATTTCGTAGTCTTCGGTGGTGTCCACCGCGAAGCCGAGCTCCTCGGCGGCATCCGCCAGCAGCGACTGTGGCGACTCCACCACTTCGACGGCATGCCCCATCAGGACGCCTTCCTGACGAACGGCTTCCTGCGCCGGAGCAGCAAAGTTGGTCTGATAGTTGTTTGTATTGATGCCGTCAATGGCCATGATTGTCTTCCTTGCCGCGCTTCTCGCGGCCGATCGCTCATTCTATCATCAGAGGTCTTCGCCACCGAGGGTTCAGGCCTTCTGCTCCTTCAGCCCCTGCACCCAGCGGAGCACTTCCGCCACGGGCTCGATGAGGTCCTTCGGGATGTAGCTGTTTTCCGTTCCCTCGCGGTAGAGGGCGCGCGCAAGCGGCACGTTTCTCATCACAGGAATGCCTTCTTCCTTCGCGATTTCGATCATGCGCAGCGCGAGCGCCCCCTCGCCCTTGGCGAGGATCACGGGAAGCGGCGTCTTCTCCTTGTCATAGTCCAGAGCTACGGCAAAATGCGTTGGATTCACTACCAGCACCTTGGCCTTCCGCGTATTTTCCGCGGTATTCTGATTCATGATTTCGCGGTAGAGCTGCTTGCGCTGGCTCTTCACCGTCGGATCACCTTCGCTGTCCTTGTACTCGCGCTTCACTTCGTCCATGCTCATCATGTGGTCCTTCGTCCACTTGTACTTCTGGTACAGGTAGTCAAGGGCCGCAATGACGCCAAAGGCGCCCGCGGACATCAGAAGCAGCTCGCCCACGGCCTGCCCCAGGACGCTCCACATGGCGGAGACGCCTCCCTTCGGGACATTAAAAAGAATCGGGATGTACTTTTCAAGGACCTTCCAGACAATGGTCCCCAAAACTGCCACCTTGACGAGATTCTTTACAAGCTCGAAGAGGTTCTTCATCGAAAAAACCTTCTTGAACCACTTCGTGGGGCTTAGATTCTCCAGTTTCGGCGTCGCCGCCTTCGGCGCAAAGAGAAAGCCCGTCTGCATGAGCAGGATGCACAGGGCGGCCACCATGACGATGCCGACGACAGGCAACACAATCGTGACCGCTGCGTCGATCACAGCGCTCGCGCACCGCGCCATCGCTTCATCAAAGGGCAGCGCCATCACCGTCATCGGCAGCATCACCATTTCCACGAGGTCTTCGTAGATCGCCTCGCCGTTGCCCACGGCATAGACCGCGATGGCAAGAACAGTGGCAGCCGGCGCCAGATCCTGCCCCTTGCAGATGTCGCCCTTTTCGCGCGAGTCCCGAAGGCGTTTCGGAGTTGGTTGTTCGGTTTTTTCACTCACGGCAGCCACCTCTGCATCGCGGTGAGGTCCAGATTAAAGAGCGCAAAGCGCTCGGGCGCATCCGTCATCAGCACCGCAAAGTAAAAGATCAGCAAGAAGGATGCAATGGCGCTCTTGATCGGCATCGCGAGAACGTAGACGTTCAACTGCGAAGCAAAGCGGTTGATGAGCCCTAGCGAAACGTCCGTGAACAAGCAGGCAAGCACCACCGGGGCCGCGAGAAGCACCATGCTGACGGCAAGCTTGGCGACCGCGCCCGCAAAAAAGAGCGCCCCCTCTTCGGAAAAGAACTTCGCCGGAAGCCATTGGGCCGGCGACCAGATGACGTAAGTGCCGTAAAGCACCGACAGGAATGCAAGAAAGCAGCCCGTCGCAAAAAAGACGTAGACCGTGCTCTGAAAGAGGAACGACCCCGTGGGCGACGTTTCTTCCCCCGAGAGCGGATCAGTTTGCTGCGCCATGCTCGCGCCGCGCTGGTTGTCGATGAAGAACCCGGCGCTTTCCACCGCCCAGAAGACCATGCCGGAGAGGTAGCCCAGAATGAAGCCCAGGAAGACTTCCTTCAGAACAAGCCCCGCGAAGGTGACGAAACTCGCCGTTGTAAAGGGAAGCACGTCCGGAAAGGACGCGAGCATCATCGGATGAAGAATGAGGTAGAGCGCAAGAATGATGGCGCTCTTGGCGCCCGCCGCGAGCACGCTGCTTCCCATGAAAGGCGCCACGATGATGAACATCGCGAGCCGCGCCGCCCCAAGAATGAAGGCGAGGAAATGCTCCTCGAGCGTGAAGTCGCCTAACAGCTGTTCCATCGTCCGCCCCTCTTTCGGACGACCATCAAAGGAGATAGAAGCGGTTGAAAATTTCTTCCGCAAAACGCAGGATTTCCGCCGACATCCAGCCCCCCAGCACAAAAAGGGAGCCAACGACCGCGATGAGCTTCACGCCGAAAACAAGGGTCTGCTCCTGCAACTGCGTCACGGCTTGAATGAGGCTCAGGCCGATGCCGATCACTGCCGCCACGAGAATGGGCGGCAACGAGATCATCAGCACCAGATAGAGGCACTGACTCGCGTAATCCATGGCGAGAGTATGCATGATGAAGGAGCCTCTAGAAGAAAACGGACGGCGCCGCACCGAAATCCATTCGGGCGGCGCCTTGACTCTTACGGCACTTGGCTACGAAAGAATCTTCGTGCGCGTCTGATTGACGTTGGCCTGAATGTCGGCCTGCACGGAAACGGCCTTGCTGATGACCTGCTTCAAGGCGTCCGTCAGGCTGTCGAGCTGCGTCACGTCGGCACGCATCTTTTCAATGTCAGCGTCCATCTGCTTGATTTTGACGTCATAGCCGGCGCTGACGGATTCACCGCCCGCGTCAATCATGCTTTTCACGCCGCCCGCGCCCTGCACCCACGACTGCGTCAACGCATTGCGAGTGGCAAGGGCTTCCCCCTTCAATCCGCTATTCATGTTGCAGTAGGCTCCGACTATGCCTATGCTGCCGATGGCAATCTGCGCGATGCCGGAAGTTATGCCAAAAGCTAGCTTGGTCGCTGCCTGGGAGCGCATCTCCTCGGCCTGGTTCTGAATCGTCTGCACAATGGCCTGCGACTGCGCCTTGCGGGCTTCCACATTGGCGCGACGAGATTCGTCAGCGGCGTCGCCGATCAAGGCAAGGATGGTGGCGCCAAGCGACGGGAGCGCAATGCCAGCGAGCGTCGTCGCACTAAAGGACGCTACGGGCTTGGTGAGCGTCGGAATATCCTTGTTTTCATCGCTCTCCGGCAGCTCGGCCGGAGGAATCACGGCATCATCAACCGACTTCGTCTGGCCGGCATTGGCCGCTGCATTGATCGACGCGAGGTCGATCATGTTGATCTTTTGATTGGATACGGAATCAATCGTCATGATTCTTTCCTATTATGCTGCCGAAGGCGATGCCGTCAGGACCACCGTGGCCGTCTGGCTGCATTCTTCGACAATTTCCTTCACAGCGCTCATCAGCTTGTCGGCCGCGTTCATTTCGGCCTCGATGAGATCCTGCTCCATCTTCATCTGATTGCGAAGCTGCTCCAAGATCGCATCGATGTCAACGCTCTTGGCTTCGAGCTTGGCGATGCGGTTGCTCACAATCGCCAAGCCAATGGTGCCGACGCCCTGGCCGACCGTCGTTCCGCCAGACACGATCTGGGAAGCCGTCGAGAGCTTCGCCGCCGTGTTCACCGCCACCTTGCCGGCGCCTTCAGCGATCCTGGCGGTGCCCCCAGCCGCCGCACCGCCACAGCTCAAGGCGATGGACAACACGACGAGCGTCATCTGCACGCCGAAAGCTATCCATTTGGCGGCTTCTTCACTGGCACCGCAAGCTTTGCTGATGCCCTGCGCCAGGGCGGAAAGACAGAACTTGCCGTCGCTTGCGACTGACGCGATGCTGTCAGCGACCATCATGAGCCCGATGGCGCCGCCCGCAATCATGAGCGGATTGCCGGTCGCCACGCCGACCGCCGTAGTGACAGCCGCAGCAATGGCACCCGCAATCATGCCGATCACTTTGAAGACCTTGCAGAAGCTGTCCCAGAAGGACTGATTCTTCAGCTCGTCGAGCTTTTCCTTGATGGCGTCGAGCCGCTTTTGGCTCGCCGCCTTCAGGTCCTCTCCCTTTTTTGCAATGCTGTCGACCGCCTGCTGAATGCTGTTGCGGCGATCTTCGTCCGAAATGGCAGAAAGCAGCGTATCAATCGAAATGCCGCGCTGAGAAAGAGGCAGATCAGGCAACTCCAACGAAGCGACAAGCTCCGTGATGGAGACCGCAGACGGAATGTCATCCGCTGTGGAGTCCGCGCGAGCAAGCTTCGTCGCCTGAATGGCGCTCATTCGGCCCACGCTCGCCGCGGAGATGTTGTTGATAACCGTCATGGTTATTCCTTCTTGAGAAGGGCCAGAATAGCCGAGGCCTTCGCGCGACAGGTCGCCCAGCGGGCGTCCTCTGGCTTGGCGAGGGTCAGCACAGTCTGAACCGCGACCACGGCGTCTTCCTTCTTTCCGAGCTTGATGAGGCAACGCGCAGCAAAGAGGAAGGGCTCCGGATTTTCAAGCTGGGTGGCAACCGCCGCCATCTGATAGGCGTCCACCGCCGCTTCGTACTGCGCCAGCGCCTGGCGGCAGCCGCCCAGCCCCAGCCAGAAGCGATAGTCGCCCGCATCGTAGAGCGCGAGCGCCTGGAAAACCTTCACCGCGTCTTCGTAGCTGCCGGACGTGTAGAGACCGTGACCGAGCGCATAAAGGCTCTCAAGCTTGTCCTTGCCCATGCCCGTCACTTCCGCGACGGAGGCGCCGTTTTCGAGGGCGCCGACGAGTTGCTGGAGCTGTTCCTGATTAAGCAGCGTTTCAGACATTTTCTGGAATCCTTTTTACGTGTATCAGCGGCCCGTTGCGACGCTTGTAAGCACCTGGCCCGCCGTGGAAATTGCCGAATTGGCGCCCTGCAGATAGGAGTTGTACTGGCTGATGAAGTCCTGCAGATAGACCATCAGCGTCTGAGTCTTGTTGCTGATCGACTCCTGATAGCTCGTCAAGGACTCGATGTTGTACGTCCACTGGTCCTTGTCAAAGCTCGTGCCGGAGCTCTCAATCGAAATGCCCTTTGCCTTGCAGTATTCCACCATCTCGGCGGGCATCGTCGTCTTCCCGTCGTTGTTCTTCGCTTCGTTCTGCAGCGTGCGAGCCTTCTGGATCATCTCAGCCACCGTCTTCTGGTCGCTCTGGATGTCTTCGATCTGCTTCATGTAGCTTTCGGCCTGCGTCTTGCTCGTTTGAGCCTGAGCGAGCTGAAGCTTCGCAAACGCAAGCTGGATGCTGGTGGTCGGACCCATGTCGATGTCATTCAGAATCGAGCTGAGAGACGTCGTGCTGTTGGTGTTGACCGTAGCTGTCATGATGACTTTCCTTTTTGTTGCTCATTCGCGGCAGACACATTCCCCTGCCGCCGCGAGAAAAAACTAGCTCTTCAAAGAGCAGCTCTGAGTATCAGATCGCGATGGCGCCGCGGCGCTGACGGTGCGAAGCCCCCGCTGCCGGCGTTTCCGTCTCCGTCGTAAGAGCAGCCGCAGCCGCAGCGCCCACGCGCTCCGCTTCGGCCTTTGCCGCTTCCATCGCCTTCTTCAAGGCCGGCGTGATTTCAGACGGATCAATCTTCACTTCCGCATCGACGGGGAGGCCCATCGCCTTCTTCGTCTCGTCAAATTTTTGATTGAGCCGGCCAAGTTCGTCGCGAAGCCGAGAAAGCGTCTCTTGCTGCTTGACGATGTCAATCTTGCTCATGATGATTCATCCTTTCTGAAAAATTTTTTTCATTGCCCCAAAATTCTTCACGTCCTACATCACTTCAAACCCCGAGATCCCGGGGCATCGCGGGGCGCAGAAGAACTACGGCCCGATTCTAGCTCACGGCCTGTGTCAGTCAAACCGCTTTTTCACCCTTAATCGTCCGCCTCAGGGCATTTCACCTCTCCGCAGATGTTCCTTTACGCAGTTTTACAAATCGACGGCGCATGGCGCTTTCTTCCGCCCCATTGACGGGCGCTGACTCGAGCATCCCAGCCGTGAAGCGTGTCTGGAACACCTGTCTGAAGCTCTCGGACAAGACCGTCAAAATGAACGGCGCCGTCACATGGCCAGTCGCCGTTTTTCAGCCTGCTTCGGCGAAGCATTTGCGTTTAGAATGACGCGGCTGGAGGCGTTCCCAAAAAGGACGCCGTGCTCCTGCCGTCGCCCCATTTTCTTCCCGATTTCTGACCGTCTTTCTTCCGCCGCCGTCACCGATGTCGCTCACCCGCTTTCCTGAAGACCTGACCGTCCTGCCTGAATTTCTTGTTCGCACTGCCCGCATCTGGCCCGACCGGGAGGCCTACCGCTGGTTCGACTATCCCACCAACGACTGGATGAGCCTCACGTGGCGCGAGTTTTCCGAACGAGTGCTGCGCTGGCGCAAGGCGTTTGCGAAGCTGGGGCTCAAAAAAGGCGACAAGGTGGCGATGCTTCTCCCAAGCTCGGTGGATGCGCTCACCTTTGACCAGGCGGCGCTTGCCAACGGCCTTGTGCCGGTGCCCCTGCACGCGAGCGACACCGCCGGCAGCTCTCGCTTCATTCTGGACGACTCGGAAGCGAAATTCCTTGTGACCGTGAGCCTTGCACGCTGGCACAGCCTCGCTGAAGCGGGCGGCGACCTTCACCATTTGGAGCGCGTCGTCTTCACAAACGACACCGACGTCGGCACGACGTTTGACCACATCCCCTACGGGGGGCTCGAAGAGTGGCTTGCCACCGGCAATGACGTGACTGAACTTCCCGAGGGCCCAAAGTCCGCGGACCTCGCCGCCATCGTCTACACCTCGGGCACCACCGGCCGCCCCAAGGGCGTGATGCTCACCCACAAGAACGTCGTCACCAACGTGCGGCAGACGTGGAACATTGCGGAGGCGAACGAAGAGGACGTGATCCTCTCCTACCTGCCGCTCTCCCACACCTTTGAGCGCACCGTGGGCTACTACCTGGGCGTGGCAACGGGAGCAGCGCTCGTTTTCTCCCGAGGCGTCAACCAGCTCCGAGACGACCTCTTTGACGTTCGCCCCACCCTCATGAGTTCCGTGCCCCGCGTCTACGAGCAGTTCTACAACCATTTCGTCACACTGAAGGGGAAGATGTCCGCCAAGAAGGCCTTCTTCTTTGACTGGACGCGCGACATCGGCTGGCGTCGCTTCTGTCGCGCCAACGACCTCCCCGTGCCAGCGTCGGTGCGAGGCTTCATGGACAACCTGATGTGGGGGTACTTGAACCGCCGAGTCGCGGGCCCCGTGCGCGAATTCTTCGGCGGCCGCATGCGGCTCATGTTCTCAGGCGGCGCCGCCTTGAACCAGACGGTGGCGCAGTTCTTTCTTGCGATGGGACTCCCCATGAACCAGGTTTACGGCCTTACGGAAACCTCCCCCATCATCAGCGTGTGCCGTCCCATGGGCAATCACCCCACGTCCGTGGGCGAGCCTGTCGCCTGGACGGAAGTGCGCCTGGGCGAAAACGATGAACTGCAAGTTCGAGGCCCTCAGGTGATGGCGGGCTACTTCAAGCGCGAAGCGGACACAAGGGCGGTCTTCACGGAAGACGGCTGGTTCAAGACGGGCGATCAAGCCGATCTCACCGACGGCGGCCGCATCCGCATCAAAGGGCGCATCAAGGAGATCGTGGTGACAAGCACGGGCGAAAAGGTGAGCCCGGTCGATCTCGAATTCGCGATTCAGGAAGATTCGCTCTTTGACCAAGTGATGATCGTGGGCGAAAGCCGCCCCTACATCACCTGCCTCGCGGTGCTGCACGACGACAAGTGGAAGGCGCTCTGCGCCACCCTGCAAGTGGACCCCAACGATCCCTCGACAATGGGATGCCGCGACGTGCGAAACGCCGTCTTGAAGCGCATCAAGACCGCCACGCGCGACTTCCCGCGCTACGGGCAGCCTCGCAACGTCGCCGTCGTCCCGGAAAAATGGACCGTTGAAAACGGCCTTCTCACCCCGACGCAGAAGCTGCGGCGCCGCCAGATCGCCGACCGCTTTGCGCAGGAAATTGAAGCTCTCTACACCGCCCGGACCTCGCGATGAGCCCTCGCCTTTTTGACAGCCACAGCCACATCAACGCGCCGGAATTCGCCGCGGACCGCGCCGCCGTGATCCATCGCATGAAGGAAGCGGGCCTCATTGGCGGCACCGTAATCGGCTGCGACGAGTCCGAAATCGAGCTCGTGAAAACGCTCGTGCGCGAAAATCCCGGCTTCCTTCACGGCGCCTGGGCCCTGCACCCCGAATACGAAGTGTCGCCCGAGCGGCCCGAAGTCTCCTTGGAACGCATTCTGGGCGTCTGCTCGGCGCCTGAAATCATCGCCGTGGGCGAAACAGGGCTTGACTACCACTGGTGCAAAGGAGACCTCGCCTGGCAGAAGGCGCGTTTTCGCCGACACATCGAGGCCGCGAAGATACTCAAGAAGCCCGTCATCGTCCACGCCCGCGAAGCGGAAGAGGACGCGCTGGCGATTTTGAAGGAAATGCACGCGGGCGACGTGGGATTCGTTCTTCACTGCTTTGGCGGCACGACGGACTGCGCTTTGGCAGCCGTCGACGCGGGGGGCTTTGTGGGCTTCACGGGCGTCATCACCTTCAAGAGCGCGGCGTCGCTTGCGGAAACCGCCCGGCAAGTGCCGCTGGATCGTCTCCTCATTGAAACCGACTGCCCCTACATGGCGCCCGTCCCCTACCGCGGCAAGCGCAACGAACCGGCGTTTGTCGCCAAGGTCGCCGAAAAGATCGCGGCCGTGAAGGGCCTTACTTATGACGAAGTCGCTCATGCGACGACGTCGAATGCTTTGAAACTTTTCTCACTCTGACATGCGTACTCTCATTGCTGCACTGGCTGTCACCGCAGCCCTCGCGGGCTGCTCCTCCGCCCCCAAGACAAACGACTTCGGCGTCGTGGAAAACGCCGCCATTACCGTGAAAAAGACGGGGCCCGAAGAAACGTGGGCAAACTTCGCGGGCGCCGTGGAAAAGAACCGCGCCGACGTCGTGGCCTCGATGGTGAAGGACGGCGTCTCGCCCAACACCCTCGTTGCCGACGGCGATCCCGCGCTCGTGCGCGCCCTGCGCTGGGACAATGCGGCCGTCGTGGACGTGCTCATGAAGGCGCCGGGACTCGACGTGAACGCCGAAAGCCGCCTCGGGGAAAACGCCCTGATGCTCGCTGTCTTGAAAGGCAACAAGAATCTGGCCGAAAAGCTCGTCGCCATGGGCGCCAAGGTAACCAAGGACGGCTGGACGCCCTTGCACTACGCCGCGACGAACGGACGCACGGACCTGATGCAGTGGCTTATCGACCTGGGCGCTGACGTCAACGTGCAGACCAGCGCGGGCGTGACGCCCCTTTACATGGCGGCGCGCATGCCGTCTCGTCAGGCCGTGATGCTTCTTTTAAAGCACGGCGCCTACCGCGACCTCTGCACCGAACGGGGCGAATCCCCCGCCTCCGCCGCGACGCGCGCAGGCGACAAGGAATTGGGCGACTACCTTGCCGTCGAAAAGTGCGTGAAGCCTGCCGCAAAGAAGTACGTCGAGACGCTGCCGAGCGCCGACGGCCGCGCCCGCATGATGATTCATCTGGAACCCGCCAAAAGCGCGAAGAAGTAAGCCATGAATCCGCAGGACGCCGCCCGCCGCTTTCCGCTGGAACTCCTTGCGCCCGCTCGTGACGCGGACGTCGCGCGCGCCGCAATCGATCACGGCGCCGACGCCGTCTACATCGGGGGGCCGGGGTTCGGCGCCCGGGCGGCAGCCGGAAATTCGCTCGAATCGATTGAGCGCCTCGCCGCGTGGGCCAAAAGCTACCACGCCCGCGTGTACCTCACGCTCAACACAGTGCTCTTTGACGACGAGATTGATCAAGCCGTGAAGCTCGCGTGGGACGCCTACAACGCGGGCGTCGACGCCCTCATCGTTCAGGACATGGGGCTTCTCACCCGTGAGCTTCCTCCCTTGGAACTTCACGCCTCCACGCAGTGCGACATCCGCACGCCCGAGAAGGCGGCGTTTCTCGATCATCTCGGGTTCAATCAGGTGGTGCCCGCCCGGGAGCTCACGCTCGCCCAAATCGCTGCGATCCGCCGCGTCATGGATCGCGCCCGCATCGAATTCTTCGTGCACGGCGCCCTGTGCGTCTCCTACTCCGGCCGCTGCTACCTCTCCTGCGCCGAAACAGGCCGCAGCGCAAACCGCGGCGAATGCGCCCAGCCCTGCCGCCTGCCCTATTCCGTCTATGACGGCGCGGGACGGCAGCTCGCCGCACGAAAGCACGTCCTCAGCCTCATGGACAACGACCAGAGCGCCAATCTGCAAGCGCTCGTCGAAGCGGGCGTCACAAGCTTCAAGATCGAAGGACGCTTGAAAGACGCGGCATACGTGAAAAACATCACCGCCTATTACCGAGAGAAGGTTGACGCCCTCATCGCCCAGCGCGTCGCGGACGGCTGGCGCGCGGTTTCGCTCGGAAAAACCACCTTCACATTTGAGCCCGATCCCCGCCGCACCTTCCATCGCGGGGCCACGGACTACTTCGTGAACGGCCGCCGGCCGATGATCGCTCAGCTTGCGACCCCGAAAAGCACGGGCGAAGCCGTGGGGCGCGTCGTGCGGCTCGCAGCCAATCCCGCCGCGGTGACGGTGAAGACGAAGGCCGTGATCGCCAACGGCGACGGGCTGGTGTACCTTGATCGCCACGAGGAGCTCGCAGGACTCGCCGTAAACCGCGCCGAAAACAACGGCGACGGCACCGTGACGCTTTTCCTGCACGAAAGCCTCGCGCGCCATCCGGACCTTTCAGCAGGCACGGAACTAAACCGCAACAAGGACCGCCTTTTTGCGAAGACGCTCGCAGGCATCACCGCCCGCCGCGCCATTGCCGTCGATCTCACGCTCACGGCGAGCGCTCAATCGCTCGCTCTCACCGCCCGAGCCGCAGGCTCTGAAGCCACGGCCGTTCTGCCATTTGTCGTGCAGAACGCTAATAACGCGGAGCGAGCGAAGGAAAGCCTTGAAAACGCCTTAAAGAAAACCGGCGACACGCCTTTTGACGCAGCGTCGGTTACGATCACCGCCTCCGACTTAGGGGAAGACTTCACGCCCTTCGTGCCGATGTCTGTCGCCAACGGCCTGCGGCGCGAGGCGCTCGAAAAACTCGCTCAAGCGGTGCGATCAGCGCACCGCCGGGGCGTCCGAAACCCCGAACTTCCCGACACGCGGTTTGCCGAGGATTCGTTTGACTTTCGCGGCAATGTCGCCAACGCGGCAGCGAAAGGCTTCTGGAAGGCGCACGGCGTCATCCACATCGAGCCCGCCGCGGAAGCTGACCGCACGCCGCTTGCCGCCACGGACTCCCTCATGCACGCTCGCCACTGCATCCGATGGACGCTGGGGCTCTGCCCGCGGCAAACGAAGGGCGACGAGGCCGCCAAGGAGCGCTTCAAGGCGATGAACGGCGGGCATTTGAAGCCCGATCCTCTGTACCTCACGGACGACAAGGGGCGCCGCCTCATCGCCCGCTTTGACTGCAGGGCCTGCGAAATGCACATTGGCATGGCAGGCAACGCCTTTCCAGCGGTTCGCTGATCGAGAGCCGCCAGCGCAAAACGGCCGCCTCCAGGGCGGCCGCTTTGCGCTGGCGTGCGGGCAAAATTACTTTGCCGCTGCCTGCTTTTCCTTCAAAAGATCACGGATTTCCTGAAGCAGCAGCACGTCCGCCGGGACGGGAGCGGGCTTTGCGGCCTCTTCGGCCTTCACTTCGGCTTCCTGGTCCGCCAAAAGCTTTGCCGCCTGCTCTTCCAAAGTCTTTCGAACGAGCGTCACGATGCGGACGAGCCAGAAGATCACAAACGCGAGAAGCAGGAACTGCACGACGGCGGTGAGGAACGCGCCGTAGCCCAGCACCGTCGCGCCCGCCTTGGTAAGCGCCTCATAGGTGTAGGGGCCGGTGTAGTTCTCCACAGGCTTCAGAACGAAGAAGAGGTTCGTGAAGTCGGGCTTTCCCACAAAGAAGCCGAGGATCGGGTTGATGACGTCCTTCACCATCGAAGAGACGATGTTCGAAAACGCCGCTCCGATGATCACGGCGACCGCCAGATCCATGACGTTGCCGCGGGAGATGAATGCCTGAAAGTCTTTTAAAAAGCCCTTCATTTGGTGATGTTCCTTTGCTGTTAGTTTATTTTTTGTCCGTGCGATGCCGGCTGATGCACTTTTCCGCCGCCCGCCGGATCGCACGACTCGAGACGGAGGCCCCGGAGACGACGTCCACGTCCGCAGACTGCGCGGAAAGGATGCGCTGGGGGAGGATTTTAATGGCGCGAGCGGCGATGCCCGCCGTTTCGGAATGCTTCACAACGCGAACTTGGGTGATCGCCTCCGCCGTAAAAGTCACTTCAACCTTCACGGGACCGCGCCCCGTGCGACTCGAAGCCTTGCAGACGCCGGGATCAAAAATTCCAGCCGCGGCCGCCGCGCCAGCCGCCAGAAGCCCTGCCGCAAAAAAGACCGTCTTCACGAAGACGCCTTCTCGTCAGCGAACCTCTCCCCTTTTTCCACCTTCTCTGACTTGGACGAGTCGGTTCTTGCCTCCGCCTTCGCGGGCGCCTTCAATACGGTGTCGGGCGCAGCCTTGTCGCTCTTTTTCACCTTGCCGTCCTTCGTGAGCTTCGTCACCAGCACCTGATCAATGCGGTTCGAATCCACATCCATCACCTCAAAGCGATAGCCCTTGTAGACGATGAAGTCGGTGCGCTTCGGTATGCGGCGCAAGCCGTACATGATGAAGCCTGCGAGCGTTTCGTAGGGGCGGTCCTCGGTCGGAATGTCGATGTCAAGCGTGTACGCCACGTCAATCGTCGGGGTCGAGCCGTCCACAAGCCAGCTGTTGTCGTCGCGCTTCAGTATCTGGGACTCTTCGGGCGTCACGACCAAGTCGCTCATCACGGTGCTCATCACGTCGTCCAGCGTAACGATGCCCACGACGATCGCGTATTCGTTCAGGATCACCGCAAAGTCCGTGCTCGTCTTCTGGAAGAACTTCAGAATTTCCGCCAGGGTGAGCGTGTCAGGCACGAACTGCACGGGGTGCACAAAGGCGGAGTCTTTTAGCGACATCGGCTGGTTGTCGATCACGCGCCGGAGGACTTCCTTGCTCGAAATCACGCCCGTGATGTGGTCCAGATCCTCGCGGCAGACAAGGTAGCGGCTGTGCGTCGCGCTCGCGAGCTGCCGGCGAATGTCTTCATCTGTTTCGGTCTCAAGAAAGAACACGATCGACTCGCGCGGCGTCATCGCCGTCGTGATGTAGCGGTTTTCCAGATCGAACACATTTTCAATGACGGACAACTCCGCCGGGGCAATGATGCCCGCCGCAGCGCCCGCACCGACGCTTGCGAGAATATCGTCGCTCGTGATGCGATCCTTTCGCTCGGCATTGCCGCCCAAAAGCCGGATGAGGCAGGAGCTGCACCAGTCCAAAATCGTCACCAGCGGCCCGAACGCCTTGATGAGGAAGGCCATCACGCCCACACAGTTCATGGCGATCTTCTCAGGATTCGTGAACGTGAGGCGCTTTGGGATCAAGTCCGCAAAAATCACAAACGCCACCGTCACCGAGAAGAACGACACAAAGAAGGCGCTGCTTTCGGCATAGTTCGCCGGCATGAAGAGAAGAAAGAGCTCTTCAAAGTAGGGGGAGAACGTCTTGTCGCCCACGACGCCGCCCAAAATGGCGACGGCGTTCAACCCCAGCTGAATCACGGAAAAGAAGGAGCCCGGCTTCTCCTGCATGTCCATCACGCGCTTGGCGCGCGCCTCGCCCTTGTCCAAGGCGATCTGAAGTCGGGAGCGGCGGCTTGCCGCGAGGGCGATCTCCGCAAAGGAAAAGAAGGCGCTGATGAGAATCAAGAGCGCGAGGTAAGCGATTTTAAGAAGAAGGTCTTCCATGCAGGCGAACTCCAAATTTAGTCAGCAATTTTAGCATGCCTCCCCCTCCCTTTAGAAAAGGAGCTGAGGAAATCCTCCTAAATTTCAATCGCTAAAGGCACCAGAACGGTGCGACATGCGCTCATCTCGCTCTCAGGCGCCCCCCGAACGCCCGGCCATGGCGTCCGACTGCCCCTCGGCGTCTGCATCAGCCTTCCTTTCAACTCAATGCCCGCCGATTTTCCCTTTATTTCAGTGATCCTCTGGTCGGCCGCAATGTCTTTTCCAATGTCAAAAGAAGCTTCTCTATCTCAATGGGCTTTGCGCAATGGGCGTTCATGCCCGCCGCCAGCGCCTCCTCCACATCTTCAGCAAAGGCGTTGGCCGTCATGGCAATGACCGGCAGGCGCCTTGCGTAGTCCGTGCCGATCGCGCGGATCGCCCGTGCGGCGTCGTAGCCGTTCATGACGGGCATCTGGATGTCCATCAGGACGAAGTCATAAGGCGATCCTTCCGACGCCTTCACCTTTTCAACGCCCGTCGCACCGTTTTCCGCCGTCTCCACCACCATGCCCTCTTCTTCAAGAATGGCCACGGCGATCTCGCGGTTCAATTCATTGTCCTCCACCACGAGCGCCCGGCACCCTTGAAAGTCGGAGTGCGTTCCCTTGCCCGCATTAAGCGCGCCGGAAACCGACCGCTCTTCAAAGAGGCGATCAAGCCGTGCG
Organism: Acutalibacteraceae bacterium; assembly: GCA_963647785.1. Lineage (GTDB taxonomy): Bacteria > Pseudomonadota > Gammaproteobacteria > Burkholderiales > Burkholderiaceae_F > Duodenibacillus. Next base: position 20,349 of record CAVJBF010000022.1, read on the forward strand.
CGGCAAAGGGGCTCAGCAATGACGATCGCGCCGGCCTTTTGCGCTGCTGTCGCCAACGGCGACTCCAGCGCGGCAGTCGCTGCCACGATGACAAGCTTCGGGTGCGCCGCGCGGATGCTGGCGACGCATTCGGCCGCCCCCGGCCGGCAGGAAAGAATGAGCGCCCGCGCCTCATCAAGCGCTGCGGCTCTCCCCGCGGCATCGGTCGTTGTCTCCACCACGACGCCCTGCGCCGCCAAAAGCGCCGCAGCGCGCACGGATTCGGCCGTATTCACCTCCGCCACCACGCGTCCGAAGCGCTTGGGCGCCGGAAGAATGCCGTCTCCAGACAACGCAAGCGGCAGCGTCACCGTAAAGGTTGACCCCTTCGCAGGCGCCGTATTGATCGTAATCTCGCCCCCGAACATCTCGGTCAGATTCTTGACGATCGTCATCCCGAGCCCCGTCCCCGTCACCTTCGTGGACGTCATCGTGTTGTCGGCACGCTCAAAGGCGTCGAAGATCTTCGCCTTGAATTCGGGCGTCATGCCGATGCCGGTGTCACGACAGGTGAACACAAAGCGCGGCGTCTCGCCCGGCGCCCCGGCCTTTTCTTCGAGCATCATCGCCACCGAGCCGCCCGAGGGCGTGTACTTCACTGCATTGGAGAGAATGTTGAAGTAGATCTGCCGCACCCGCAGCGAGTCGCCCACCACCCAGTCGTGCGTAATCCCCGAAAGGTCGAGCGTCACCTTGAGGTTCGCCGCCGCAGCGTTCGTCTTCACGAGGTCCGTCACGTCAGTCAGCAGCTCCGCGATGTCAAAGGTCTCCTTTTTAAGCGTCACCTTGCCGGACTCGATCTTTGACATGTCAAGGATGTCGTTGATGAGGCTCAGCAAATGCTGGCTTGCAAATTCAATCTTGGCAAGACCCGCTCGCGCCTTTTCAGGGTCGTCCAGCACCTTCTTCGTGATCGCCGTCATGCCGATGATGGCGTTCATCGGCGTGCGGATGTCATGGCTCATGTTCGCGAGGAACAGGGTCTTGGCGCGGCTCGCCTGCTGCGCCATTTCCAAGGCCTGCGAAATCTGGCGCAGCGTCTCTTCATCCCGCGCCTTCTCCGCATCAATGAAGCGCACAAGAAGCACCGCCTGCTCGCCGCCTCCGAGCGACACCAAGTGCACCGAGAGCCAGTGGTACTTGCCGTCGGGGAACAACAGGCGGAATTCCACCGGCGCAAACCGCTTGCCCGACAAAAGCACTCGGCGAATGTTTTCGGGATCAAACTGCGACACGATGTGCTTGTCCTCCTCCGGGACGTCCTTCAAGGCATCCTTGAAGAAGGCTTCCGGCGTTGCTTCGAGCGCACGTCCGAGAAGAACCTTGTCATCCTGCAGGTAGACCGTGGACACCGTGTTTTCCGCGAAGTCCACGCGGCAGATCAAGGGATAGGACTCGGCGATGGCCGTCAAGAGGAGATCGCGGTCCTCCTGATTTTCCGCCGCAATGCGATCTTCTCGCTGACGGCGCCCCGTGATGTCGCGGAAGGTGACGAGAAGACGCTCCTCGCCCTCGGCGTCACGGGCCTTGTCGAGAATGTAGCTCACCCAGATCGCCCGTCCCGCCTTCGTCGTCACGCGGCACTCGCCCGAATGACGGATGCCGTGCTCGGCCGTGTCCATCATCAGGAGCTCCACGTTCGGATAGTCCTCGGGATGCACGAGCTTTTCAACGTCAATCTTCTCGACGTCATCCGCCGCATCAAGAATCACGCCCGCTTCAAAGTTCGCCTCCATCACCATGAAGGGACGCTCCAGCCCCACCACCAGAAGCCCCTCGGGAACGGTGTTGAAGAGGTAGTCCGAATACGCGCTTTGCGCTCGAAGCCGCTCCATGTGACCGCGGTTCACATACGAAAAAATGAGGACCACAAAGCCGAAGATGAGAAGCGCCCCCGCAAGCAGCAAAAAGGTCACTGAAGCAATTTCGCGACTTTCAGCCTGCATCACCGACATTGGCACCTGAGCCACAATGTGCCAGTCTGTCTGCATTCTCACCGGCTGGTACACAAAGACCGTCAGGCGCTGATTCTGTGTGAGCACCGACCAGCCCGAATGGCCTCGGGCGACGGCGTCGCTAAATTTCTGCACAAGCTCCTCTTCAGCCGCCTTTTCGCCCAGTCCGTCGTAGAGGCGGTGTGCCGTTCGATTGGTGGCAGGCGAATTGCTGCGAAGAAGGATTTCCCCCGCGTCGTCCACGACGTAGAGGGCGCCCCGCCCCTTGTAGAGCGGAATGGAATAGTCGTCCGCCACGGCGTTGACGCTCACTTCGCGCGCGACAAACGACTCGCGGCCGTCAAACAGGCGCACCGTTGCGTAGACGTTGAAGACACGCTCCCCGGTCACCGTGCTGTCATGCGGGTTCACGATCCCCAGTGGCTTCGGCGCCCGCCGCATCGCCTCCACCGCCTCCACGACCGCGCGCTGATCGGCCCCCGCGTAGCGGTCAAACCAGTCGTTCGCATAAAAGGTGAAGCCCGGGTAGCGGTTCACCATGTCGGCCGCGGCCTGCAGCTCTTCTTCGTCTCGGGCGGCCGCCACGATGTCCGAGAGCGACTTCAGCGTCCGGTAGGTTTCTCCGAGATTCGTCTGCAGCACCTTCGCCGCCTGGCTCGTGCTCTCCGTAACGCTTGCCACCTCCTTGCTCCAGAGCTTCTCTTCGAGATAGTTCTGATAAAACCACGCGCCCGCCAGAAGCGTCATCGCCAAAAAAATAATCGCCGCGGCGAGCTTGGCGTCGTAATGCTTGTCCATGTTGTTCTTCATGCCAGTCCTCCCGCGCCAACGCGCCGGCGCCGGGACGCCGCTTCGTTTTCAATCATCCGCGCGCAGCGCGCTTCATCAGCGCCCGCGAGCAGCAGTTCCGAGAGCTTCGTGCCGATGCGACAAATCGGCGCTTCAAGGCGCGTGTCGCTCATGATGACCCAAGGCCCCGCTTCTTTGAAATGCCGCACGATCGGAGCGATCTCGTCCAAATGCTTTTGCGGGCTCGCCGCCAAGGGACTCAGCGCGCTCAGGTCCCGGGAAAAGCGTTCGACTGTGTCGGGCTGTGCGAGAAATCTCACAAACGCCACCGCCGCTTCGCGATGAGCGCTCCGCGCGCTCACCGCAAGACGCGTGTCTGGCTTCATGACGAGCACCCGGCCGCTCGACAACGAGGGATGCGGCACCACGACAAATCGCAGATGCGGCGCGATCTGCTTTAAAAGGCCCGCGGCCGGCGCCCCCGCAAGCAGAAACGGCGACTCGCCCTGAGCAAAGACCTTCAGATCCTCCCCCGCTGCGGCGGTCGCGAACGCCGCAGCGGCATTCACCCAGCGGCGGCGCACGAATTCCTGCGCCCGGCGGATGCCTGGAAGAAGCACGTCCGACAGCGTCCGCCGCCCTTCGTTTACGTCAGAGAGCACGCGGCCGATCTCGCCAGGGCGGCTGTAGTGCGAAAGCGCCACCCCCATCACCAGAGACTTCAGTGAGCTGTCATTGTTGGCAACGACGGGCGTTATCCCGTCGGCCAGAAAAAGCTCGCACTGCGCCTTCCATTCCAGCCAGTTTTTTGGCGGCTGGAGCCCCTTCGATTGAAGAAGCTCCCGATTGCAGAAAAGCCCGTGAGCCGCAATCGATGTGGGCAGCATGCGAATGACGCCCGAGCGGCCTCGCATCTGCTCCACCATCAGGGGGCTGTAGGCCTCGACTTCCGGCACGTCGCTCAAGTCGAGCGTCGCTTCGCTCTCATCAAGCTCCGCCGCCGTATCGTGATCCACGAAAAAGAGGTCGTCTTCGCGCCCTGAGTCCATGCGCTGCTTGAGCACGCGGTAATAGGATCGTCCCTTGATGCCCTGATACGCCACCGTAACGCCCGGATGCAGCCGCTCAAATCGGACGATGGCGTCGTTCAAGGCCTGGCAGACGAGACTCTCGTACTTGTTGCCGAAAAAGGAGAGCCGCACGCACTGCGCCGCTTCGGCGCCCGAATCCGTCACAACGACGCGGGGCGCCTTCTCTCGACAGCCGGCCGCAGCAAACAAGGCAAAAGCGCCGGCGACCAGAGTTCGCCTTGTCATCGTCATGACGCGGCTCCCCTCACGGAGGCGTTCCTTGCTTTTTGCAAAAGCAAAAGAAAGCTCGTCGCACGCTCCATCAAATCGCGCTCGGCCCAGATCACGTAAACCACCCAGCGTTCGCCCTCCTGGTCCACCAGCGTGATGTCCGTCGCCTTGCGGTCTTTCAGCGTGCGGCGAATGGCGTCCCAGTTCATGAAGCGGCGCATGGCGCTTCGGGAGGCCGGCCCAACGAAGTTTTCTTCAATCGCCGCCATCGTCTGCGACGCGGATGCATTCCAGTCCAAAAAGTCCGACCAGTCCGCCTTCTTCTTCACCCATTGAACGTCGTCTGAGGCGGGCGTCACGATCGCCGCGGCGTCGTAAAGCCGGCTCATGGCATTGTCCCCGGAATAAAGCGCCACAAGCTCCGCGCGGTGCTTGACGGACAAGCGGCGACGCCCCATCACAAGAAAGGCAAAAAAGCCGGCAAAGACCACACCCGCTGCACCCGCTTCAGGCAGCAGCCGCGAAATCCCTGCATGGCGCGGCGCGAAAAGCACGATCCGCGCACCTTCGGCTCGCCGCTGCCACCAGCGCCAGCCCCCGCTTTGCACCGTCTCAACCGTCCCCTCGGGCGTGCTGTCAATGCGCGTGATGAGAGGATGAATCACCGCGCTCTCTCCCACCCATTCCGGTCGCGGGCTGTCGGTGATGACGTCCTTGGTGACGACGTAGGCTTCTTCGGCAAAGAGCCCGCGCAGGGGGCGAGGCAAAACGCGCCCCGGATCCGATGCGAGGTCTTCATAAAGGGTGACGTGCCCCGGGCCGTCAAGCCGCACCACGGTCGCCGCAAGGGCGTTCTGGGCGGCATTGACGGCCAGGCTGGCGATGACCGGATGCTTCTCTGTCGCGGCATGCGCGGCGTTTTCCTGCTCAAAGCTTGCGCGGCAGTGAAAGCCATAGGCAAGGCCCCCTTCAGTGCGCACGCAGGCCGCCGCAATGTTGAGCCGGCGACAGAGCGACGCAAACCCTTCCGTCGTGGGCGCCATGGTCTGCATGCCCTGAGCAAGCCGGTCCGCCTTCTGTTGCAGTTCAACCAGGCGTTCGGCCGTCGTTCGCACGCTCTGCAGCCGATGCTCGGTCAAGTTCTGCGCTGTAATGGCAAGAATCGCCGCCGCCTCACGCCGGCAGTCGGCTTCGTAGATCCTGTCCTCCACGAGCCATCCCGCCGCAAAGACGAGCAGCGCCGCCGCCAGCGGGATCATCACGAAGTCCCAGGGAAAGAAGACGAAGGAGCGGACTTTCATCGGCAGACTCCCAGACCCTTCACCGCGGCTTCACCGTCGGCGCCGTAGGAGCGCGCGACGCGGCAGACCGTGCCGTCCTGAAGCATCCCGTTCAAGGTTTCCGCGAGCGTGGCGGCAAAGCGCGGCGGCGTGCGCTTTGCAAACGCCACGCCCAGATCGGCGTAAAGCAGCGGCGGCATCAGAAAGCGGATGCTGATCTTTGAGCGCTGCGCAAAGGTGGCAATGGCGTTTTCGTGTCCGGCGACGGCGGAAGCGTAGCCGTTCAAAGCCGCAGACGTTGCATGGTCAAAGGACGCGAAGGAGAGGATGCGCCGCGGCTTCACCGACGCAAAGGACTCCGCGGAAAAGAGCGCCTCCGCGCGGCCGCCGGACTGCACTGCGATCGTCTCGTCCTTCAGGTCGTGAATGCTCGTGAGATGGCTGGTCGCCCGCACGGCCGCCATCTGACGCGTGCGAAAGTAAGGCCCCGACCAGTCGTAGCGCTCCTCACGCCCTGTCATGGTGTAGCCGCCCCAGAGACAGTCCACCTGTCCCATGGCAAGGTAGTCGTCGCGGTTCTGCCAGTTGATGAGCGCAAAGATCGGACGGCAGCCGATGCGGCGGCACGCTTCGCGCGCGAGATCGACGTCAATTCCAACGAAGTCGCCCGAAGCATTGCGATAGAAAAAGGGCTCGTACTCGTCAGAGCCGATTCTGAGATCGTAGGCGCCCTGTGGCGGCGCCGGCGCTTCGGCGCGCAAGGCGCCCGCAAGGACAAGGAGTCCCGCGGCGGCCAAAAGTGCGGCGCGAGGGTGGCAGGGCATGTCAAAACCTTTTTGTCTTCGTCTTCGGGCGCCCTTGGCGGCGCCGAATTGTTTTTGTTGGAAAGCGATTCCCTTTTTCTAGCTGATTCTACTGTATTGCAGCGACACATTCGAATTTTTTTGCCGCGGCGCCCCAAAGCAAAACTGCTACACTCACGCGTTCGCCCGCCGTCCCCGACGGCTCAGGCGCTGCAACACCCTCCGGGGCGCCCGGGAAATTCTCACTTTGCGCCCCGAAGACTTGATGAATCCGGAAGAGCCCGAGGGGGCCTGGAGACACAGACAAATGGCAAAAGCCGACAAAACGAAGGCCGACGAGGCCAGCAAGAAATACCCGTTGAACCTCCCTGACACCGCGTTCCCGATGAGGGGCGACCTCGCCCGCCGCGAGCCCGCCTGGGTCGCCGAATGGGAAAAGAAGGGCCTCTACGAGAAGGTCCGCCAGTCCCGCAAGGGCGCCCGCCAGTTCATTCTGCACGACGGTCCTCCCTACGCCAACGGCGACATCCACATGGGCCACGCCTTGAACAAGATTCTGAAGGACATCATCAACAAGTCCAAGATTCTTGCGGGCTACGACGTCCCCTACGTGCCGGGCTGGGACTGCCACGGCATGCCCATTGAAATTCAGATCGAAAAGAAGTTCGGCAAGGGCCTGCCCAAAGAAGAGCTCATGGCGAAGGCTCGCGCCTACGCCCGCGAGCAGGTTGCGCGCCAGATGGACGGCTTCAAGCGTCTGGGCGTGCTCGCCGACTGGGACCACCCCTACCTCACGATGAATCCCGCCAATGAAGCCGCGGAAATTCGCGCTTTGGCAAAGATTGTCGAAAAGGGCTACGTCTACCGCGGCCTGAAGCCTGTGAACTGGTGCTTTGACTGCCAGTCTGCTCTCGCCGAAGCCGAAGTCGAGTACAAGGACAAGGAAAGCTATCAGATCGACATTGCGTTCAAGCTCTCTGACGAGGACGCGCCGCGTGTTGAGGGCATCTTCGCCACGAAGTTCACGAAGCCCGTCTACGCCGTCATCTGGACGACAACCCCGTGGACGATCCCGTCGAACCAAGCCTTGAACATGCATCCCGAGTACGAATATGCGCTCGTGGACTGCGGCGCTCGCTGCTTCATCCTTGCAAAGGACCTGGTTGAGGAATGTCTGAAGCGCTACGAACTTCAGGGCACCATCATCGCGACCGCGATGGGCGACAAGTTCGAGGGCGTGCGCTTCTGGCATCCTCTCGCTGAAGTGCATGAAGGCTACAAGCGCTTCTCCCCCGTCTATCTCGCCGACTACGTCGAATCCACCTCCGGCACCGGCATCGTGCACTGCTCGCCCGCGTACGGCGTGGACGACTTCATGAGCTGCAAGAAGCGCGGGATGACGAACGACGAAGTTCTGAACCCGATGCAGGGCAACGGCGTCTACGCCGACTGGCTCCCCTTGTTTGCCGGCATGTTCATCTGGAAGGCGCAGCCCAAGATCGTTGACGCCCTGCGCGTCGCGAACGCCGTCCTTTCCTGCGGCATGATGACGCACAGCTACATGCACTGCTGGCGCCACAAGACCCCCCTGATCTACCGTGCAACGAGCCAGTGGTTCGTGCGCATGGACAAGGCGAACGACGACACCAAGGGCGTCCTGAACGCCCCGATGGCCGCGAAGAGCCTCAGAGAAGCCGCCCTCGAAGGCGTGGACGCCACGAAGTTCTTCCCGTCCTGGGGCTACAACCGCCTGCACGCCATGATCGAGAACCGTCCCGACTGGTGCATCTCGCGCCAGCGAAGCTGGGGCGTGCCCCTTCCCTTCTTCATGAACCGCGCTACCGGGGAGCTTCATCCCCGCACGCTTGACATCATGGAGGAAGTCGCGAAGAAGGTGGAGGTCGAAGGCATCGAAGCCTGGGCGCGCGCCAAGGCGGAGGACTACCTGCCCGCCGACGAAGCCGCCCAGTACGACAAGGTGACGGACATCCTTGACGTGTGGTTTGACTCGGGCTCCACGCACTGGCACGTGATGCGCGGCAGCCATCAGGCAGACTTCGACAACTTCCCCGCAGACCTCTACCTCGAAGGCAGCGACCAGCATCGCGGCTGGTTCCACTCGTCCCTCTTGATCGGCACGATGCTCGACGGCCACCCGCCCTACAAGGCCCTGCTCACCCACGGGTTCCTTGTTGATGAAAACGGCGAAAAGATGAGCAAGAGCCGCGGCAACACCGTGAGCCCGCAGGAAATCTGCTCCAAGTACGGCGCTGACATCTGCCGCCTGTGGGTGGCGAGCACGGACTACACGTCCGAGCTGCGCATCGGCCCCTCCATCATCGCCCGCGTCGTCGACAGCTACCGCCGCCTGCGCAACACGCTGCGCTTCCTGCTCGCCAACACAAGCGACTTCGATCCGACGAAGGACGCCGTGCCCGTCGAGGAAATGCTCGAACTCGACCGCTGGGCTCTCGCTCGCGTCTCCGAACTGCAGGCGAAGGTGCTGGAGCTTGAATCCTCCTGCTCCTTCCACCTTGTGACGTCGCACTTGATGAGCTTTGCGACGGAAGACCTGGGCGGCTTCTACCTTGATGTTCTCAAAGACCGTCTCTACACCACGAAGACCGAGGGGCTCCCCCGCCGCTCCGCGCAGACGGCGCTCTGGCACATCACGGCGACGCTCTTGCGTCTCATGGCGCCGATCCTCACCTTCACCGCGGAAGAAGCGTTCACCGTCTTCTCCCCGAACGAAAGCGGGACGATCTTCACGGAGCGCAACCATCAGGCGCCCGCGGTGGAGAACGCCGACAAGCTGCTCGCGAAGTGGCAGGCGATCCGCACGGTTCGAGCAACGGTCTTGAAGAAGATCGAAGAGCTTCGCAGCGAAGGCAAGGTGGGCTCGAGCCTCGCCGCGGACTGCGTCATCATGGCGCCGGGCGCGGACTACCAGTACCTCGCGAGCCTTGGCGACGAGCTGCGCTTCGTGATGATGACGTCGAAGGCGACCTTGGTCGAAGCCCCGGCAGCGGACACGCCGCTCACAGTGACGGTTGAACCCGCACCGCGCACGAAGTGCATCCGCTGCTGGCACTACGTCGACGGCACCGAGGAAGACGCCGAGCACGCGGGCTTGTGCCCGCGCTGCCGCGTGAACCTCTTTGGCGCCGGCGAAAAGCGCCTCTTCGCGTAATGACGGCAAAGCGTGAAGCACCTGCCGCAGGGAGCGCCTCCTGGCGCTCCTTTGCGGCGTGGACGGGATTTGCCTTCGGGATGCTGGTGCTGGACCAGATCGTGAAGGTCTGGTTTCAGCGGAATTTCTACGTGGGCGAATTTCTGGAAGTCACTTCGTTCTTCAACCTCTGCCACGTGCGCAACACCGGGGCAGCCTTCTCCTTTCTTTCCGAAGCGGGCGGCTGGCAGATGGCGTTTTTTGCCGGGCTTGCAGCGATTGTCGCCATCGTCTGTCTCGTGGCGATGAAGCGCACCTCGCGCGCCACCGTGCAGTGCGCGGCCGCACTCATCTTCTCGGGCGCCGTCGGCAATGCCATCGACCGCGTGGTATTAGGGAGCGTCGTCGACTTTCTCGACTTTCATTGGGGCGTCTGGCACTGGCCCGCATTCAATGTGGCGGACATTGCGATCTGCGGCGGCGCCGCGCTGCTGCTTGCGGCCGAGTGGCTGAGAACCGAGAAAAAGTAGCTTTGCTCAAGCCATTTTAAAAATCCCGATCGGAATCCGACCGGGATTTTTTTTGGTGCGCTCGGCACGAGCGCGTTCTAACGGGTGAAAGTCCCGAGTGCGG
>CAVJBF010000023.1:0-22093 GCA_963647785.1 Acutalibacteraceae bacterium
GGGCCTATGGACTATGTTTTCCTGGGGGTACTACATGCAAAAAATAGGTACACTCCACCGTTTTGATCGCGGTGAACTTCGGCTGGACCGCGTGGAAGCTTGAGGAGGGCCATGTTCGCTGGTGCGATCCCGCCGCCGTGAAGGAGGAGGCGCTCGCCGCCTTCCTGGAGCGCCCGGCGGAGCTCGCGCCCTTGCGCACCGACTGGTCGGGGTGCTTGTCGGCGGGGCTGGCGTCCTTTGCCGCGGATCGTCAGGTGCTGGTTGCGGACAGCCGGGGGCTGCTCGCCTCGGGACGGCCTCAGGCGGACGTGTCGCACGAGGTGGCGGCTTCGGTGATTGAAGCCGCCCGCACGAAGGCCTGCGGGGCGCCCGCTTCACAGGAGGCGGCGAAATGAAGCGGCTTGCCATGATCCTTCTTGTGGCGCCTGTTGCCGTCCGCGCGGCGGTCGCGGACGCGACGGTTGCGCCGGGCGTCGCGGTGGCGGAGCCCGACTTTCTTGCCGTCCTTGAAGCGCGCGTTGCGGAAGCCGGCAGAGCGGGTCTTTTCCGCGAGAAGGCGGCGGACGTGAAGACGACATTCCGGCGTCTGGCGACGCGCCCCGTGGACTTGATGCTCGCCCGAACGGAAGCGCCGCGCACAGTTTGCAAAACCCTGGTCACCGCCGAAGAACTGGCGGCCGCTGGCGCGGCAGGCGACGCGCTGAAGACCTTGTCCCGCACCTACCTCTTTTTTGACGCCGATGACGTACGCCACCGCCGCTGGGTGCGAGACGAACTCGCCGCGAACCCCCTGGCGCGCCCGGTGGCAGCCGCGGGAGACCTCGTCGCCGCCTCCCGGCGCGATGCGCCCGCCTCCCTCGGGCGCCGCCGGCTCTTTGCCGATCAGGGCGGGGTGCTCGCGCGGCGCTTCGAGGTGGCCGCCATCCCTGCCCGGGCCGTTCTGACGGGGTCGGCCTCGGGCGTGACGCTCACTCTGAACGAAATTCCCGTGAAATCCCCCTCGATGGAGGAGACGAAGCCATGACGAAGTACCTCACTCGACGCGAGCAGAAATGCAACGCCGGCCGCTACGGCCTCATTCACAGCCGCGACATGGGCTTTGCCGAGGAGGCGGCGATCGCCGCCAAGCTGATGGCGGGGCTTCCCGAGCCTTTTTCCCGCGGGTCCGCTGCGCACGTGGGACAGGTGATGCTTGCGACGGCCGCGCTTGCCCTGGGGGCGCTCGAGCTTTTGCCAAAGCACGCCGGGGGCGTTACGCCCGGGGCGTGCGAAGCGGCGGCGATGAAGCTTGAGCCCCTTATCGAGGGGCTCGATCTTGGCATCGTTCGAAAGGCGCTTCTCCTGCTTTCGGGCGCCGCGCGCACGATGAAGAATCCGCTGGACCCCAGCGTGAACCACCAGTGGGGCCTGTGGCAGTTCGGCTACGACGGACACCCCTTGACGCGCGAGGCGGCGCAAAAGCTCGGGATCCTGCGGCGCTTTGAGCTCGTGTCCTCGGACTTTGCGGCGCTGATGCACCGCGCCTACTGCGCCGCCGTGGGCTGCGGCCCGGCCTACACGGGTTGGACGGCGAGGATGCCGATTCTTCTGTGCGACCTCGCGCAGCCCCTGCACGTGGACATGGCGCGGGCCATGGCGACGGCAGCCCGAAGCGAACTCGTCATCCTCTCCCAAGACATCCCGGCTGAAGCCCGAAGCCGCCTGTCGCCACTGGCAAGCCTGGTGGCGCAGGACGCCGCCGGGATTCTCACCGGGATCTACGCGCGAAACGGCAGCGCCTTCTTGATCGAGCGCCGGATGGAAGGGTGGACTGCCTCCATTCCGGCGGGCGCGGTGGAGCGAAAGGCGCTTGCCGACCCGAAGCTGCCCAAGCACTGGCGGCTCTTTGCACGCTGCACCGAGGAGGCTGCGGCGGCGCACCGGGCCTGGGTCGCCCAAAGGAAAGCGGCGGCCGCCGAGAAGGGGGAGACGGAATCCTCGTCTCAATGGCGGGAGGCCGCGGCATGAAGACGGCGCCGATGATCTGGGCGACGCTTTTGGCGGGGCTTCTGGCGGCGGCCTCGCTTTCGCCAGCCCGCGCGGCCTGCTCGGGCAAGGTGATCAACCCCGTGACCGACGTGTGCTGGAGCTGCCTTTTTCCGCTGAAGGCGGCGGGGATGACCCTCAAGGCGTCAAGCGTCTCGTCGCCTGCGACGGACGCCGAAGCCGTCTGCACCTGCGGCGCGGGCGTGAACCTCCGAGTGGGCATCAACCTGGGGTTTTTCGAGCCCCTGCGCACCGCGGAAGTCGTGCGCGAGCCCTACTGCTTTCCCTCCCTGGGCGGCGTCACGATCAATCCGGGCGTGCGGGCGCCGGCGCACGGCCGCAGCGCCCGCGACGTGAATCTGGATGAAGCAAAGCGCAGCACGGCCTTCTATCAGGTCCACTGGTACGCCACCCCCTGGCTCTTCATTCTCGAAATGCTCCTTGACTCCGCGTGCCTGGAGCAGTCGCCCTGGGACATGGCGTATCTCACCGAGCTCGACCCCTTGTGGGACGACCCCGAGGCGGCCTTTGTGCTCGCGCCTGAAAGCGCGCTTTTTGCAAACCCCGCGGCGGTTGCGGCGTGCGCTGCGGACTGCGCGGCGGCGATGGCAGGGACGGCGCTGCCGGAACTTTTCTGGTGCACGGGCTGCCAGGGAAGCCTCTATCCCCTGGCGGGCTGGACGGCGTCGGCGACCTCGCACTTGATGGCGTGGCATCAGATGACGGCCCGCATGGCAGTCAAATTGGCCCGCGAGGGGCTGCTTTGGGCGGCCTACGGCCACCGCGGCCAGTGCGGGCCCTACTTTGAGCCCATACCGCGAAAGGACGTGTGGCGCACGCAGCTCGTGCACCCGACGCCCGTCGCTTCAGGGGATCGCTGCTGCCAGCCCCTCGGGGTCCCCACGTGGTCGTGGGGCGCGGGAAAGACGTGGCCCGTGACGGGCGAAGACGGCGCGGTGCTCCTGTGGCGCTGGCGCGACTGCTGCCAGACCTCGGCGAAATGGCAGTAGGGAGACGCTTCATGAAGCGGACCAAAGGACTCGGGGCGTCGCTCATCGCTGCATTCTTCGCCTTCGCCGCCGCCACGGCGCCTGCGGCGCAGTTGACGATCGCCGTGACGCTTGCGATGGACGCCCAGACCGTCGCAGACCTTGCGGCGGCCGCCGAGCGATTGAACGCCGTCGTTCCGACGCGGCTTGCGGTGCAGGGGATTCCGATGTCAGCTCACTGGGCAAGGCGCCCCTACTGGCGTGCGGCGCCAGCGCAACAGGCCGCCTTGAAGGCGGAGCTGCAGGGGGCGTGGGCGGCCTTTGCCCGGGAACTTCCCGCTGCCGGCATCGAGATCGACCCCGCCTTCTTTCGCCGGCACCGCATCACGACGGCGCCCGTTTTCGTGCTGGAGACGTCGGACGCCCCGGCGACATCCTGCGGCAGCCGCACCGAGGCCGAGGCGGGCGACGTCGTCCGCATTCGCGGCAATGTGACGGCAGGCTTTGCTTTGGACGCCATGGCGCGGGAGGCGGAAGCCGTAAATTTGTCATCAAAGACGAAGGCCTTGATTTGGAAGGCAAAGGAGCTGGGACTGTGGTGAGTCGAGCCGTTTTTTTGCGGGCTTTGTCATCGATCGCGGCCCTTTGCTGCGCGCAGGCGGCGCTTGGCGCGACGGCGGCGGACGCAGTGGACGCGGGGCGAAATGCCGCAAATTTGTCATGGTCAGACGTGACGGGGAACGGCGCCGCCGCGTCCTATCTCACGGACGCCGCCGGCAGCACGGAGAGCCTTGAATCACTTAGGGAAAACGGTCAGGCGAAGCTCTACAGCCCGGGCCGCGCGGAAGCCGACCGGTGCGCGAGCGAGCGCGACCCCAAGTGCCTTGCGGTGCAGTTGGTGGACCGCGGCGGCGCCGAGCGGCCCTCGGTGAATCCTGACGTCACGGGGGACGTGATGGTGAATCATGACAAAATTACGGCGAACCCGTCGGACTACGCCGACGTGATCGGCGCCGGCGCCGAAACCGGGGACTGCCGCCCGGCGCAGACCGTGGTGACGCCGGCGGCGGAAACAAAGACCTGCGACATCCGCGTCACCGCCTCGGCCGAAGAAAAGACCTGCCTTGAGACGACGGAGACCTTCTACGCGGCGGCCTCCCGCTGGCGCTGCCGCATCGACGCCGCCCGCACCGAGGCCGCAAGCTGCGTCCTGCCGGTCCTCCCCAGGGAATCCCACGCCTATACGCTCGCCTGCCGCGAGGGGAGCCGCCCTGCCGAGACGCGAACCTGCGCCGCCACGGTGACGACGTCCTCCGACGCGATGTGGACGGGCCGCTGCGTGAAGCCCCGATGGAAGGCGGTCGCCAAGACCTGCACGCGGCGCCTGCTGGTGCGCCCCGCCGCCACCTGCACCGTGGGGACCGAAGTGTCGGCGCGCGTCACGGACTACGGCTTTCTGGGGGAGGACGCCGTCCCGGGCGCGGACACCCTGGAGCTCGCCTACCGCTGCACGGCCTCCCAGTTTCCGGTCCTGCTCATCCGCACGAACAGCTCGACGCGAGGAGAGCCCGATCGCACGTTCAAGACCTCCGAAGCCGTTTTTGACTTTTCCGAAGACCACCCCGGCGCGACGCTTCGCCTCGCGGGCGCCTTGACTTGCGGCGACGACCACGTCTGCAAGGCCTCGGTCACGATGACCGTCTTCCGGGGCTCGGGCCGCGAGAGCGTGCGCGTGGGGGAGATTTCCAAGTCCCTTGCCTTCACGCGGTTTGCGAAGACGGGCGAATCCGAATGGTGGGATGAAACCTGCACGGAAGGGACGCCATGAAGCCTTGGATTTTCGTTTTTCTCACGTTTGCGGCGACGGCAGCCGCTGCGGGCGAGTGCGTGAAGACCGGCACCGTCTGCGTCGAGGCGGGCGGCACGCGGCTTGTGGACGGCATTCCCGTGACGCGGGACTGCTGGAGCGAGCGCGACACGTATTCTTGCCTGGAGGAGGATTCGACCGAAAGCGGCTGCGCCGCCTTTGAGTCGGCGCCCGAGGCGGCTGCCTGCACTTTGGCTGAAACGACGTGCGAGGCCCGGGTGACGGACGCCGACACCGGCCTCGAATACTGCCTCTCCGAAACCCAGCGCTGGCACTGCAAGGAGAAGATTGACCTCCCGAGCACGAACGCCGCCTGGGAGAGCGAGGGGCCGGTCACGATCGAAGCCGAAGACGCGCCGGCTTGCGCAGCGCTCGCGGCAGATTCCACCTGCCGGCGCATTTCCCGCACGTGCTCCGGCGCTGGTGCAGACAACTGCACCGTCACCTACGAGTGCGACGCCGTCACAGCGACGGCGTGCTCCCAATTGGCGGCCGCGGGGTGCTCCGAAGCGCAGGCTCCGGCGTGCGCCGACGGCGCTGAGGACTGCCGCGTGCAGACGGGGGTGATGGTGTGCGAGGGCGACCTTCCGGAAGTCGAGGGAGCGACGGTGACTTTGGACACGGTGACAAGCGTCTCGGGGACCGAAGTGAGCGCCGCCTCGTGCGCGCCGGCGGCGAACGCCCGCTGCAAGGAGTTGACGAGCGTCTGCAGCGAGAAGGGCGGCCGCAAGGTCATCAACGGCCGCGTCTACTACGAGCGCTGCTGGGCCTACACGAAGACCTACGAATGCCAGGAGCCAGCTTCGTCCACGTGCGACGGGCTGGCGGCCGCGGGGTGCGAAGTGATCGAGGAGACGTGCGAGGAAGCGGCTTCGGACGGGACGTGTCTCGCGACGACGCGCCGCTATCGCTGCGAGGGGACCGCAGGGGCGGAGGACGCGCAGTACGAGGGAAGCGACAAGACGCCGGACGGAACCGTCACCGTGAGCAGCTGCGCTGAAGTTGAAGGCGACGACGGCTGCTTGCTCAAAAGCGAGCGATGCCTCGCCGCTGACACGTCGGATCCGACGAAGTGCGCCGAGCGCGAGTTCACCTACGTCTGCGGCACGGGCGACGGCGCGGTGGCGGACGACTGCGCCGCAATCGCCGCCGACCCCGCCTGCCGCGAGACGGACGCGCAGTGCCTGGGCTATGACGAGGCAGGAAATTGCACCATGACGACGAAGACCTACGAGTGCAAAGCCGCCGCGACGACGGAGAGCCTGGGCGAAGTCTGCGGCACGGACTTGTGCCTCGCGGGCGTGTGCCGGCCGCAGGCGGACGCGGAGGCGTCCGAAGACTTCCTGAAATCCGCGGCGGTGCTGGAAATCATGCGCCAGGCGGGGGCCTACGGCGACATAGGCAGCGGCCGGCTCTTTACGGGCGCAGCGAGCTCGTGCTCGGTCAAGGCCGCGGGCTTCTCGTGCTGCCGCACGGAAAGCGCTGAAGTGACGTCCGGGATGTCGAACAGCCTCTTTTCCGTGGCGCTTTCGACGGGGATCGATGCCGCCTGGCAGGGGATCAAGTACGCGGGAAGCCCCTACGTCTACGACCTCCTTTCCTCGTCGGACAGCTCCACCGCCTCGTGGCTTTTAACAAGGCTCTACGGCGACGCCGGCAGCGGCGTCTACAGCCCGTCCTTTTCGATGTACGGCGTGACGGCGTCGGTCACGGGCGGCTCCCTGACGCTCTCCTTTTCGCCGGGGTCGCTGCTTTTTTCGCTGGCGACCGAGATGGCGGCCGAGTACTTCTCCTGCACGGACGAAGACCGGATGCACGCCCTGCGCCGCAGCCAGAACCTCTGTCACTACGTGGGGAGCTGGTGCAAGAAAAAGGGCGGATCGACGTGCCTGGAGAAGCAGGAGTCGTGGTGCTGCTTTAATTCGCGGCTTGCCCTTGTCGTGCAGACCGAAGGCCGCAGGCAATTGGGCATCGGCTGGGGCACGCCCGAGGCGCCTGCGTGCCGGGGGTTCACGATCGAGGAATTTCAGGCGCTCGATTTTTCAACGATGGACTTGACGCCCGTCATCGCCGAGATGGCGCAGGAGGCGTCAAAAACCGTGGACGCCACGGCCACGGCGGCGCGCGCCCAAAGCCGCGTCGCCGAGACCGCGGCGGACCCTGACGCGCAGTACCGCGAACTGACGCCCTTCACCGCAAAGTGCGGGGCGGGAGGACTGTCCTCAAGCTGCGCGTCCCTCACGCTCACGGGAGGCGGCTCATGAAGCGGATGCTCCTTTGGATGCTCTCAGTCGTGATGATGGCGCCCTCGCAGGCGGCGGACTACTGGAAAGAGGACGTGTGGCGCGCTGCAGAGCGGCCCTTTCTCTACTACGGCGAGCGCCCGACTGCGCAAAAGCAGCCCGCGAAGGCCGCCCCTCAGGCGAAGTCCGTCCCCTTGGCGAGTCTTGCCACCGTCGAAGCGCTGCAGGCGGAGCGAACGCGTCGCTTGAACGCCGCGGTGATGCACCCCACGGAGGAAACGATCGCCGCCTATCTGGAAGTCAACGCCTTCGTGAACGACAAGGCGGCGCGCTTTGCCGCGGGCTGGCGCGAGGTGCTTCTCGCGCACCCCGAGTGGGACTGGACGGCGCAGCACCCGAGCGTGAATGCGGCGTCGACGGCGCTCGCGCGCGAAGACGAGCGGCGCACGGGGGAGGCCGCGGCGCTTTTGGGGCGCGACTGGGGGCTCCTGCTCTTTGCGGACGACTCGCGGCTTTCGGCTCTGATGCTCCCCTTGGCCGAGCGCTTTGCGGCGCTCTACGGGATCGAGCTCGTGGTGGCCGCGGTGGGAAAGGGCCCGGCCCTCGCCAAAGACGATCCCTTGGTCGTGAAGCCCGACGCGGGGCTGCATCGCGTCGCAGCGGGCGGCCTCACGGTCTTTCCGGCGCTCGTGATGGTGAACCGCACGGAGCCCGATCTTGCCAAGGCCCGTCTCATCGCCACGGGCGCCGTGGACGTCGCCGAGCTCGCGCGCCGCGCGGTGCGCGCAGCGGGCGCGGACGATCCCGTCGTGCCGCGGGCGCTGCCCTTGAATTTTGCTCAACCCACTCAGGGAGACACGCCATGAAGGCCGTGAAGCCGATTCTTTTGCTTTTTCTTGCTCTCGCCGGCGCTGCGCACGCGGGCTTTGTCGCCGACTTCTACGAGGACGCGAAGGCGAACGCCAACGTCACCGCGGCCGGCATTCGCGAGTCGGGGGCCTTGAACACCGTGACGGGCGGGGGCTTCGTGTGGCGGCAGCCGCGGCGCGAGTTCGTGCCCTTTGCCGTGACGCCTCCGAGCCTCAAGGCGGGGTGCGGCGGCATCGATCTCTTCCTGGGAGCCTTCTCCATCCCGAGCCGCGATGAGTTTCTGTCCTTCTTGCGGGGCGTGGGGACGGCGCTGCCGGGGCTTGCGTTTCAGCTCGCGCTCCAGACCATGGCGCCGGACTTGAACGAGCAGGTGAGCCGCTACGCGGACTTGATCCGCTCCTACACGAACCGCTACACGGACAGCTGCCAGGCGGCGCAGGCGCTTCTGGAGACCACCGGAGCGGCCGAGCACATCCGGCGAGCGGCGGAAGGCGCCAAAAACGCCCTTCGCAGCTCAGGCGCCGTGTCGGATCAGTCCGCTGCGGATGCCGCGGTGCGCGACAACGGCGGGAAGGCGATTTCAGCCGCCCCGGTGAGAACCGACAGCAGCGGCAACGTCGTGGACGCGGCGGAGATCAATCTCACGTGGTCGCTTTTAAAGAGCGGCGCCTTTTCGGGCGACAGCACGCTGCAGCGCGAACTGCGGGAAGTCATGATGACCCTGGTCGGCACCACGATCTTCACAAAGTCGGGCGAGGGCGAAGACGCCGTGATCGTCGCCGAGGAGATTGCGGGGACGGATCTGCTCCCGGTGCTTTTTGGCGAAGTGCGCGAGGGCGCGGAGGCGGTGCGGCTTAAATGCACCGAAGAGAAGCGGTGCCTCTCGGTCACGCAGACCGCGATGACGGACTTGTCCCTGTCAGACGAAATGAAGAAGGCGGCGAAGAACTACCTGGCGGCCTTGAATAAGCGCGATCCGTCCCTCGTGACCGCCGATGATCTGTACCTCTTGACGGGCTTTTCCTCCGTGCCGATGCTGCGGGTCTTGAACCTTGCGTCCGTGTCGCTTTACGAGGGGATCGCCGATGACCTGGTGAACGTCTACGCCGAGGCGGCCGCCTATGAAGCGGTGGCGCGGGCGGTGGAGGGGTTGGCTGGCGACCTGCGCGCCGTGCTCGCTTCAAGCGCCGCGGGCGGGATCTCGTCGGAGCACGCGCGGCACGTGAAGGGGCTTCAGGCGGCGCTCGCCTCCGTTGAGACGCGGCTTTACGAGCGAACGGACCGGATGTCGCAGGCCATGGCGCGAGCCTCCGGGATCCTCCTGCAGCTCGAGCACATCGAAAAGAGCCTCAAGACGAACGGGGCCGAGGCGCTGCAGCGCACGCTCCCTGCGGGTCTCAGCTAGGAGGGCGGCATGGCGGATTTCACGTTTCACGCCCTGGGCAACGCCGATCAGGTGCGAGACCTCTTTGAAGGCATCGTCTGGGTGACGGGGCAGGGGGACTACGCGCTCGCGGCCGCCTTTCTCGTGACGGCGGGCTTCATCGTCGTGCTGGCGTCGGGTTCGGTGCGCGCCGACGGGCGCTCGGCGATTCCGTACTTTGCCTCCGCCGTTCTCTTCTGGTTTGCCTGCGCGGTGCCGACGGCAGGCGTCGTGATCGAGGACAACCGCTCGGAGGCGGTGACGGTGGTGGACAACGTCCCGCTGGGGGTCGCCTTCACCGCGTCGGTCGCGAGCGCTCTGGGACTGTGGCTCGCGGAAGGATACGAGTCGGCCTTTGTGCCGGTTTCGTCTGCGCGCTTCACGCGCTTTGGCGCGGTCTACCCCGAGCGCGTCGCCGAGGCCCTCAAGGCGGCGGGGCCCGTCACGGCGGAGGCGAGAAGCCTTCTCTCGGCCGTGGCGTCGGCGTGCATCGTCCCCGAAGTCGTCACGGACGCCGCCAAGGCCTCTGCGATGGTGAAAAGCGGCGATCTGTGGGCGACGGTCTCCGCGGAAGGCTGGGTGAATCCCGCCCGCGCGGCGGCGCTCCCCGACGGCTCGGTCGCCTACTGCCCCGCGGCGATGGCAAAGCTGGCTGAAACGCTGGAGAAGACGGAGCTCCCCGCCCTGAAGCGGATTCTCGGGGCAAGGCTTGCCCCGGACTGGCCGGATCCTGCCGGCGTGCTCGCGCAGTCTGTGCCGCAGGCGGAGAGCCTCCTTCTGGGCGTGTCGCGGACTTTGGACGCGAGCCTGCGGCACGCCGTTCTCATGACGTCCGTCACCGAGGCTGCGGCTCGGGCGGCGGGCGAGGGCGACCCGACGCTTGCCCTGGCTGTGGGGCTTGCCAAGGCGCAGGGGAATCTCGCGAGCGAAATCAACTACCGGACGATGGCAAAAATCGGCGCCGACTTCCTGCCCAAGGTGCGAAACAGCCTGGAAATCGTGGTGATCGGCCTCTTTCCCGTCGTGGTGCTCCTGGCCTTGGTTTCAGGCCACGCGCTGGGGCGCGTCGTGAAGAGCTGGCTCATGCTCCTGGCGGCCCTGGAGCTCTGGCCCTGCGCGGCCTCCCTCGTCAACTTTCTCATGATCGAGCGCGACGCGGGCGTCTTTGAGGCGTTGATTCAGGCCTACGGGGCGGACTCCCTGGAAGCTGCGGCCGTCATCCGCGAGACGGGCGCGAGCGCTCAGGCGGTGGCGGGGGCCCTGATGATGTCCGTGCCCATGGTCTGCTACATGGCGGTCTGCGGCGGCACGATGGCGATCGGCTCCATGACCGCGGGGCTTGTGGCGCCCGCGCAGTCCGCAGCGCAGAGCCAGGGGGCGGCGCTTGCGGCCGGCAACCTCGCGCAGGGGAACGTGAACCTTGGGAACGTCTCCGCCAACAACGTGTCCGCCAACAAGGCAGACGCCTCCGTGCGGGCGGCGCAGGCCTCGACCGTGACGACGCAGTCGGCGTGGGGCGTCGCGACTCGTGCGGAGGGCGGGGAGGTGACGGGGCTTGCGAGAACCGGCGTCAATCTGGGCGTCTCTGCGGCGGCGGGCGAGTCCTTTGACCGGCGTCAGGCCTCGGACTACGCCTCGGGGCATGCGGGCTCGACGGTGGAAAGCGCGCGCTTGACGGACGCCTCCAGCACGACGGACGCGACATCCGCGCGCCGCGCCTTCTCGCGCGCCCTGAACGAAGCCGTGACGGAAAGCCTCTCCCACGGTGGCGCGTGGTCGCAGACCGCGTCGTCTTCGGCCGGACGCTCCGTCACCGACGGGGCGGACTGGGCGCGAATGGACCAGGTCACCGAAGGCACCACGGTGCAGTCGCAAGGGAGCTGGTCGGCGGGACTGCGGCTTTCGCCTTGGACGCCGCAGGCCGTAGCAGGGACGGCGGAAGATCCGGCGAGCGAGCGGTCGCCCTCGCTGATGACGGGCGCGGCGGCGACGCCTGCGACGCTCGCCGCCCTCACGTCGTCTGCGGGAAAAACGGCCGGGAAGGCTCCGGCGGCCGCGGCGCCGGGGATGCCCTCCGTCGGCGTCCGGGGCGCCGTGCAGGCAAGCGACGCACAGACCCTCATCGATCAGGCGACGGGCCGCACGTCAGCCGCGGGTACGATGGAAAGCCGCGAGGCGCAGCAGATCGTGAAGGACGCGGCGGCGCGAATCGCCGCCACACACTCGGACGCCGCGGTGCGGCAGACGGCCGCAGACTTCGTGCAGAGCCTCTCGCGCCAGCAGACGGCGTCCTTCGATCGCTCGGCTTCGGTCACCGACTCCGCGTCTGCGACGACGTCTCTGGGCCAATCCCGTGCCGGACGGGTGGCGACGACGGTGGACGAGTCGCCCGACCTGATGCGCGAGGCGGTGCGGCGCTTCGGCTCCGCTGAAGGCGCCCTGCGGGCCTTGAATGCGGGGCCGGGACGCGCGGCGCTGGCGGCGGACCATCAGTTCGCTCGCGAGGGCGCGGCGGCCGCAGGCGAATCTTTCGGCGCCGGGGCCCTGGCGTCCCCTGCCGGGCATGCGGCGGACGCGGTGGAAGGCATGCAAAATCGCCTCGTCACAGATCGCCTGGCCTTTCAGGAGACCGTGCAGCAGACGGCATCGGCCGTGCGGCCGGCGGCGGAAAAAGCCCGGCAGGCGGCCGAGGCGCGCCCTGCGGGTGCGGCGATGACGGAAGCGGTGCTTGAAAAGACGGCCGACGCCATCGAGGGGCGGCAGGCCGCGCAAGCCGAAGAGACCGCCTTTCGTCGGGGACTCCTTCTGGTCGCCCGCGAAGCCTTCCGGCAGGACAACGCGTCGACGAACTACGCCTTGGTGAACGCCTTTCTCGCGGGCGTCGGCTATCAGAACGCCGGGTCGCTGCAGCAGTCCATGAGGGAAAGGGCGGCGTCGGATCCGAAATTGAAGTCCGCCATCACGGCAGCGGGCGCCGGGGCGTCGTCCGAACTCTCGTCCGAGGACTGGTCGGCGCTTGTGAAGGCAGCGAGAGGCTCGTGAATGGCATGCAGCGGAGAAAGCGGCTCGGCGGCGTCCGCAGGATTTGCGCCTCGAAGGAGCGGGGCGGCTGCGGCGCCCCCGGCGTGAAGGAAAAAGGCTTGAACGGTGGTCAAAAAACGCGCCGCAGCCCGGCGCACGGGGAACAACTGTCGCTTCATCTTCGTCTCTGGCTCATCAACCCAAATCCCCGGGACGCTCTGGTCTCGGCTTTTGCTCTGAGAGTCTACTGGGACGAGGCTCGGAAAGGAAGCGCTTGTAACAATTTTGATACGGAAGGCGCATTTTGATCACATTGATCCGGAAGAGGCGAAAATGACTGAAAAGAAAGCAAAACTGGTGAAAGCGGCGGATCGCGTCATGGAGGCGGGGTGGCGTTTCTGGGAGACGCGCTGCGGCGTCGTGCGGCTCTGGCGCGAGGGAGAGCAGAAGACGCTGGAGGAATCCGTGCGCGGCGAGCCGGGGGTCTACGTGCAGGCAAGGCGCGGCCATTGCTTTTACGTGGGACAGTCCGTGGACGTTGCGCAGCGTCAGCAGCAGCACGTGGAAAACAGCGTTGACGTCGTGGCGCTCGGGGTGCTGCGGATGCCGGGCGCCCAGCCCGCCGAGCTGCAGGCGAAGGAGACGGACCTCATTGCGGCGGGGCTTGCGGCGGGACTGCCGCTTGCGAACTTGGACAAGATCACGAAAGCAAGAGAGGAGCTCATGGCGGCGGACCTTGCGGCGACGGTCGCGGAGGGCTTCACGCCCGCGAACCTTTCGCGCTTTCTCGCGGACTTCTGGGGGCCGGACGGCCTCGTGTCGGCGCGGCGCCGCCTGACGGAGGATCGAACGACGGCGCTCAAGGAGAAGGAGGCGGCGATCGCGGCGCTCCGAAAGGACGAGTGCTTTTACCGACTTCTCTGGCTTGCGGCCCGGCTCATGGCGGCGCTTCCCGGCCGCTGGCGCCACTACGGGCGGCGCTGGGCGCTGGAAGTGCACCGCCCGGCTGCCGCGCCCGCCCTGAGCCAGCCGCAGGGCGCGCCGCTGCTTGCGCTGCGAACGGGCGTGGAGTCGCTCCTTGCCGTGCGAAAGCAGTGCCGAGGCGGCGTCTGCGAGCTCCGCGCCACGCTGAGGCTCGCTTCAGGGGCCCTTGTGGCGCGCTGGGGAAGAATCGAAGCCGCTCAATTCGCCTTGGGCGGCGCGCACTGGCGCGTCGAAGAGGGCGACGATCTCGCGCGCCGCTACGCGGAAGTTTTGAAGGCGAGCCGCCGGGATCCGGCAAGGCGGCAGGACGCCCTCTGCGCGGGGGCGGGCCTGGCGTGCGGGTGGGCCGCGGGCGGCCCGGCCGTGGCGGTGACGGACCGGCTGGACGTGATTGAGGCGCTGCTTGAACGTGACGAGGTGTTTCTTGCGGCGCAGCTGCAGGCGATTGCGGACATGGCTTGTCTCTTGCCGCCTTTGTCGGACGGATTTCGCGCGCCGTGGCTCCTGTAGCCTTCGGGCGGTTGCATCTTGGGTTCGGATGGCCGACAATCAGCGTTTGAAAAAGCTGGCTTCACGCCCAGCAGGTCGGAAGGCCGGCCGATAAAAGAACACACTCTGAAGACTTGTCATGCCTGCCAAACATCGCTTCGCCCGAGGGGCCCGGCTTCTGCTTGCCTGCGCCCTCCTTCTGACCGGTCTTGCGGCGCTTTTTCCGGCGCTTCCGGCGGACGCCGCGGACAAGATCCGCTCCGGCTGGTACGAGGACGCCTACAACATCACGGGCCGCCACGGCGAAAGAAGCGGCTACGGCTACGAATACTTGCAGGCGATGGCTGGCTACACCGGCTGGGACTACGACTATGTGAAGGGCGGCTGGTCGGAGCTGATGCAGGCTGTCGCTTCGGGCGACATCGACATCATGGGCGCCGTCTCCTACACGCCCGAGCGCGCTCAGGACATGCTCTACTCCGAGGTTCCGATGGGCTTTGAGCGCTACTACCTCTATGCGGACCTTGTGAACGCCGGCATCTCCACGACGGATCTCTCCACCTTGAACGGCAAGCGTCTTGCGGTCTTGAAGGACAGCATCCAGACCGAGCAGTTCCGCGCGTGGGAGAAGGAGCACGGGATTGCGGTGAACTACGTCTATGTGAAGAGCTTTGAGGAGGCGAAGGCGTTGGTCGCAGCGCATGAAATTGACTGCGTCATCTCCACCGAGACGCCCGCCTGGGTGGAGGCGGGACTCTCCGCCATAGCGATCACAGGCGGCTCCGAGATCTACTTCGTCGTCAACAAGCGCCGGCCGGACCTGAAGCGCGCGCTGGACGCCGCCATGCACCAGATGGAGCGGGACCGTCCGTTTTACGCCGACGAGCTCTACCAGCGCTACCTCTCCGCCGTCGCCGTGCCGACGCTCTCCGCGGCGGAAAAGGCGTGGCTCGCCGCCCACGGACCGGTGCGCCTGGGCTGGATGGAGGGCGAGACGGGGTTTTCCCGCACCAACGACGAAGGTCGGCTCGAAGGCGTCATCAACGACTACGTGAATCTTGCGACCGGAGCGTTTGCCAATCAGGGCCTCGCCTTCGAGCTCGTGCGCTTCACGTCGCGCGAGGAGGAGCTTGCCGCCTTGAAGGCGGGGCGCATCGACGCCGTCTTTCACGTGAGCTCGAGCCCCTATGCCGCCGAAGTGAACGGCCTGGCGCTTTCCAACACGCTGCTCACAATGACGCTTGCCGCCGTCACCACGCAGGACTACTTCATCGAGGCCGCGGACAATCGCGTCGCTGTTCCGACGGGAAACCTTCTCGTGCGCTGGCACATCGCCTACAGGCATCCGAACTGGACGATCGTCGACGTGGCGACGGCCGAAGAGGCCAAAAAGGCGGTGCTGTCCGGCCGGGCGGACTGCTTTGTCGTGCCGTCGGGCCAGACGATCAGCGCGCACGAGCATGACGCGAGGCTGCGAAGCGTCTTTCTCACGGAGTCAGGCGACGCCGTGATGGCCGTCATGCGCGGCCAGACGACGCTCCTGATGATTTTGAACAAGACTCTGCAGCCGGTGTCGGCGTCGACTTTGTCGGGCGCGCTTTCCATGTACGAGAGCGCAGCTCGTCATGTGACGACGATGGACTACCTGCGGACGAACCTTGGGCCCGTCGCGGCTGTGACGATCGCGATCGTTTTCGCCGTGCTCGCTGTCTTTGCGTGGCTCCTTGCGAAGGCTCGGAACGCCGCGCGCCAGGCCTCTGAACTCAACCGGCAGCTGGCGGCCGCGGTGCGCGCCGCGCGCGAGGCGAACGACGCGAAGACGTCCTTTCTCTTTAACATGAGCCACGACATCCGCACGCCGATGAATGCGCTCCTTGGATTTTCAAAGATGATCAAGGAGGGACTCACCGACCCGAAGCTTCTTGGGTATCAGGCGAAGATGGAGCAGTCGGGAAACCTCCTGCTTTCCATCATCAACAACGTGCTTGACATGGCGAGGATCGAAAGCGGCAAGATGGAGCTCGATGAAACCGAGGATTGCGTCGGCAGCATCATCGGCGAGATCGCGGGCGTCTTCGAAGTGGAGGCGCAGAAAAAGGGCGTCGCGCTCACGCACGAATGCCTCGTCGAGCGACGCAGCGTGCGATGCGACGCGACGAAGATACGGGAGATTCTCACAAATCTCGTGAGCAACGCCGTGAAGTTCACGCCCGCGGGCGGCTCCGTCACCATTCGTTGCGAGGAGCTCGCCTGCGAGCGGCCGGGCTTCGTGCGGGTTCGCACCGAGGTGATCGACACCGGAATCGGCATCAGTCCGGAATTCCTGCCGACGATCTTCGAGCCGTTCACCCGCGAGCGAAACACCACCGCGGGGCGCGTTGCGGGCACGGGGCTCGGCATGGCGATCGTGAAAAAGCTCGTGGACATGATGAAGGGCGAAATCACGGTGGAAAGTGTTCCCGGGCGCGGCAGCCGCTTTGTGGTGACGCTCGATCATCCGATGGCCGAGACAGCGGTGCAGGCGCCTGAAGCGGAGCCGGCGCCAGCAGAGGAGGCAGGCGAGGCGCTCAGCGGACGGCGCGTGCTGCTTGCGGAAGACAATGATCTCAACGCGGAGATCGCGCTCTTCATTCTCGAGAAGCTGGGGCTTGCAGCGGACCGCGTCGCAGACGGCCGGCAGTGCGTGCAGCGGCTCGATGCGGAGCCCGCGGGCCGCTACGACGCCGTCTTGATGGACATTCAGATGCCTGTCATGGACGGCTACGAGGCGGCGCGGGCCGTGCGGGCGTTGGCGGATGCGAAAAAGGCCGGCGTTCCCATCATCGCCATGACCGCCAACGCCTTTGAGGAAGACCGGCAGAACGCCGCGAAGGCCGGCATGAACGGCCATGTCGCCAAGCCCGTGGACGCCGAAAAGGTGAAGGCGGCGCTGCTGGCGGTCTGGCGTGAGCAGCCGCAGAAGCGCCCAATGTTGTGACGATTCTTTTTTGCGGGCGCTGTCGCTAAAAGCGAAGCCTTGGCCCGGCGCCGCACGGCGGCTTGGGCGAGGTCAGGGGATCGACGCTTTTTTGCGGACAAAGCCAGAAAGCGCGGCGGCCGTCCGGGCGACCCTCAACGGCCGGCTGGTCTATGCGCCGAAAACCGCTTCAAAGGCTTCGACGACGCGCCGCAGGTCCTTTGCCAGAAGGGCGAGCGCCGCACTCTGGACAGCTTCCGGCACGGGCGAGCCGCCGGAAGCAATCGATCCCGCAATGGCGGCCGTGGTGTCGCAGTCGCCGCCCAGCGCGACCGCGAGCCGCACGGCGTCTTCCCAGCCGTTTGTCGCAAGCGCGATCGATGCCGCGAGCGGCACGGTGCCCGGGCAGGTTGCATCAAAATCGATGGGAGCGGCAAGGCGTTCGATGTCGGGAAGCGCGCCCAGTTTTCCGAACTTCGCCGGCCATTCCTTTTTGATCCGGTCGCGGCCCGCTGCGCCTTCGGAAAAGCGCCGGGCGGCCCAGACGGTCGCTTGCGCTCCCAGAACGCCCAGCGGATGATCGTGCGTGGGCATCGCCGAGAGCTTGGCAAGCCGCAGGGCCTGCGCTTCGTCCCGGGCGGCCCAGAGGCACGGTGAAACCCGCATTGCCGAGCCGTTTCCGAGACTGCGGTAGGCGGGGGCGCCGGGCCTTTGCAGCCATGCGAGGAACCGGCCGCCGTAGCCGCCTTCGGGATGGGCAAGCGCAAAGCGCCGGAGCCGCTCAGGCAGAAGGCCTGAGAAGGCCGCCTCGTCAATGTCGCCGGCGCTCGTTCGAGCCGCGAGGAGCGCGTCCGCCACGGCGCAGGTCAGAATCGAGTCGTCGGTCGCAAAGGAACCTTTGGGAAAGAACTTCAAGTTCTTCGCTTCCCCGGTGAAGTTGTTGAATTCGTACGAGCTGCCGAGCATGTCGCCCGCGATGGCGCCCAAGAGCCGCATGGCTGTCTCCTTCTGACTTTTTCTGACGGGATTATGCCCAGGTCGGACGGACTTGCGTTGCCATTTGTTAAGCGCGACGCCCCCTGTTGTCCTTAAGTCACGTTTTGTCTGATTCGTTCGGACTACCTCTTTCGGATTAGCCGGAACTATGTCAGAATCGGAGAAAAGGCACGGAGATACCTCCAATGGGGTAATCAGCCGGCTGCGGTTTTAAAAATGCTGTCGCCCGGACGCCGATCCGGCAGCGCGGCAAAACAAGAGGAAAGAGAAATGCATACGATCGTCAATACGCCGAAGGCCATGGCCGCCATCGGACCCTACAACCAGGCCATCCGCGTGGGCAATCTCGTCTTCACGTCGGGGCAGCTCGGCGTCGACCCCAAGACCGGAAAGCTCGTCGAAGGCCTGGAGGCTCAGATGCTGCAGACCTTTTGCAACCTGCAGGAAGTTCTGCGCGCGGCGGGCGCGAGCTTGAAAGACGTGGTGAAGTTCAACATCTACTTGCACGACATGGCGGACTTTGACCGCATGAACGACTTGATGCGCCGCTACCTGCACGGCACGCAGCACCCGGCCCGCACTTGCAACCAGCCCGTGGCGATGCCCAAGGGCGCCCTCTTTTTGATGGACGCGGTGGCGGTCATCGAGGAATAGGCGAACATACTTCTTTAGAGGTAATCCTATTGAATCGGGTCTGGCGGCTTTTTGAAGCTTCCAGGCCCGATTTGTTCGTTCGGGCGGCGGTTGAGGCAGTCGTCCATGACTGGCTGAGTTGGAAAGCGGCTAGTGCGATAGAATCTGCGAGAGTTTCTTTCCGTTGTTGCAATTTCCGCAGGTGCCATGAAAGCCGATTTTCCGCAGAAGAAGCGCCTCCCCGTGGGCAAGGCCGTGTATTCCTCGCTGCGCAGAGGGCCGTATGTCTACGTGGACAAAAC
This sequence comes from Acutalibacteraceae bacterium, assembly GCA_963647785.1. Classification (GTDB taxonomy): domain Bacteria; phylum Pseudomonadota; class Gammaproteobacteria; order Burkholderiales; family Burkholderiaceae_F; genus Duodenibacillus. The sequence goes on from CAVJBF010000023.1 coordinate 18,799, forward strand.
CCGATTTATTCCAGTGCTGGAGTCTCTGGATTCGACCTATCCCGTCGTGCTGCGCCCGCGACGCTTTGGGAAGTCGCTTTTCATGTCGATGCTTGAGTCGTACTATGACCGGGCTCAGGCGGAGGACTTTGACCGGAATTTTCAAGGCACCTACATCCACGAACATCGCACGGATTTGCAAGGCCAGTATTACATACTGCACTTTGACTTCTCCGGCCTTGACCGGACGAATCTCGTTGATCACTTCATGACGGAAGTGAAGTCTTCATTTGAGAACTTTCTTCTTCGGTATCAAATTGCGGGACGGGAGGAGTTTCTTCAGCGTCCTTATACGTCGCCCGCGGACTGGATGACGGGCTTTTGCCAGCGGTTCCAGACGGAGCTTGGCAACCGCGTGATGCTCCTTGTCGATGAGTACGACCAGTTTGCCAATGAAGTGCTGTCGGCGGACCCGAAGCTCTTTTGTGAGATTACGTCGGTTCAGGGTTTCTTGAAGAATTTCTATACCGTTGTCAAAAAGTATGCCGACAAGATCTTCCCGCGCATCTATCTCACCGGCGTGACGTCCATTTCGCTTGATTCCATGACGTCGGGCTTCAGCATTGCGACGAACTATTCGACGCACCCGCTTCTTGCGCAAGCCTTTGGCCTCACGGACGACGAGCTTCGCCAGACTATTCGGGAGACCGTCGACTGCGAGGCGCTGGGCCGGACGCCGGAGGATCTCTTTTGCCGCATGAAGGAGCTTTACAACGGCTATCGCTTTGATCCGAAGGCGGCACGTTCGCTTTGCCATACGTCGATGTGCATGGCATACCTGCGGTTTGTGAGGGATCATGGCGAGGAGCCCGATGGCGACGATCTCATGGACGCTTCGGTGGCGGTGGATTTGTCAAAAATTCATGGCATTCTCTCACTGGGCGATCCGGGGTTTGTGCGGACCGTGGTCGAGCGCTGTCTGCGAGGCCGAACCGTGCCGTACGCGAGCCTCAGCAAAATCATCAATCTCAATCAGCAAGATGGCCTCAACAATCAAGGCGTCCTCACCACGCTTTTTTTCTTTGGCTATCTGACATTTGCGCCGGGCGAAGAGAAGGCGCTCGCCTGTCCGAACAAGACGATGCTCGAGCAGTTCTTTGGCTACTACTTCAAGTATCTGTCCGGGTTGGGTCAAGAGGTGGATTTTGAAGCGCAGGCGCTTCAACGGGCGGGCGAGGCGATGGGCGCGGGCGACTTGATGCCGTTTCTTCGGCTGGTGGAAAAGACGCTGCAGCAGAATGCGGGACTGCACAGCCGGCTGCAGCTTGCAGAGGCGCCGATCCAGTACTTCATGCTGGGGGCTGCGCGGGCTTTGCGCGGCTTCAAGGCGGTGGCAGAAGAGGAAGCGCTCGGAATCGGCTTCACGGACGTGCTGATTCGACCAACGCGAGACTCCGGCAACAAGCATTCCTTCCTTCTAGAGGTGAAGCATCTCACGCAGGAGAAGGGGACGGAGGCGGTAGTTCAAAGAAAGCTTGAAGAGGCTTGTGCGCAGCTCGCGTCATACGCTGAGGCAGAAAACATCAAGCGGCTGCCGGGCTTGAAGAAGGCGGCTGTCGTGTTCGTCGGTCCGACGATCAAGGTACTTCGGTTCTGCTGAATCGACCAGGAGAAGATTGCGATTCCTTTGCGTCGTCGGATTTTTTCTCAGTAGATTACAAGCGTTTCGAGCTTCAGCCCGACGAAGAGCGCGATGATGCGCTTTATCTGCGGCAGGCGCTTCACGTTGTCCCCCTGCTCATAGCGGCTGATCTGGGCGCGGGCGGCCGAAAGCGCTTTTTCTCGGGCTTCGGGCGAGTCATCCTTCAAGGGAAGGTGCTTCACCTCAATGAGGTACGCGGTCTTGGCAGAACTGTCTGCCATGGGTGTCGCCAGAATGTCGATGTAGCCTTTTTCCTCGCCGCGGACTTCGACTTCGCTGGTGACAGTGAAGGCGTTTGTGAAGTTGAGCGAGCCGATGAGAAGCGTCTGAAAGTCGCTTTCCTTCAAGTGGGCGTGCGAGTGCAGGCCGCTGGATTTCTTGAATCGACTGCAGGTGACGTCAAAGAACGGCTTCGGATCGCCGTCAGCCAAGGCTTGCAGGGCTTGGACGAAGTCGGGCGCGATGAAGGAATATTGGTCAGCCTTCAGGATGTGTTTGAGGAAGTACTCGAAGAACTGAATGCTTATGGCGCGATTCGGAATCACCAGCGCGCGGCTCTTGCCGGCAGCGTAGGTGAAAAAACCCATGTAGAACATGGCTGACAAGAGCGACGATTCGTCGAACTTTGTTTCCTGGTTGAGGTTCAGCGTCTTCAGCTGTCCTGTGAAGGGAATCGGTTCTCGGCGCAAGGCGCGCTCTACGGTGGACTTCACGAAGTCAGCATCCCCCAGGCGAAGAATCTTCTCGATCTTGTCGAGGTCTTGACCGAGATTGGGATCCAAGAAAGATTCCGGTTCTTCCCCAAGGTTCTGCCAGCAGAGCAGGTAGTTCAGACACATGGTCGGGTTGAAGACCGCGGCCTCACTCTGCGGACTGAAGCGATAGCCGTTGTACCATTCCTTCATGCGGGCAATCAGGGTGTCGAGATCAATGTCCGATTGCGAAAGATCCAGCACCTGCGGCACAAGACTTCGCAGCTCGGTTTCTGTAAAGCCGTAGAGATCGGCAAATGCCGGGAAGCTGGTGCAATTGGTTGAAATGCTGAAGCCTGACGTCAGCGAGTCGAGCGAAATCGATGTCACGCCCGTGATGAAGATGCGATCTACCACGGTTCCCGTGGCGGCCTTGAGCTTCGTGAAGAAATTTTTGAAAAAGCCTTCTGCAGACGTAATTGCCTTGAAGTGATCCAGATTCTGAGCCAGCACGTCATTGGCAAACTGGTCGTACTCATCAATGATGACGTAGAGCTTGCGCGGGGAGTCGACGGTGAGAAGTGAAAAGAAGGCCTCAATGAGTGTTGCGGCGCTGTCGTAGACGCCGCCAAGAATCAAGTCTTGGCGGGGATGCGGGTGCCGGCCAAAGAAAATTCGGAGGGAGGCCAGAACGGAGGCTTGAAAGGCCTTGGTCAGAGCCAGTGGGTCATTGGAGGCAATGCCGGAAAAGTCCAGATGAAGAACATGGAACTGACTGGCAAGCGGCGTTCTGTGCTCGCCGATGTAGGTGCCGGCAAAATTTCGTTCAAACTGATCCGCATCGGCTTCGTCGTAATATGCCTCAAGCATGTTCGTGGAAAGCGTCTTTCCGAAGCGTCGTGGACGAACGATGAAGGGATAG
>CAVJBF010000023.1:22103-30064 GCA_963647785.1 Acutalibacteraceae bacterium
GGGATAGTCCGCGCCGCAATTTTCCAGTGCTTCGATGAACCGGGTCTTGTCCACGTAAGCCAGATTTCTTTGCCGGATGTTGGCAAAGTTAGCGTTCCCATAAGGAGTAAATTTTAGTTTTGATGAGGTGGACATGGCAAAAAAAGGCAGGGAAAAGATCCGTCAATTTACAATCGGCAGATGCCGCTTGCTGATCATTCATTCCGTTATTCCATTGTAACGAAAAAGTTTCCGTGCCATTGCGTCCTCGCGAGGCGCCGGAAGCTTGTGCGGTCAGACAAGCTGGCGCTGCGCCTATTTGCGAAATGTTTGCGAATCTACGCGGTACGTACGTAGCGGCGCCAGGTAAAGTAAGGCACGCAGCAGGGGGATCGATGAGCGACTCTCTCAGGGCCCCCTTGAAAACCCGTCGTCAGACATTGCCTGACGACATCAACGGAGAGAAAACATGATGAAGACAGTGAAGCTTGCGGCCGCAGCGGCTGCGGTTTTGATGGCAGTCGCCGTGCATGCGGAGACCGTGGATGCGGTGGTGATCGGCTCGGGCGGCGCAGGCCTCTCGGCCGCGGTGACCCTCACGGACCTGGGCCGCAAGGTCGTCGTGCTTGAAAAGATGCCCTACATCGGCGGCAACACGAACCGCGCCGAGGGCGGCCTCAATGCGGCAGAAACCGAACAGCAGAAGAAGGCGGGCATTCCCGACACGGTGGATCAGTTCTTCGTGGACACCATGAAGGGCGGCCACTACAAGAATGATCCGCAGCTTGTGCACACGATGACGGCGCACGCGAAGGACTCGGTCGCTTGGTTTGTGGGCTTGGGGGGCGACTTGTCGCTCGTGGGCCGCGCGGGCGGCGCGAAGTACAACCGCGCTCATCGTCCGCATGACGGCAGCGCGATCGGCCCCGAGGTGATGCGCACCCTTGCAAAGGCTGCGGAAGAGCGCCACATTGACATCCGCACCGAAAACGAAGCCGTCCGCATTCTTCGCGACAAGAAGGGCGCCGTCATGGGCGTCAAGGTGAAGGACGACGAAGGCAAGGTGTCCACCATTACGACGAAGGCCGTGGTGCTCGCCGCCGGCGGCTTCGGAGCCAACAACAAGATGGTGGCGAAGTTCCGTCCCGACTTGGCGGGCTACTCCACCACGAACCATCCGGGCGCCACGGGCGACGGCATCACCTTGGCCGAGCGCGCGGGCGCGGCCTTTGTTGACATGCGCGAGATTCAGGCGCATCCCACGGCTACGCCCACGGGCATTCTCATTTCCGAGTCCGTGCGCGGCGACGGTGCGGTTCTGATCAATCAGAACGGCAAGCGCTTCACGAACGAACTGCTCACCCGCGATGTGGTGAGCAAGGCCGAGCTCGCCCAGCCCGGGAAGTTTGCGTGGATTGTCTGGGACGCGAAGGTTGCCGAAGGCGCGAAGCTCGTGCGCGGCTACATCCAGCAAAAGCTGACGGTGCAGGGAAACACCTTGGAAGAACTTGCTGCTGCGATGAACGTTCCGGCGGACGCCTTCAAGGCGACGATGACGCAGTATGCGGCGGACCAGAAGGCGGGGAAGGACTCGGCCTTTGCGCGCCCCAGCATGCCGCAGGCTTTGGAGACCGCGCCTTTTTATGCTGTCAAGGTCCAGCCCTCCGTGCACCACACGATGGGCGGCGTGAAGATCGACACCAAGGCGGAAGTGCTCGCGAAGAACGGCAAGGCGATCCCCGGGCTTTTCGCTGCGGGTGAAGTCACCGGGGGCGTTCACGGCGGCAATCGTCTGGGCGGCAATGCGCAGGCCGACATCATGACCTTCGGCCGCATCGCGGGCCAGAGCGCCGATGCGTACCTGAAGACGCTCGCGAAGTAACGACTTTCGCGAACATCGGGCGCCGGGGCCATTTCTCTCGGCTTTGGCGCCCTTCTCCTCATCGCTTGTGACCTCGGTCTTCGGATCGGGGTCTTTTTTTGCGTGCGTACAGCGCCAGAGCCCGCGGATCGACTTTTTGACATCCAGAAGCTGCACGCGATCTTCGGCTTGAAATGAGGAACTCGTGCGGCGGTCGATGGCGTCAGAGGACGTCGATCGCTTCAAGGCGCATGCCGACGTAGACGACGGCAACTGGCAGCAGCTGCGGAATGGAGCGAATGTTGGCGCCGTTGATGTACCTCTGCAGCTGGGCCTTTGCCTGTGCGAGCGCTTTTTGGACGCTTTCAGGATGCGCCTTGGCATTTGCTTGAGAGAGGTATTTCAGTTCAAAGAGGTAGGAGGGGCCGCCGCGGCGGTGCGTGAGCAGGGCGTCGGCGACGCCGCCAAATGCGCTTGCAATCGCCGCCTCGCCGACGGATACATACTCGGTGGCGTAGTTGGCGATGTGCAGAAGCGAGGTCTGAAAGTCGCCTTCGCAAAGATTGAGGTGCTTGTGCGGGCCGTTGTGCTCGGCGAGCCAGTTGGCGGCGGCCCGGGCGAGCGGCTGAGGGTCGCCGGCGCCGAGCGCCTTGATTTCATCGGCGAATTGGGTTCGCTCGGAAGGAATCCAGCGGGGCAGCTCGCGCAAAAAACTGAAGTAGATGTCAAAGAACTGCTGCGCCATGGCGCGATTGGGAATGACGAGCTTTGACTCGCTTCCCGGCGCGTAGGTGAGGTAGCCGAAGTAAAAGAGCGCCGTCAGAAGGCCGTCGCGATGCAGGCGATGATCGAGCTTGAGCGAGAGGATGGAAGGCTGCGACGCAAAGGCGAGCGGCTTTCGGGCAATCGCGTCGCGGACAATGGCTTCGACGTCAGTTCTTTCGCCTAGTTGCAAAATGGCGTGAATTTTTGAAAGATCGGAGGCAACAGCAGGATCAAGCATCACCTGTGGCTCGCAGCCGTAGTTTCTCCAGTAGTTGAGGTAGTAGAGGCACATCGACGAATTGAAGACGGTTTCGTCGCTTTTGGAGCTGAAGCGGTAGCCGTTGTACCAGTCTTTCATTCGCTGCACGATCTCGTCCAGCGTGAGATCAATGTCAGACAGGTTGAGGATTTGTGGAATCAGCCGGCGCAGGTCATCTTCAGCAAAGCCTGCGAGCGAAGCAAAGGCGGGTCTCGACGTAATGTCGCCAGCGATGTTGAAGCCCGAGGTGAGCGAATCGAGCGAGATGGAGGTTACGCCGGTGATGAAGAGGCGCGTGAGCGGGTCATCGATGTCTGTGAGACAGCTCTTTAAAAAACTGTAGAACGCTTTGATGGCGCCGCCCGCGGACGTCAGATCCGAAAAGACATTGACGTCCCGAGCCAGAATGTCATTGGCGAACTGGTCGTATTCATCGATGATGAGATAGATCTTCCCGGCAAAGGCAATGTTGAACTCCATGAAAAAGTCATTAAGGATGTCAACGGCGCTGGCATAGTCGCGGCGGCAGATGGCCTGTCCGGCAGGCAGCGGATAGCGCTTGCAGAAATTGCTGATGCCGCGCTTGACGGCATTGACCATGCCGCTCACATGGCGATCCGGAGAGATGCCCGAAAAGTCGAGACTGAGCACATAAAACTGGCTGGCAAGCGGTGTCTTGTGTCGGGCGATGTAGGTGCCGGCGAAGCAAGTGTCAAAGTTTTCTGCGGCGGCAATGTCGTAGTAGGCCTTCAAGGTTTGTGTGAAGAGCGTCTTGCCAAACCGGCGCGGACGGACGAAGAAAGGCGTCTTGGTTTCGGAGCGCTCCAGAGCTTCGATGAATCGGGTCTTGTCAACGTAGGCGTAGTTTTCCACGCGAAAAGTCGGAAAGGTGGCAAAGCCGTAAGGATTGACTTTGAGTTCTGCTGGCTTGGACATGGGGGCTTTCAAAATTGGGTCGGGTGAAAGACAAGCTTCAAGCATTATACGATGAGAAAATTTCGGATTTTACCCGTGAAAAAACGCTGATCTGCGGCAGGCACGCTGTTGATGGGAAGGTGCGGCGACGAGCGCTTTGCGGACGCTTTCGCAAAGATTTGTTAAGGAGCAGTTCTCGCCTTTTGGTTCAAGCGTTCCATGAAAAATAGTTCGGGCATCTCTGCCCATAGAAAACTCCGCAAACTCTTTGGCTTCGGCTTCGGAGAGCGGGGTTTTCTTTTGGATCGTGTAAAAATTCGCCAGTACACTGTACGAAAATTGGCTAAAATTCGATGAACGTAATGGAGAATTATTACATGGTGGCACTCATCAATCGCGAACTGCAGCCCCTCGTGGAAAAGCAAACGCCGCCGAAAGCGGTCGTGGTCTTTGGACCTCGTCGAGTCGGCAAGACTACCCTTTTGCGGGAGATCGCCAAGGGAACGACTGTCAGTTGGTACAACGGGGACAACCCGGAGGACATTGATCGTCTGGATTTACGGTCGGCGGGGGACGTGCTGACGGTTTTGCATCAGGCAGACACCTTGGTGATTGACGAGGCGCAGCGGTTTCCCAACATTGGGCTTGCCCTGAAGCGGTTGGTCGATGCCAATGAGATAGAAACGAAGCCGACGAGGATTTTCGTGACCGGGTCATCGTCGCTCGATCTTGCTCAGGGCGTGAAGGAATCGGCAGTTGGTCGGCTTGTCATGCGGCAGATGTGGCCGCTGTCTATTACGGAGCTCGCGGCGGACCGTGGCTGGGGCGAGGTGAGCCAGAAGATTGATCAGCTGATGGTCTATGGGTTGTATCCCAGCATCGTCACGTCTCCGGAAGACGCCCGTATGACGTTGCAGGACTATGTGGACGGGATTTTGTTCAAGGATCTTTTTGCGCTGTCCGGAATTCGTCACAACACGAAATTCGAGCACCTGGTGAGGCTTCTTGCCTTCAATGTAGGGTCGGAAGTGAGCTATGAAGGACTGGCCCGCGATACTGGACTGAACAAGACGACGGTCATGGACTACATCACGCTCCTGGAGCAGTGTTTCATCGTCAAGGTGTGTGGTTCGTTCTCGCGCAATTTGAGCAACGAACTGAAGAAAGGCAAGAAGGTCTATTTCTGCGACAACGGTATTCGCAACGCCATCATCGGGAATTTCTCGCCCATGTCTGCCCGAGACGATGCCGGGGCGTTGTGGGAGAACTTCTTCTTCATGGAACGCGTGAAGTTGCATGACACGCGGCAGGACTTTTCGCAACTCTATTTCTGGCGAACCACGGGGCGTACGCCCCACGAATTGGATTTCATCGAAGTCACGGACGGCGTGATGAAGGCGTTCGAATGTAAGGTGAATCCGAAGACCAAAGCGAAACCCGGGGAAGAGTTCATGGCGGCGTATCCTGGGTGCGAAATACAAGTGGTGTCACCGCGCGATCTGATGAAGATTTGGGCGCCGGCCCGATAGGCGGCAAAAGGAAACCCGCAACCTCCTTGACTTCGGAGAGCGGAGGTTTTCATTGTCCAGTGTAAAAATTCGCCAGTGTGATCGACGAATTTTGAACAAATTTCGTAGGATGTAATGGCGAATTTTTGCAGGGCAGGGTTAAGCGGCGGGCCTGATCAACATGTCTTCTGCGGTGATGCCGGCAGCGATGGCGGCTTCAAACCACTTGGGCTTTTTGCCCTGACCGGACCAGGTTTCATCGCCGTCCATCCGTCATGGTGGTTGACAGCGGTTGCAAGTGAACTGCGGACGTCGGCGCGAGGTGAGGATAAAATGCCCGCATTCCGTCGGAGGCGGCCGCAAAGGGCCGCCCCTCCCGTTTTCATTTCGAAGAAATTCAAAAAAGGCATCGTCATGGTAGATCCGGTTCATCAGAAGGACATGGGGCTCATCCATCAGAGTTTTGTCAACGGCGTGGCGAACAATGTGGGCGAGTCGATCGAGGCGCTTGCCCAGGCGCGCGAGAAGAACAAGTGGTCCTGGGGCAAGAAGCTGCTTGTGGGGCTCGTCACCGTGGCGACGGGAGGCGTGATCGGCGGCATCGTGATCGGCGTTCACGCCGCGCGCAGCTCGCGCTTGAAACGCAAGCACATGGAGCTCACGCAGGCGGCGCTCAATTTTCATCAGGCCATGACGGGGCTGCGCGCGGCTGAACGGCAGCTGCGGCCCTACAAGGCCTCGTTTCTGATGGGCAAGGAGCGGGTGACGCTCTCCTATTCGCACGAGGCCGGGGCGGTGATGCGCTTTCACGGGATAGCCGGACAGCGAAGAAGTGCGTTTGAAAAAGAGAAGGTGGCGTTTGATTCGAGCAGCGTGATGAAGAATTTCGAGATGGACGTGATGCACCATCCGAAAGCCTACGGCCAGCCCGTCGTGGACCAGATCCTCTCGACCTACGAGGCGGTCATCACCGACGATCGGGGGCGCAATCAGCCGGCCAATGAACGCGATCTCGTGGAGCTCGAAAAGAAGGCGCAGAAGCTCAAGGACGGCGTGAAGGCGAATTTCCTTGGATCGGCTGAAGACGCTGAAGCCGCCGAAGACATCGAAGACGTCGAGGACAAAATCAATGTGGAGCAGGCCGACCGCCAGCTCGGACAGAATGCTGAACTCAGCGGCATGAACGTCACGGTGTTGAGGGAGGCGAAGGACCGCCTGCGCACGCTCGCTCGTGAGCTTCTCGCGACGCGCTTTGAAATGGCCCCTGCGGAGTGCGATTTTCTCGAAGCCGGGATGAGCCTGCACATCATGCGCGAGGTGTTCGCGGGGAGGATGACCTCGGCCGAGGACGTGCGCGGCTATGTGAACCGCAATGCGGCGGGGCGGCTCTTTACGACGGTGGAGAGCCGGTCGATCTACGATCAGTTTGAAAAGGCGCAGGCTCGGGAAGCCGACGCGCTTCAACCAGCCGAGCCGCAAGGTCTCGGCGTCGAGCCCCGGCTGGCCGTGCAGAATCTCGCCGAAGTGAAGACGAGCGACGTGAAGTTTGCCGACGGCTACCGTTCGGTGAAGGAAAGTGATGCGCTGCCGCCCGCCGAGCTGCAGCCCGTGCACGACTTCGTGGCTGAGGTGCTCTCAAGCGACTATGCCGCGATGCACGACCGCAGCTTGGGCGCCGACGGCCATGTGAACGGAACGCGCCTTCGCGACGTGGTGCAGCGCAATGCGGACGTGGTGGGGCAGTTGATGGAAAACCGGGCGCAGCGCTTGCGCGGCGAACCGGCGCCTGACATGCTCGCGCACGTTGATCCGAAGATCAAGGAGCGCATTGTCGCGCTGCTTGACGATCTCAACGGCCGGTTCTTCGAGGAGTCCGAAAAATTCACCGGGCTGCAGAAGGCAAGGGAGAAGCTTCCCAACATCGATGAGCTGTCGCCGAGGCTTCAAAAGTTCTATCGCGACATTCTCAACGAGCATCAGGCTCGCTACGGCAAGGGGGCGGCGAGCCGGACGGAATTTCTCAACCGCGAGCTCGAGGAGATTGACAAGCGCAACGCCAGCATGCGCGAGAACCTCGGCACGGACACGATTGAAGACATCTCTGACCATGACTTCGCCCAAGTGCTTGAGACGGAGTACGGCAAGAAGAACGAGGATCTGCAGGCGCTTGCCGAAAAGGACCAGACCCTTTCCAAGCCGGAAAGCCGCGAGAAGGTGGCGCTCTCGCTTGACTTCTTCGGGCAGCATGAAAAGGCGATCGACGAGGCGATTGCGGGCAGCATGGAGTCGGTGCAGCAGGAAATCGGCCAGATGATCGACGCCGCTTTCGGTGATGTGGCGGAGAATCCCTCGTTCACGGCGCAGGAGATGGCGGACAAGTCGCTCGTTCAAATCATCGGCAACCCCGGCGCCAACGGCGACATGAAGCTCGTGCGCGAAGTGCTCAAGCACTACTTTGCTGAAATGCCCGACATGGACAAGCGCTCGATGGTGGCGGCGATGACGCGCTACTCGAAGGCGGAAGCAAGCCAGGGCGCGCGACTCGGGGCGCTTTTAAAGGGGGCGGGCCCCGTGATGCAGAAGATGCTTCGTAAGCTCCCCATAACCCATACGGCCAATTTTTAAAAATTATCAGAATGGAGACTACGAAAACAACCGGAGTCCTCCATGGCTT
>CAVJBF010000024.1:0-29993 GCA_963647785.1 Acutalibacteraceae bacterium
CAGAAGCTCTGAAGTAACTCGGAACCCCGCGACTTTAGTCGTCGGGAGCTGTCAGGCACAGCCGAGGGCTTCTGCCATTGGCTGATGACGTTCTGAAATCTGCCGCAGTTCCTTACGGGGCTAGCGGCAGATTTTGTTTTGAGCGCTGATCGTCTGTGGGACAAAGGCGATAATTTTTCAATTTGGGATGACGGATGAAGAATCGATGGGCTTTCCTGGCGGGCGCCGTGCTGGCGATGGTGTCCTGGGGCGCCATGGCGGCGGAAGTGGAGGCGCCCTACCTGGGCTTTGCCATGGGCACCTTGATTCGCGGCGAGATCACGGGGGCGGATGAATCGGCGGCGACGGCCTTGACGCAGCGCTACGCCGATCTCATCAGCGACTACGAAACGCTTTTTACGGTGCACGGCGACGGGCCTATGCAGGAGGTGAACCGGCATCCGGGCGTTTGGCAAACAACGGACTGCCGCATTGCTTCCCTCATGGCGACTGCGAAGACCATCGCCCGGGAGTCGGACGGTGCGTTTGATCCCACGATCGGTCCCGTGGTGAATGCGTGGAGAATCGGCTTTGGCGGAGATGCCGTGCCGACGGACGAGGCGCTTGAAGCCGCCCGAAAGCTGGTTGACTGGCGAAAGATTGAGACGGACGTGACGCCCGACGATGCCGGGCGCTGCCGCGTGAAGATTGGCGAGGGACAGAACGTTGACTTGGGAGCGATCGCCAAGGGCTGGATCGGCACCGCGCTGGCGAATGACCTCAAGAAGGCGGGCGCGATTCGCGCGGTGCTTGACCTCGGGGGCAATGTCGTGCTCTTGGGAGATGGTGAAAACGGCCGCCGCTGGCGCATCGGCGTGCAGGATCCGAAGAAGGAGCGCAACGAGATGCTCGCCGTCATCGAAACGGCAGGCGACGTCTCCGTCATTACATCGGGTGACTACGAGCGTTATCTATTGAAGGATGGCAAGCGCTATGGCCACATTCTGAGCGGCGTCACAGGACGCCCGGTGCCGCTTGCGTTCAGCTCAGTCACGATCGTGGACGCGGACGGCGCGAAGGCGGACGGCTGGTGCACGGCGCTCTTTGCGATGGGGAAGGAAAAGTCGCTCGCCTTTCTCGCACGCCGGCCGGACATTCAGGCATTTCTCCTCTCAGGGGACGAAAAGGAGGTCTGGGTGAGCCCGGCGCTTGCCAAAAGCCTGAGGCTCACGGATGAATCCATCCACCTGCATGTCATTGGAAATGAGTGAGGAAGAAAAATGGCTACGGTGATTTATCCCTCGCCCGTGTTCGGGCCTGTGAAGAGCCGGCGTCTGGGGAGAAGCCTCGGCGTCAATCTGCTCCCCGAAGACGGCAAGGTCTGCAGCTTTGACTGCATCTACTGCGAGTGCGGCTTCAACGAAGATTTCCGGCCGAAGTCGCCGCTGCCCTCGCGCGAGCTCGTTCGAACGGAATTGGAAAAGCGGCTCGTTGCGATGAAGGCGGCGGGTGAAGTGCTTGATGCGCTCACTTTTTCTGGCAACGGCGAGCCCACGTCACATCCGCACTTTGACGAGATCTGCGAGGATGTGAAGGCGCTTCGCGATCAGTACTTTCCGCAGGCGAAAGTGTGCCTTTTGACGAACGCCACTCATTTGACGAAGCCCCGCGTCTTTGAGGCAGTGAAGGCCCTGGACAAGGCGTGCCTGAAGCTCGATACGGTGAACCCCGACTACATCCGTTTCGTGGACCGCCCCAACTGCCCTTATGACGTTGCGACCGTCATCGAGCGCATGAAGGCCTGCGGCGGTCGCTGCATCATTCAGACGATGTTCATGAAGGGAACGTGGCAGGGACAATCCGTGGACAACACGACGGACGACTACGTGCTCCCCTGGGTGGAGACGGTGGCGGACATCGCGCCCGCGGGCGTGGACATCTACACCGTAGCGCGCGACACGCCCGACAAGGCCTTGCGAAAGGCGAGCATGGAAGAGCTTGATCGCATCGCAGAGCTTGTGCGGTCGCGAGGCATTTCGGCCCATACTTACGGGTGATTTTCACGCGGGGCGGAGTTCGTTAGAATCCGCCCCTTCCATCAACTTTCAAGACTGCTTCGGTTCATCGCACCGTCTGCGGTCGGGAGCAAAGCCATATGCAGCATATGAGCGAAATGGGTTCGGAATCGAACCGCATCAAGGGCTGGATCTTCGGCCTTCTTTTCATCCTCACCATTCCGTTGAGCAACTGGGTCGTCATGAACGTGGGGCTCGTCTGTTCCGAAAACGGTCCCTGCCTCGTGCCGGTGTGGCCCGGCATCATGGCGCCGTCGGCCGTGCTTCTGGCGGGGCTCGCGCTCGTTCTTCGCGACGGCGTGCATCATTTTCTCGGCACCCGCTGGGCTTTTTACAGCATCATCGCAGGCACGATCTTGTCGGGCTTTGTGAGCGAGCCCAATCTCGTCATCGCGTCTGCCGTCGCCTTCCTCTTTTCGGAAACAGCGGACCTCATCGTCTACACCCCCTTGAGAAAGCGCTTTCCCGCGTGGGCCATCGTGGCTTCGGGCTTTGCGGGATCGGTCGTGGACTCCATGCTCTTTCTGACGCTCGCCTTCGGCAGCCTCGACTACATCGTGGGGCAGGTGTTGGGCAAGTTTGAAATGAGCGTTCTTGCGGCCATTCTCATCATCATGTGGCGCATGGCGCGCACGGGGTCGCTGCAGGGGGCGCCGGCTCGCTCCTGAGGAAAGCTCTTGTTAAGAGGCGGGTCGTAGCATTTCGCCCCGTTCAAAGCAGAAATGGCCGCTTTTGCGGCCGTTTTTGGTTAACATGATCCATTCCAATCCCACCAGCTGAGGAGAGAAAACCATGACTGCCCCCCGTTCAGAGACGCTGGTTCTTATGGTAAATACTGGTTCGCCGGCAGAGCCGACGGCGGACGCCTTGAAGCGCTACCTCTCGGAATTTCTGGGCGACAAGCGTGTGGTGGAACTTCCGAGGGTCATCTGGTGGCCGATTCTTCACGGACTGGTGCTCCCCAAGCGCGCCGAAGCTTCCGCTGAGCGCTATCGCACGGTGTGGACGGAGGAAGGATCCCCTCTGGTGTCCGTCACCCGCCGGTGCGCTGGGGCGCTGCAGAAGGCGCTGGGTGACGACTACGTCGTGATCTGGGGCATGCGCTACGGCACGAACCGCGTGGCGGACCTTCTTCCCAAGATTCTCAAGGAAGAGGGATTTCAGCGCCTCGTGGTGCTGCCGATGTTCGCGCAGTACGCCACGCAGACTACGGCCGCGGTCTATGACGTCGTGGACGAAGTCCTCAAGAAGACGGGCTGGAAGGGCGACGTCGTTCGAATCGAAAGCTACTACAACCATCCTGACTACATCGAGGCGCTGGCGGAGAACATCCGCCTTCATTGGGATGCCCAGGGTTTTCTCACCGGGAAGGGACGGCTTCTTTTCAGCTTTCACGGCATCCCGCAGGCAAGCGTTGACAAAGGGTCTCCCTACGAAAAAGAGTGCCGCGAGACGGCTCGCCTCATCGCGGAGCGCCTGGGACTTCGCGATGAAGCCTGGAGCCTTGCCTTTCAGTCGAAGTTCGGGCGCGGCGAGTGGCTGAAGCCCGCTGTGGTGGACGTCACTGAACGTTTTGCCAAGGAGGGCATTGAGCGCCTTGACGTGATTTGCCCGGGGTTTGCCGCGGACTGTCTGGAAACGATTGAAGAAATTGCAACCGATCTGAAGGCGGCGTACCTCACGTCAGGCGGCAAGGAGTTTCGCTATATTCCGGCGTTGAATGACGGCGAGCGTGCGGCGAAGGCGTATGCCGCCATCGTGCGCGGCGCGCTGCAGAAGGCGGGCGCCGAGTAGCGCAAAAGGGAGGCCGGACTTGAAAAAGCGGACGGCTGCCCCCACATGAAAGACACCTAACTTTTTTGGCGGAGTTTGACCAAATGGCCGACATGAACGAACAGAATCTCGCTGGCGCCGACAAGGCGGCCGAGGCATTGAAGGCGGCGGCTCAGGCTGCTGAGGTGGCCGACAAGGCCGAGGGGGAGGCGTGCTGCTGCGGTTGCGGCGGCGACAAGGAATCGCCCTGCGCCTGTGAAGAAAAAGCCTGCGGCTGCGAGAGCGGCGAAAAGGCCGAAGCCGCTGCGGCGGAAAGCTCTGCGGATCTGGCGGCGATGGTTGAGGCCGCCAATGCCCGCGCAGCAGAAAATTACGACCTCTATGTTCGCGCCGTGGCCGAGATGGAGAACGTTCGCCGCCGCTGCGCTGAAGACGTGCAGAAGGCGCAGAAGTTCAGCATCGAGAAGTTTGCGCAGAACCTGTTGCCGGTGGTGGACAGTCTTGAGAAGGCGATCGAAGTCGCAACCGAAGCCGAAGGTCCCATGAAGGACGGCATTCAGGCGACCTACCGCCAGCTCATGCATGCGCTTGAAGTGAGCGGCATGAAGGCGATCGATCCGAAGAACGAGAAGTTCGACCCCAACACCCAGCAGGCGATCGCCATGGTGCCCGCGGCCGAAGGCCGTGAAGCGGGACACGTGGCGGAAGTCTTCCAGCGCGGCTGGCTCATTTGCGAGCGCGTGCTGCGTCCGGCGATGGTGAGCGTGGTGCAGGGCTGATCGCGTTGGCTGTTCAGAAAAAAGCGGCTTGGAGCTTTGGGTTCCGGCCGCTTTTTTTTCATGCCGAAGCACGGGCATGAGGCCGGCGTTCAAAAAAATTTAAACGAAGCAGTTGAAAAAGAAACCCCCGTCCCCATATAGGGGGTATCAGCCGGCGGGCCTAGCGTAGAAGGGCTCCGGCGGCATCGGGTTTCAACCGTGTGCGGAATGCTTGTCGAGCGTTCTGCCGATGAAGAAGGAAGTTAGACAGATGTCAAAGATTATCGGCATTGACCTTGGTACCACCAATTCGGCCGTTGCCATCATGGAAGGCGACAAGGTTCGCGTGATCGAAAATTCGGAAGGCGCCCGCACCACGCCTTCCATCATCGCCTACCTTGACAAGGGTGAAATCGTTGTCGGCGCTCCCGCCAAGCGTCAGGCCATCACCAATCCCAAGAACACGCTCTTTGCGGTGAAGCGCCTCATCGGCCGTCGCTACGAAGACGCGGAAGTCCAGAAGGACATCTCCCGCGTGCCCTTCTCCATCGTGAAGGCTGACAACGGCGACGCCTGGGTTCAGGTTCAGGGCGACAAGAAGCTCGCGCCGCAGCAGGTGTCTGCTGAAGTGCTCCGCAAGATGAAGAAGACGGCAGAAGACTACCTCGGCGAACCCGTGACGGAAGCTGTGATCACGGTGCCGGCGTACTTCAACGACAGCCAGCGCCAGGCGACCAAAGACGCCGGCCGCATCGCGGGCCTCGACGTGAAGCGCATCATCAACGAACCGACGGCTGCGGCGCTTGCCTTCGGTCTTGACAAGGCCGGCACGGCCGATCGCAAGATCGCGGTGTACGACTTGGGCGGCGGCACGTTCGATATTTCGGTGATCGACATCGCCAACGTGGACGGCGACAAGCAGTTTGAAGTGCTCTCCACGAACGGCGACACGTTCCTGGGCGGCGAAGACTTCGACCATCGCCTGATGACGTACCTGATGGATGAATTCAAGAAGGACACGGGGTGCGACCTTTCGAAGGACGTGCTCGCCCTGCAGCGCTTGAAGGATGCCGCGGAAAAGGCGAAGATCGAGCTCTCCAACCGTCAGGAAACGGAAGTGAACCTTCCCTACATCACGGCGGATGCGACGGGCCCGAAGCACATGAACATCACGATCACGCGCGCCAAGTTCGAAAGCCTCGTCGAGGACCTCGTTCAGCGCACGATCGAGCCCGTGCGCAAGGCCTTGGCGGATGCGAAGGCTTCCGTCTCCGACATCTCCGACGTGATTCTCGTGGGCGGCCAGTCCCGCATGCCCCGCGTGCAGGAAGTGGTGCGCGAATTCTTCGGCAAGGAGCCCCGCAAGGACGTGAACCCCGACGAAGCGGTTGCGATCGGCGCCGCCATTCAGGGCTCGGTTCTGACCGGCGCTCGCCACGACGTGCTGCTCTTGGACGTCACCCCGCTCACCCTCGGCATTGAAACGCTGGGCGGCGTGATGACGGCGATGATCAAGCGCAACACCACGATCCCGACGAAGCACTCCCAGGTCTTCTCCACGGCGGAAGACAACCAGCCGGCGGTGACGATCAAGGTCTTCCAGGGCGAACATCAGATGGCGGGCTCCAACAAGCTCCTGGGCGAATTCAACCTCGAAGGCATTCCGCCCTCTCCGCGCGGCCTGCCGCAGATCGAAGTCACGTTCGACATCGACGCCAACGGCATCCTGCACGTGAGCGCGAAGGACAAGGCGACCGGCAAGGAAAACCAGATCACCATCAAGGCGAGCTCCGGCTTGAGCGAAGACGAAATCAAGCGCATGGTGGCCGACGCCGAGGCGAACAAGGCCGAGGACCAGCGCCGCTTTGAGCTGGCGCAGGCCCGCAACGAAGCCGACGCCGCCGTGGCTCAGGTTCAGAAGACGCTGAAGGATCTGGGCGACAAGGTGGACGCCGCTGACCGCGCGGCTTGCGAAGCCGCCATCAAGGACGTGGAAGCGCAGGCGAAGGGCGAAAACAAGGACGCGATCAAAAAGAGCGTCGAAGCGCTGATGCAGGCTGCGCAGAAGATTGGCGAAAAGCTCAATCAGGCAGCGGCACAGGCCCAGCAGGCTCAGCCGCAGGGCGCTCAGGCGCAGCAGGCCTCTGAAGCCGGCAAGAAGGACGATGATGTCGTCGATGCCGACTACAAGGAAGTGAAGCACTGAGATTGAGCCGGCCCGGCCGGCAGCTCGAGGCGCGAAGCTTCGGGCGACCGGCATCAGAAGGCTCAGTTCAAACCGGGTCGGAAGACGCTTAGAAAGCCTTCCGGCCTTTGTTTGTTTTTCTACGGACGATTGTCAGAACTATGGCTGATCAGGATTATTACGAGGTACTGGGCGTCGCCCGCGGCGCGAGCGACGACGAGATCAAGAAGGCCTATCGCCGGCTTGCGATGAAGTACCACCCTGACCGCAACAACGGCGACAAGGCGGCGGAGGAGAAGTTCAAGGCAGTGGGTGAAGCCTACGCCGTGCTTTCCGATCCGCAAAAGCGCGCCGCTTATGACCGCTACGGCAAGGCGGGCGTCGATCCGAGCGCAGCAGGCGGCGCCGGGGGCTTCGGCGGATTTGGAGGCTTTGGCGGCGGCGACTTCAGCAACTTTGGCGACATCTTCAGCGACATCTTCGGCGGCGGCGCCCGCCAGACGCGGCGCGGACCGCGCGTCTATCGCGGCGACGATTTGAGCTATTCGCTCGAAGTCACGCTTGAGCAGGCCGTCCATGGCATGAAGACCGACATTCGCGTGCCGGTCTGGGACGAATGCGACAGCTGTCACGGCACGGGCTGCAAGCCCGGCACCGCCAAGAAGACCTGCCCGCACTGCCACGGCACGGGCACGGTCAACATGTCCTCGGGGTTCCTCTCCGTGCAGCAGACCTGCCCCTACTGCAGCGGCACGGGCGAAATCATTTCGGATCCTTGCACAAAGTGCGGCGGCTCGGGTCGCGTGAAGGCGACCAAGACACTTGAAATCGGTGTGCCCGCCGGCATCAACGACGGCCAGCGCATTCGCTTGAGCGGAAAGGGCGCTCCCGGTGTAAACGGCGGCCCCGCGGGCGACCTCTACGTGCAGATTGTGATCAAGCCGCATGACATCTTCCAGCGTGAGGACGACGACCTGCATGCGGACCTGCCGATCAGCTTTACGACAGCGGCGCTCGGGGGGGAAGTCTCCGTTCCCACGATGGACACGGAAACCCGCATCACGATCCCCGAAGGCACGCAGTCCGGAAAGATCTTCCGCCTGCGCGGCAAGGGCGTGCCCAACGTGCACAACAGCTCCGTGAAGGGCGACCTCTACGTCCATGTCTATGTGGAGACGCCGGTCAACTTGAGCTCCGAGCAGAAGGACCTTCTCAAGAAGTTCGGCGAGTCGCTCGCCAAGGGCGCGGACAAGCACAGCCCGAAGAGCACCTCTTTCAAGGAAAAGCTGAAGAAGTTCTTCGGCGGCTAGCCAGAACGCCGTTTGCGGCGAAAAAACGGGCGCTTTCTCGAAATTTTGGGAAGGCGCCCTTTTTTCGCGCATGAAAAAGCCGCCCGGACTGCGAGTGGAGAGACGAAGTCCGGGCGGCGTCAAAGAGCCGCAAGAATTGGCGCTCTACGGCACCGTGAGCATCACGGAATTGAGCTGCCCCGCGTAGAGGATGAAGAGGCGCAGGCACATCATGCCCGCGACGCCTGCCAGTCCCGCGACCCAGAAGGCCCAGGCAGACTTCACGTTGAGAAGCCCAAGCACCAGCGGCACGCCAAAGCCAACGCCTACGGCGCCGAGCCAGAATTCCGCCGCCCAAACACCCGTCGTGAAGGCGTGCGCGGCGTCATGATGGCCGGCGTACCCGAAGAGCATCGCCATGCCGATCATGAAGAGAAAGGCGATTTCAGCGCTCATCATCGGCCATTCCGCCTTGTGCAGGAGGTGCATCACGTGCGACTCGCGGCTTTCGCCAAAGCAGGCGACGGCGACGAGCTTTGCGCCCGCCGTGCCCGCGGAGACGCCCGAGGCGACGAAAAGCGCCGGGAGCACCGCGGTGTTGATGAGCGGGTAGCGGATCAAGGCGGAGATCAAGAAGCCCGTGTAGGCGCAGACGCCGAACGCAAAGACGAGGCCCACCCAGGTGAAGACGCCTTCAAATCGGGCGACGAGCTTCGCGAACCAGTCGATCAGCGGAGTGAGCGCGGAAAGCCGAAGCCAGCGCAGCAATGCGCTGATCTCGTCTCGCATCACGTAGATCGTGAGAAAGGCTGACGTAGGAATGTAGACCAGCAGCATCATCACGCCGACGCTCATGACGGAGGTCGGGTTGTAGAAGACGAGAATGCGCCAGAAAAAGAGCGGGTTCGTGAGGTCGAGCACGAGGCAGACCATCCCGAGAAGAATGGTCCCCAGCGCGATGCAGGAGGCTGCCTTAAAGAGCGGCGTCACGCCCGTTTCGCCCATCAGCTTTCGCATCGTGAGGACGACGCCCAAGGCGCCCCCCGAGATGCCCGCCAAAAAGAGGTAAACCGCAATCGGCCACGGCCAGGCCACGCCCTCGGAGAGGCCGATGGCAAAATCAATGCTTCCGTCCATGATCAAACTCCGGATTTGGCAACAGGAATGTAGCGCAGGCGGGGCTCCGTGCCGAGCCACGGGCGCACGCGCACGGTGTCCTTCACCGCCAGAAGGCGGGAGACGAGGCTCTTGGGATCCGCGGCGTCGCCGAAGGTGAGGGCGCCGAAGCGGCAGCGCTCAACGCAGCCCGGCAGTTCGCCCGCGGCAAGGTTCTTCTTTTTCATGCAGAAGTCGCAGTTTTCCGCGGTCTTCGTCTCTTCGTTCATGAAGCGCGCGTTGTACGGACAGGCGGCGATGCAGTACTTGCAGCCGACGCACCGGTCGGGATTCATGGTGACGATGCCCGTCGTCGGGTTCCGGTGGCACGCGGCCGTGGGGCAGACGCTCACGCAGGGCGACTTTTCGCACTGCTGGCAGGAGACGCGGATGTAATGGCGATCTTCCGTGGGGGCGCGCTGCAGGATGACGCGGGAGCGACCCGGCGGCAGCGCGTTGGTTTCGTTGCAGGCGCGCTTGCATTCGCCGCAGCCCACGCACTTGTTCTGATCGAACACGAGCGTGTAGCGGTGAATCGTCTTTTCTGACGTGAGGCTGCAGCCTGCGAGCGGCGCAGCCGCCGCAGCGGCAGCGCCCGCGAGCAGCGTCCGGCGCTGTAAGGTGGTGTCAGTCAATTTCATTCTCCTCGGGGTGAGGCGGACGCGGAGAGCTCCAGGCGCTTGTCCGTGTCCGCCGTGCAGGAAAAGATCCTCACTTGCCGGCGTAGCCGGCGCGGTCGATGATCTTCTGAGCCTTGGCGATGTAGCCAAGCCCCGTGAGAGCGCGATCCTTCAAGAAGCGCGGTCCGTGAACGCCCCAGGAGCCGTCCTTGCCGATCTGCTCGTAGATTTCTCGCGCCTTGTCCATCATGAGGCGGACTTCGGTCTGATCGTCGTAGGTGAGGCGAGTGACTTCAAGGAGCTTCGGCAGGCGCTTCAGTCCCGCGCCGATTTCTGCGTAGGCCTCCTTCACGGGCTTCTGCCACTTGGCGATTTCTGCGGCGATCGCCTCGCGGTCCGCGTACTGCAGCCCCTTGTCAAGCGTTGAGGTGACCGGGCTGTGGCAGCCCTGCGCGTCGCCTGAGAGCGCATGGTCGGCGGGGGTGGCGCGGCCGCAGGACCACATTACGTCCACGAAGGCGTGGCCGTCCTTGTCCACAGCCCAGTTCCAGGGGCGCTCGCCATTTTTCGGCGCGGCGTTCTTCAAGAGCGATGCGGCCTTCGGGTCCACGTTGATTTTGTAGACGTGGGCGCGGCGCACGGCTTCATAGTAGGTGGCGTCCGCCTTCTCGCCCAAGAAGGTGGCGGCGGACGGAATGTTGGGCATGTGGCAGGCGATGCAGTCAATCTTGCTGTGCGTGTCCGTCTGTGCAAAGACGTTGGCCTGCACCGTGTGGCAGTCGCCGCAGTCCTTCGCCATCCTGGGTGCGGTGACAGGAAGCATCCACGCAGGGTTCTTGATCGACTTTGCGTCATGGCACGTGACGCAGGTCATGCCCTTTTCGAAGTGCTTCGTCATCGCGTGCTGCTCCGTCTTTTCGTTGTAGACGGGGGCGAGCGCCTTTTTGACGGATTCAGCGTCCGCTGGGAGCTGGTGACGTTCGGGATCAAGGTTCAAGGACTTCACAAAGTCCGCTTTCTCCGGCATGTCAAAAGCAACCGGCGGATACGCGTCGGCAGCGGCCGCGGCGCCAGAAAAGGCGAAGGCGGCAAGCGCGGCGGTGACGCCCGCGCTGAGGTTCTTCATCAATCGAGTCATTTTTCAAATCCTTTCAGTAGTCCGCCGGGTTTCGCCCTGGCTTTGGGTCGACGGGACGAGGCGGACGGGGTTCGCAACGGGCGCTTTACGGGTTCTCGCCGACGGTAACGTCAAGGTGCTCGGCGAGAAAGTCGGCATAGGCGTCGTCCATGTACTTCGTGGAGTAGAGGAACACCGTGCCGAGCGAACTCTCGGTAAAGCGAATGTCGCTGCTCTCAGGGTCCGCGCTCAGGGCGTCGAGGATCTCCTGAATGGTTTCGGGTTTGAAGTTAAAGGGGATGTCTTCAAAGCTCGCGAGCGGCGTCGGGCGCGGGTAGATCCGAGCGTTTTCACGCACGGTCTCTCTCACCTGCTCGAGCGGATTGTTCTCGGCGCTCAGAAGACGAGCGTAGGACTGCGAAAGAAGCGGCTTGTAGTGCACGAATTCCTTCTTGTCCCAGGACGTGAGGCGTGCGAGACCGAATTCGCCCGAAAGCGCGGCGTCGAGAACGGCGTTGAAGTACTCCGGCGTGATCTCGCGCTTCTCGTCGTCGCCCGGCGCGGGCGACGCTTCTGCTTCGGCGACCTTTTCTTCGAGGCTGCCGTCCAAAAGCGACCGCAGCAGCTCTCGGCGCGTGAGAATCTTGCGCTGAGTGCGGGTCGTGGGCGGAAGCGCCTCCTCCTTCTTTCCCTTCACGCGGATGGGAACCGGAAGGTTGGGGGAGGCTTCGAGCTTCTGCCGGAAGTACTCGTCCGTGCTGCGGGCGAGCTCCGCGCGAAGGCTCGCCTCGGTGGGCGGCTCAGCGACGGACGCTTTTTCGGCAAAGCGCGCTTCGAGCGACGCCATGGGCGTGAGCGCCACGGCGTCGCTGTCGGCGGCAATGAGGTCGATCAAAAGGAGCACGTCGGCGCGAAAGCGCGACAGGCGGGCTTCATCAAGCGATTCGGTCATGGTTCACTCCTCTTCGCTCTTTAGGGAAGCAGCCCTTCTTTCTTCATCGTGTCGGCGACGTAGCCCAGGCCAAATTCGTCATAGGCAGCGCGCGTCGCGGCTCCCGTCTTCACGTCGAACTTCATGACGTCGTAGAAGAGGTCGAAGCTCTTTTCGATGTCGTCGCGATCCATGACGATCGTCCCCTTCGTAAAGGGCTTGCGGCCCTTGGCGTCGTGGAAAATCCACTCCGGATACCGGTCGTGCGCGTGGCGCATGTCCTTCACCTTCATCTGGCGCTGCGTGTAGGCGCGTTCCAGGAGGAAGGCGCGAAGGCCAGCCTTGTCGAGCTCTTCCTGCGACGTCGCCTTGCCGGTGACGGCCTGATAGAGCTTGCTTTCCATCTCGACGTCCCCGATGTAGCCGTCCTCCTTGTTGGGGGAGGTGTACCAGGGAGCGGACCAGGAGCAAAGGCCCAGCATGTCATGGAGCTCCTTGCGGGCGACGATCCAGCGCAGGCGGATCATCTTGTAGCGGTTCGTGGGCTTGTAGTCGCCGATGGCGTCCACCGCGGATTCGTTGCCCCAGAACTTTTTGGCGATCTTCTGCTGCAAGGCAAACGGCAGGCCCGAGCGCGTGAAGTTCACGCCGCCGTGGCACATCGGATCGCGGTTGTAGAGGCAGTTCAAGACGCAGCCCGCCTGGCCGTCGTCCTCGTTGGCGTGGTGCTTCGGATGCGAGAGGTTCCAGTAGGCCGTGGCGTGCTCGTTGCGCCAGTCGTCTTCGCTGATGCCGAAATGGTTCAGCATCGCGACGCACCCTTCGCCCAGCCAGTAGCCCAGTTCGCCCTGGCGGTAGGCGATGCGGGGCAGCAGATCATGCAGGATCATCGGATCGCAGTCTTCGATCTTCTGCCAGTCAAAGGAAGCGTATTCCTTTTCGGGAAGCACCTTCTTCCAGATGCCCTTCGTGTAAAAGCGCCCCCAGTCGCGATGGAGCTGTCCGTAGTTGCACCAGATGCCCAGATCGTCGAGGATCTGAATGCCCACAAGCGACGCGGGGCGGCTGCGAGGATCCGTTTTGGAGCCCGCGATCTTCGGGAAGAAGCGGCGGCCGAAGTAAAGCGACATGCAGGTCTGCTCCGTGACGGGATCCACCTTGTACTTGGCGGCGGTCTCGTCGTCGCGCATCACCGAGTAGCAGCGGATGGGGCAGCTGTAGCAGCCGTTGTTGCGCACGACGTACTTCCACGTCTGGGGGCCGAGGTAGTGGTCGGCTGCACAGGTGCGGTAGGCGATGCGATTCAAGCTGCGCATGTCGGACGTGAGCGTGACGGGGGGATTGGCGGCGCCCCAGACGCGCCCCGGCATGCCTGACCAGCGGCTGCCTGTGGAGGAGTACTCAAAGAGCGGGTTGGGGAATTTCGGCACCACGGTCTGCGTGACGGCCCCGAGCAGCGCGCGGTTGCGGTCGCAAAGAGCCTCCCAGTCCTTCGGATTGGCGTGGATGTGGATCGTCTCGTCGCCGAACGCGACGAGCGCCTTGAGGTTCTTAGCGCCAAAGACGCCGCCGACGCCGCCCGCGCTGTGGCTCTTCATGCAGAGAAGAATCGACATCGGCACCTTGTTTTCACCGGCCTGGCCGATGACGGCGACGCTCGCTTCGGGCGTGGTGTCCGCGAGCAGCTGCTCGGTGGAGCGGCGGGTGCCCTGGCCCCAGATAAAGGAGGCGTCGCGAAGCTCCACCTTGTCGTTGTGGATGTAGAGGTAGACGGGCTTTTTGGCGGCGCCTTCAATGATGATGAAATCCCAGCCGGCGTATTTGAGCTTGTGCGCGAAGTCGCCGCCCATGTGCGCCGAGCAGATCATCGGCACGGGCCAGGTGGTGGGGAAGATCGTCGTGACGGCGGTGCGGCCGGAGCAGACGGCGGCGGTGCCCGACAAGGGGCCGGGCGCAATCACGATCTTGTTGGCTTCGTCAAAGGGCTTGGTGTCGGGCGGCACTTCGTCCCAGAAGACCTTGTATCCGAGGCCCGTGCCGCCGATGAAGTCGGCAAAGCGCGGGAAGGTGGGTTCGGGTGAAATCTTGCCCGTGGTGAGGTTGACGCGAAGGCCGCGCCCCGTGTAACCGTAGCGTTTTTCGGTTTGCATGATGTGTTCTCGTCAAAAAGGGAATCAGCTGTGGCAGGCGGCGCACTGGCTGCGGTTTTCTTCCGGCAGGTAGCCGTGAATCGGCGACTTCGGCGCTTCGCGCGTTCTGTCCTTCCAGCTCACAAAGCGCAGGGCCTGCGCGGGGCACTCTTTGACGCACTTCGGGCTGCCGTGGCAGAGATGGCACTTGCTCGCCTTCTTCTCCTCCTCGTCAAAAGTCATCATGCCCCAGGGGCAGGCCTTCTGGCAGAGGCGGCAACCGGTGCAGCGCTCGGTGATGACGACGCGGGCGCCCGTCTTCGGATCGGGCTGGATCGCGCCCTGAGGGCAGGCGTTGGCGCAGGGGACGGGATGCTGGCACTGGCGGCAGGTGTCCTGCGGCACGGTGCCGTTGCCCCAGACGCCGTTTACGGGGGGCAGCCGTCCGGCGCCTTCGCCGCCGAACGGAATGTTGCGGCCGATCTTGATGCGCGCCAATTTCGGCGACGACTTGCCTTCGTTGAATTCCGTGCAGGCAAGTTCGCAGCGCTGGCAGTTCACGCACAGGTTGGGATCGCCCAGAATGAGACCGCCGGCGGTCTCCAGAATGATGTACGGACGGTTGCCGCCCGCGGCGCGGGCTTCGGCCATCATGCCGACGACGGCTGAGGCGCTCGCGGCTTTCAGAAAGCCGCGGCGCGTGAGGTCGCTCGGGAGGTCGAAACTTTCGAGAAGTTCCTTGACGCCCATGATCTCTCTCCTTTTGTAGGGTCTTGGAGGCGAAGGGCCTCTCGCAGCCTGCGCGCCGGGGTTGTTTTTCGTCAGGGGGCGCGTCAGCCTTTCGAGCGGCCGGTTGTTCAAGTCTTTTCCGAGGGGGTGAGAAGCGGAAAAGGCGGTGGCAGAACGCAGAGTCCTGCATTGCACGGTGAAATTCTTCGGGAAGAACTACTCGAGTAATTCCAGACGCGGTCAAGAAACCCTGAAAAAATCGGACGCATCGACGCGCAACCCGACACAATGACGCTGTGATTTTTTAGCCTGAAAGGGACGTTGAAAGCTGTTGGGATTTTGGGGGGATCCTGTCAGACTTTCACCGCCCGGTTCGTCTATGCGTTATTTCGTCTTGAAACCCTTTGAACTGCCCGCTGACTGGATGCGACCCCGCATCATTCGCGTGACGCCCGAGGCGGCGCTGGGACTCGTGCTGGCGCGCGACGTCGTGAGCCGCACGGACATCCCGCGCTTTGCGTTTGCGCGACGCGACGGCTGGGCGGTTCGCGCGAGCGACGCGCCGCAGACACGGCGGCCGCTCTCGGTCGCCGTGGAAAACGGCGTTGAGCCGCCGCGGCTTGCGCCGGGTGACGCCGTCTGGATCAATACGGGAGGCATCATTCCGGAAGGGGCGGATGCCGTCATTTCGTCCGTCAATACGCTCGATCCTGCCGTCTGCTGCGCGCCGGCGGTGGCGGGCGACAACATTCAGGCGCGCGGCAGCGACTGGAAGGCGGGGGACGTAGTGCTTGCCGCCGGCCGGCGCATCGGCGCTCGGGAACAAGCGCTTTTGCTGGAAGCAGATGTCACGGAAGTGGAGGGCTTTGCCAAGCCCGTTGTGGGCGTCATTTCCACAGGCAACGAGATCGCTGCGCCCGGGGGCGTCAAGGGGATGTATCAAAAGCGCACGAGCAATGCGGTCTACATTTCCGCCCTTATGAAGCGCATCGGCATTGAGGACGTCTTCTGGCGCACGGTGAAGGACGACTGCGCGTCGATCGCCGCTTGCGTGGCGGCCTTGTCGCGCGCCTGCGACGTCATCATCACGATCGGCGGCACGGGGCGCGGCTCCTGCGACTTCACGCGAGCCGCGGTGCGGGCGGCGGGTGGAAGCCTCATCGAGCAGCCCCTTCTGGAAGGCAAGGCGCCGCCCTTTGTGATGGCGAAGGTGGGGGAGGCGTCCCTGATCGGCTTGCCTGGCAATCCGCTGGGCTCCATGATGATTGCGCAGCGCGTGCTCCTGCGGATGCTTAAGGACGCGTTTTCACTGCCGGAAATGCCGGCCGTCACCTGCGAGGCGCTTCTCACCGAAGCCATCGACGACGGCATCTCGGGAGAGCTCTGCGTGTCGCTTTACGAGGTGGACGGCGTCTGGCAGGCCGAGCCCGTGCTGAAGTCTTCGGGGCGCAGCCGCATTTTTGAATTGGCAGACGGCATTGTTAAACTCAATGGCAAGGGATTCGGCGTCGGAGACGCCGTGAAAGCTGAATTTTTTGCCAATTGAGGGGGCTTCATGCGCGTTGCGGCGCAACTTTTAGCCATCATCGGCTGCCTTGCGATGGCGCCGGCCCGGTCGGCGTGGCCGGAGAGCGTTGAGCCGCCGCCCCGACTGCAGGCTGAATCGCCGGACGCCGTGAGCGCCGCAACGCTGGTGGCGGCCTCGAGCGAGCCGCTTCGCATCGGCGTCATCACGCTTTCCAACACTGTGGAGTCCAAGCGTGCCATCAATGAGACCATGCTGCATCTGCAGCAGGCTTTTTCGCCGCGGCCGGTTCGCTCGGAGGTGATGACGACGGAAGTGCTGGAAGCCGGCATTCGCGCGGGAACGATCGACGCCTTTGTCGCGAGCCCAGGCTACTACGCTCGCATGGCGCAGTACGGCGCCATCAGCGTTGCGACGATGATTTCCAATCATGCGCCCGATCCCAACAACGGCACGGCCTGCGTGTTTCTTGTGCGCAACAACGACGCCATCAGCGATGAGATCGTGAGCATTGCCGACTTGCGCGGCAAGCGCCTGTCGGCGTCGTTTCCCTCGGCATTCATGGGGTACCGCATTGGTCTTGCGGAAATTGCCCATGCCGGGTTTGATCCCGAGAACTTTTTTTCCGAGACGCACTTTTTTGGCACGGCGAACAACGACGGCGTGGCGGCCAGACTGGACAGCCGGACGTCCGACGTCGCTTTTGTGACGAGCTGCTGGCTGGAGTCGCTGCCCGCGGACGAACAGAAGAAATACCGGGTCATCAGCCCGCGCATCGACGGGCTGAAGTGTGCGCATTCCACGCGAACGTATCCCAACATCATGTTTGCGGTGACGCAGGGGGCGTATCCCGGAGCGGCGCACCTCATTGCGAAGACGCTGCTCTCGATGGAGAAGCTCTCGGGGGGCTACCACTGGGGGCTTGCGACGGACATGCGCTCGGTGGACCGGGCCTATCGGGAGCTCAAGCTCGAGAACTACGCCTACCTTCGGGACTGGAGCGTGAAGCGCTGGCTGCAGGCCCACTGGCACTGGGTGTTCATCGCCATCATGGCGGTGGCGGGGCTCATCTGGCACAGCTGGCGCGTCGGAGTTCTGGTGAAGCGCCGTACGGCGGAGCTCGTAACGACGCTGGAGGAGCGCAACCTCGCGCAGCAGAAGGCGGACGAATTGCGCGAGCGCACGGAGAGGCTGCAGAAGGCAACGATCGTGGGACAGCTTTCCAACATGATCGCCCACGAGCTCGCGCAGCCCTTGACGGCGCTCAAAAACTACTGCGCCGGACAGAAGTCGCTTTTGGAGCGCCCGGAGCTTGACCGGGACATGCTCCAGATGAGTCTGGGTTGCATGGAGAAGGTGATTGCTCGCACGGTGGCGATCGTGGACAAGGTGCGCTCCTACAACAAGGGCGGCATGAAGCGCGGCACGGGCGTGGACTTGGAGACGGCGCTCCACACGGTGGCGACCGGCCTCAATCCGGGACTGCGCTCCCGGGTGCACATCACGGTGACGGGGCTGAGCCACGTTTGGGTGACGGGGGATCCGCTGGAAATTGAACTCCTTTTCACGAACCTCTTGAAAAACGCCTCGGAAGCGGCGGCGGAGACGTCGGAGGCGCTGGTGCGCGTGGCCATGCGGCGCGAGGGCAGCCACATCGTTGCCGCCATTGAAAATTCCGGACCGGTTCTCTCAGACGAGGCCATCCTGAAGATGCAGACGCCATTTACAACCACGAAAGCCTCGGGCCATGGGCTCGGGGTGTCGATTGCGATGGCTTTGGCGGAAGCCTCCGGCGGGCACCTCGCGTTCCGCCGCCGGGAAGAAGGGGGGCTCATTGCGGAAGTGACGCTCATCGAATACCAAGGAAACGGAGAGACGGATGACTGAGGACATCAGAAAGAAAGTGCTCGTGCGCATCGTGGATGACGACCCGGACGTGCGGGACTCCACCAGCTTTCTGCTGCAGTGCCGCGACTGGAAGGCGGCGGTCTACGACAGCGCGGAGGAGTTTCTGCGGGCGGATGTGTCGGGACTTCCCGGGTGCCTGCTGCTGGACATTCGCATGCCTGGCATGTCAGGCGTGGAGCTGCAGCGGCACATGAAGGAGCACCGGATTCGACTTCCGATCGTCTTCATGACGGGGCATGCGGACGTCGATACGGCCGTGGAGACCTTGAAGCTTGGAGCGCTCGACTTCCTGCAAAAGCCCGTGGACGCCGACGTGCTGGAGCGAGCGGTGGAAAACGCCTCGGGGATCAGTCTCGCGCAGGTGCTGGGGCGGCTCCTGCCCGCGGAAGTGAATCGGATTTTTGAAGAGATGAGCGAGCGGGAGAAGTCGGTGACGCAGCTTCTCTTGGCAGGCGTTGTCAACAAGGAGATCGCCGAGCGCTTTGCCGTGAGCGAGCGCACGGTGCAGGGACACCGCAACAACATCTACCACAAGCTGCGGGTGCACAACCTGCAGGAACTGCAGGCACAGGTGCAGGGGGCGGACCTCAGTCTTCTACAGGCCAGATAAAGCCGGGCGCGAAGCAGGACTTCGCCCCGGCGGGACCATGATTTGAAACGAACGGTCAGAAGAAAAGCGGCAGCATCAGATTCAAGATCCACGGCGCGATGAAGGCCGTGAGAAGCCCCGTGAGTCCCATCGCAAGCCCTGAGAAGGCGCCCGTGTCGCGGCTCATCTGAAAGGCGGTGGCGGTGCCCACGCCGTGGGCCGCAAGACCGATCGCAAAGCCGCGGGTGGCTTCGTTCTTTTCCCGGAGCACGGCAAAAAGCGGACGGCAGAGGAGCGCCCCCGTGACGCCTGTGATCACAACGAGCGCTGCGGTGAGGGCAGGAATGCCGCCCAGGTGTTCGCTGATGCCCACCGCAATCGGCACGGTGACGCTTTTTGGCGCCAGCGACACGACGGTTTCGCGCGAGGCGCCCAGCAGGGCGGCGATGCTGATCGTGGAGACGATCGCCACAACAGCGCCCACGGCGAGACCGCAGGTGAGTGGAATCCAAAGTTTTGCCAAGCGCAGGCGCTGCTCGTACAAGGGCACCGCGAGCGCTACCGTGGCCGGCCCCAGCAGAAAGTTGATGTGCTGGCCGCCCTGCATGTAGGTGGCATAGTCCGTGTGTGTCGCAAGCAGCGCCGCCACGATGATCACGATCGACGTGAGCAGCGGCGTGAAGATGGTTTTGTAACCGCTCTTTTTGTAGAGCCACATGCCCAGAGCATACGCGACGAGCGTCACCGCCAGCCAGAGCGAGGGCTGCGTGCGCAGGTTTTCCCACACTGGCATGAAGGACGAAGCAAGAAAGCCGATGACTGCGTGCAAGGTTTCCATGACGTCACCCCTCGATGTGCATGAGCTTCATCACCCCGCGGATGGTGAGCGCCGTCGCCGCCATGGCGAGAATGGAAGAGATGACGATGGCGGCCGCGATCGGCAGCCATTCGGCGGCAAGCCGCGCGCCGTGCTGCATGATCCCCACGCCCGCGGGCACGAAAAGGAGCGCAAAGTGCGCGAGCAGGACGTTCACGACTGGGAGGGTCTTCTGCAGAAGATTGTCCTTCACCATCAGCGCAAAAAGAAAGAAAACCATGCCCATCACAGGGCCTGGCACGGGAAGGCCGAAGAGCGCGGTGACCGCGCTGCCGGCGAGCTGGAAAGCGAGCAAAAGAGCAATGGTGAGAACCATGGCTGTGTTACCTGAAGCAAAAAAGCGCCGCCCATGCGGCGAAAGAGGCGGATTGTTGCACCGAAGCCGGGCAGTGGATTAGAGGAGGGAGGGCGCCCGGCATGCCTTTAGTCAAACGTTGATCGAATTGTGGCGGCGGGCCGAAAACAAAAGCGCCCGGCATCGATCCGGGCGCATGAAAAAGGCGAACGAGGCAGGCCTACTTCTTCCTGACAGCTCCCGACGACTAAAGTCGCGGGGTTCCGAGTTACTTCAGAGCTTCTGCGACCACCTTATCTCGTCCTTTCGAACGAAGAGTCTGCGAATCGCTACTGACTCGGTTTCATCGGAAATTAACGGAGCTATTCCGCAAAGGGAATGCACTTCATCGGCCCGGCAGAGCAGAGGTACTGCATCCTGGTACCTGCCATGTGCTTGCGCTTCCGCCCGTTTAACGCCTTTCTCGCTATCACAAATCGGCGAAGCCCTTTTACGACATGCTTGGGTCAATAGGAATATACCGCGCTTTCGCGCGGAACGCGATTCCTCCCCATGACTAAAAGTCAGGGGCTTCCTCGCGGCTTTGTAGTGAAGCCCTGCGCGTCGTCGAGCGTCAGGCAGTGGCGCGCATAGCGGCGTACGTCTTCGTAGTCCGTGAAGTCCGCCACGGTGTTTGGGTTCGTGGGGCCGTCAGTAATCTTCATGATGATCTGAATCATGAGGGTCTCAAACCAGTTCCAGTTGGGGTAGTCCACCTTGCCCGCGATGCACTTCAAGTCGCGGGGCTTCCACGGCGAATTCTTCACGAACTTCTGCAGGTAGCGGTTGCCTTCAGGGGTCGCCTTGATCGGGGTGCGCGCCACAACCGACACGTTGAAGAAGGAATTGGGCTTTTCCTCAAGGCGGTTTTTGAACGCGGAGGCAAACTCCCAGACGATGCGGTTGTAGACGCCGTAGACGATGGGCGAGCCCACGATCACGATGTCGTACTTGTCCCAGTTCACGCCTTCGCGCACGGCTTCCATCATGGTGATGACGTCGCAGCGGTGCCCTTCGGCCTCAATTGTTTCGGCGATGGTGCGGGCGATGCGGGCGGTGTGGCCGGCGTGGCTGTAGTAGGCGAGAAGAACGTTTTTCAACATCGTGCTCCCAGAATGGACAACAGAGCGCTCCGAAAACGAGGCGCGAGTCTGAATATTCTAAAGGCGCGACGGGGCGTTCGTGCAGAAAATCGGTGCTTTTGGCGGAAATTTTCCTCAAAACGACGGGATCCGTAGGCGAAAGATCGCAAAAAAGTGGGCCGGTGCGTGAAAATGGGGCCCAAAACTCCGAAAAAACCCTTTAAAATTAAAAATTCAGTTTGCCCGGGGGAGATATTTTCCACGGGAGAAGCACTCAAGAGCCGGTTTCTGCGCCCCAAAGAAGCGTGAGAGGCGGCGCAAAACCTGATACAGGCGGAACGGTTTCAAAGGGGAAGCCGCAGCCGCACCAACCGAAGATTTATGGCAAAAGAAGACCTTATTGAAATGGCCGGCCAGGTTCTCGAAGTCCTGCCCGACGCCCGTTATCGCGTGAAGCTTGAAAACGGTCACGAACTCATTGCGTACACCAACGGCAAGATGCGCAAGCACCACATCCGCATTCTGGCGGGCGACAAGGTGTCTCTCGAACTCTCGCCCTACGATTTGACGAAGGGCCGCATCACGTTCCGTCACATTGAGGGACGTCCGGCGGCTGCTCCCGCGCAGGGCCAGCAGAATCGCCGCCGCTAATCGCTTTGGCGGCTTGACCCCGAAAAGGCCTGTCTGGCGTTGCTGCCGGCGGCCTTTTTTCTTTATTGAGCATTCCATTTCTCCGCCATGCCCGGTCCCGGATTTCTAAGCGCCGAAGAGGCGCTGCGCTACTTTGATGAACTCACGCAGCCGCGCGCCGAATCTCGGTCGCTCGGGGTGGCGGAGCTCCTGCGCCGCATCACGGCGCTTCTCTCGCCGCAGTTTTCCGGCGTCACCGTCCGCGGCGAAATTCATTCCATCACGCGCTCGGCGGCGGGACACATCTACTTTGACTTGAAAGACGAGCAGGAGGCGGCGCATTTAAGCTGCGCCCTCTTTCGCGGCAACGCCGCGCGCCTGGCGTTTGTGCCTCGACAGGGCGACAAGGTGGAGGTGACGGGGGAAGCGAGCATCTATGCGCCGCGCGGCCAGTTGAATTTCGTTGTCCGCACGATGAAGAAGGCGGGGGAAGGCGACCTCTACGCACGCTTTGCCGCCTTGAAGGCGAAGCTTTTGGCCGAAGGCCTTTTTGACGCTGAGGTGAAGCGGCC
This sequence comes from Acutalibacteraceae bacterium, assembly GCA_963647785.1. GTDB lineage: Bacteria > Pseudomonadota > Gammaproteobacteria > Burkholderiales > Burkholderiaceae_F > Duodenibacillus. The sequence goes on from CAVJBF010000024.1 coordinate 22,258, forward strand.
CGTCCCTCGCTTTCCGAAGACGATCGGCATTGTGACAAGCCCTCAGGCGGCGGCTCTGCGAGACGTCGTTCGCACGATCCGGGGGGCGGGCGTTGGGGTGAACGTCATTCTGTATCCCGCGGGCGTGCAGGGCGAGGCGGCCGAAGGCGAGCTCCTCGAGGCCCTTCAAAAGGCGGAGGCAGCGCAGGCTTGCGACGTGATTCTTCTCGTGCGCGGCGGCGGGTCGCTTGCGGACTTGTGGACCTTCAATTCCGAGCGCCTTGCACGGGCGCTGCGCGCCATGACGATACCCGTCATTTCCGGCGTGGGGCACGAAACCGACACCACGATTGCGGATCTTGCGGCGGACTTTCGGGCGGCAACGCCCACGGCGGCCGCGACGCAGGCGATGGCGGGCTGGCAGCTTGCCAAGACAACGGTGCCCGAGTGCGAACGGCGTTTGAAAGGCAAGATGTGCGGCGTGATGGCTGTGAACGAGCTGCGACTCAACCGCACGACGACCTTTGTTCGGCTCTTTGAGCGCGCGGTGGAGACGTGGGAGCGGCGCGTGGATGCGGCGGCAGCTTCAGTGGCGCATTTGCCGCAGCGGGTGCTGTCGGACAAGGCGATGCAGCTTGAGCGCCTCGCCGGACGCCTGGCGGCTGCGGCGCCTGATGCAGCCTCGGCAGCGGGGCGGATTACGGCACTTTCCGGGCGGCTTGCCGCTGCGGCGCGACGATCGGTGACGGTGCAGGCGGCGGGCGTGCAAAGTCTGGCGCTGCGCTTGGTGCAGGTGAAGCCGGAGCTCTCAAGCGCTCGGGAGCGCGTGGCGGGCGCCGAGCGGCTGCTGGCTCGGTTGGCGCGCGGCGAGGTGGCTTTAAAGCGCGAGCAGACGGACGCCTTGAGAAAGCGCTTGAAGTCGCTTGCGCCCGATGCAGTGCTCTCGCGCGGCTACGCGCTGGCGCTCGATGAGAAGGGGCGCGTGGTGACGGACGCCGCCCGCGTGAAGACGGGCGACGCGCTCACGGTGCGATTGAAAACGGGCGCCGTCGGCGCCCGAGTGGAAAGCGTGCAGAAGTCGTAACCGCTGGCCTGAAAAGACGATTCGGCGGATTTGGACGGCGTTAGAACGAGTAGCGCACGCCAAGGCTGAAGCGGCAGCTTGGGCTGACCTTGACGCCGATAAGCCTCTGCTAAGGCCTTCACCGCTATCATGAACGTCATCGATCGGGACTGGACCCCGGCAAGGAGACTTTTATGGAAAACGGATTCATTCTGCCGCCGCTTCCTTACGCGGAAGATGCACTCGCGCCTGCGATGAGTGCGGAGACGATTGCGTACCACTACGGCAAGCATCACGCCAACTACGTCAACACGCTCAACAAGCTCATCGAAGGGACGGAGTTTGAGACGAAGCCCATGAAGTACCTCATCATGAAGGGCGACGGCGCAATCTTCAACAACGCGGCGCAGGTTTACAACCACAACTATTTCTGGAAGTGCCTTGCGCCCAACGGGGGTGGTGAGCCCGAAGGAAATCTCGCGGCGGCCATCAAGGCGAAGTGGGGCTCCTTTGCGGAATTTCGCGCGGCCTTCACGAAGGCGGCCCTGGGGCAGTTCGGCAGCGGCTGGACGTGGCTCGCGAAGACTGTGGAAGGGGAGCTTGAGATCCTCGCTACGTCAAACGCGGACAATCCCATCGCCCACGGCATGAAGCCGATGCTGGCATTGGATGTCTGGGAGCACGCCTACTACCTCGACCATCGCAACAACCGGGCGGCGTTCGTGGAGACGTTCTTTGAGAAGCTCGTCAACTGGAAGTGGGTGGAAGCCCGCTTTGACGGAGCGCCCTGCGGCTGCGGCATGCGCGCTGACCTCAAGGGCTGCGGCTGCCATCATCACTGATCGGGCCTGATGCGAAAACGGGCGGTCTCTTCGGGGATCGCCTTTTTTGTTGACTGTTGGTTTAAGACAAAGAAAAACCCCGCCAGACCGGAGCCTGACGGGGCTTTGCGAGAAGAATCCCCGCGAGGGGAGATTCATCTTTGTCGCCGATTACTGAGCGGCGCGGGTGCCGATCACTTCGATCACGGCGCGGCGGTTCGGGGCGAGGCACTCGATGAGTTCAGCCTTCGTCTTGATGTCGCCCGTCTTGCTGGGGTTCTCGCATTCAACAACGGCTTCAGCGGAGCCGCGGCCTTCGGTCTGAACGCGGTCAGCGGCGATGCCCTTCGTGCCGAGGTAATCCTTCACAGCCTGAGCGCGGGCTTCGGAAAGCTTCTGGTTGTAGCCTTCAGAGCCGAGGCGGTCAGCATAGCCGGTGGCGAGGATGACTTCGATGTCAACGCCAGCGAGCTGGGAGACGAGGTCGTCGAGGGCGATCTGGCCTTCGGCGGAGAGGTTGTCGCTGTCGAACGCAAAGAGCGTGTCAGCAGAGAGCGTCACCTTGGCGGACTTCACTTCAGCCACGGGAGCGGCCTTCGGAGCGCAGGCGCCGGCGGAGAGGATGTCCTTGTCGCAGGTGCAGCCAGCGCCTTCAATGCCAGCCTGTTCGGCGAGAGCGGGCGTCCAGAAGCCGGTGCGCCAGCAGAGGCCGAAGGGGTTCATCACGGTGGCGTTCGTGGAGTTCTGCACGTAGGGGGTGACAGGAGCCGCCATGGCAACGCCGGAGGCCGCAACGAGAGCCGCAGCGATGATGCTGCACTTCAGAGAAGTCTTCATAGTTATTTCTTCCTTAAAAACAGGGGCACTGATGTTAGCGTCCTCTTTCCCGGCCTCAGGCCTGAAACACAGAGCTTCGGCCGGTTCCGAAAAAAGGCGATGTTCTGCAAGAGCGCAGTGCGACGCCTGCTTGCAGGACAAACAATTTGAACTGATGCCATTTTGCACCAAAAATCAGCGGAGCGAAAGTAGAACGGCTGGATTTTTTGCGTCGGCGGCAGAGGCTTGGCGGGTTTCGCCCCGCGGGCTTGAAAGGATGCAGGCCACTTTCGTCGTGATCCGACGGCTGTTTTCGATCAAAAAGAAAGCTAAAATAAGCCGCTTTGCAGAATTAAACGGGCGCTTTTCGAGCGCCGCAGCGTCAACGACAGGAATTCATGATGGATCAAGACAACAAAGATGATGTGAACGCCGACACGAACGGAGAGGCCGCCGACGGGGCCGAAGCGTCCGAGGCGCTGGGCGACATCAATGCCGGCGAATCCAACGGCATGCCCATTTCCTATTCGCTCGAAACGCTGCCTGTTGCGCTCGAAAAGGAGATGAAGCAGGCCTACCTCGACTACGCCATGAGCGTGATCGTGGGGCGCGCCCTCCCTGACGTCCGAGACGGCTTCAAGCCGGTGCATCGCCGCGTGCTCTTTGCGATGTACCAGATGAACAACACGTTCAACAACCCCACGAAGAAGTGCGCCCGCGTGGTGGGCGACGTGCTCGGCAAATACCATCCGCACGGCGACTCCGCGGCCTACCAGACGCTCGTTCGCCTCGCGCAGGACTTCTCGATGCGCTATCCCCTGGTCGCGGGACAGGGCAACTTCGGCTCCATCGACGGCGACGGCGCCGCTGCCATGCGTTACACGGAGTGCCGACTCTCCAAGATTGCGGACGCAATGTTGGACGGCTTGGACGAAGAGACGGTGGACTTCATCCCCAACTTTGACAACTCCGAGCATGAGCCCGTGGTGCTCCCCGCGAAGCTGCCGAACCTGCTCGTGAACGGCTCGGCGGGCATTGCCGTGGGCATGGCGACGAACATTCCGCCGCACAACCTGAAGGAAACGGTGGAAGCCTGCCGCCACCTGCTGCACCACCCCGACGCGACGATCGAGGAGCTCATCGCCAAGATGCCTGCGCCTGACTTCCCGACGGGGGGCATCATCTTCGGCCTGAAGGGCGTGCACGAAGGCTACCGCACCGGCCGCGGCCGCGTGGTGATGCGCTCGCACACGCACTACGAGGAGACGAAGACCGGTCGCCAGGTGCTCGTGGTGGACGACATCCCGTATCAGGTGAACAAGAAGGTGCTCGTCGAGTCGATCGCGCGCCTCATGCACGAAAAGAAGATCGAGGGCATCTCCGAAATCCGCGACGAGTCCACCGACAAGGTGCGCATCGTGATGGAGCTCAAGGCCGGCGCCTTCGGCGAAGTGATTCTGAACCAGCTCTACAAGCTCACCATGATGCAGACGTCGTTCGGCATGAACATGGTGGCGCTGGTGGACGGGCAGCCGAGGCTTCTCAATCTGCGTCAGATCATCGAATACTTCCTGCGCCATCGCCGCGAAGTGGTGAACCGTCGCACGATCTTCCGCTTGAGGAAGAACCGCGACCGCGGCCACCTCTTGGAAGGGCAGGCGGTGGCGTTGTCCAACATTGACGAATTCATTGCCGTCATCAAGAACGCGCCCACGCCGGCGATCGCCAAGCAGCAGCTCATGGCGCGCGGCTGGGATTCGCCCTTGGTGAAGTCCCTTCTGGCGAACGTGGGCGATCCGAAGCTCTACATGCCCACCGACGTTCCCGCCGGGTGCGGGCTTGATGCCGAAGGGCTCTACCACTTGTCCGAGCAACAGACGGATGCGATTTTGCGCATGGCCCTGCAAAAGCTCACCGGGCTCGAGCAGGACAAGCTCTATGACGACTACCGCGAAGTGCATGCGACGATCACTGACTTGCTTGACATTCTCGCCAAGCCCGAACGCGTCAAGGCGATCATGGACGAAGAGCTCGCAGAGCTCGTGACGTCCTACGGCGACGAGCGCCGCAGCGAAATCGACAATTCGACCGATCCCAACTTCAATCCGCTTGACTTCATCGCCAACGAAAGCGTCGTGGTGACGCTCTCTCGCGAGGGCTATGTGAAGCGCCTGGCGCTTACGGAATATCAGGAGCAGCGTCGCGGAGGGTACGGCAAGCGTGCCGCCAAGATGAAGGAAGGCGACGTGATCGAGCAGGTTTTCGTCGCGAACAGCCACGGCAAGGTCCTTTTCTTCAGCAATCTGGGCCGCGTCTATGCGTTGGACGTCTACCTCATTCCAGAGGGCGCCCGCAACACGAAGGGCAAGGCGATCGTGAACCTTCTGCCCCTTCAGGAAGGCGAGAAGATTTCGATCGCGCTTCCAGTGACTGTCTTCGAAGACAATCACTACATCTTCATGGCAACCGAAAGCGGCGTCGTGAAGAAGACGCCGCTTTCGGAATTTGCTCTGGTGTTGAAGTCGGGCAAGTTGGCAATTCGTCTCGACGAAGGCGACCGTCTTATTGGCGTGGCGATCACGGACGGCCAGCACGACGTCATGCTCTTTTCAGATGCGGGCAAGGCCGTTCGCTTTGAAGAGAGCTGCGTGCGCAGCATGAGCCGCGGGGCCCGAGGCATCGGCGGCATGCGCTTGGAAGAAGGCCAGAAAGTGATTGCGATGCTGGTGGCGGAAGACGACAGCCAGCTGGTGCTCACCGCCTGCGAAAACGGCTACGGGAAGTGCACGCCGATTGCGGAGTACCCGCGCCATGGACGCAATGTGAAGGGGCTGATTGCCATCGCGACTTCGGAGCGCAACGGCCGCGTGATCGGCGCAACGCTGGTGCGTCCGGACGACTCCGTGATGCTCCTCTCGCTCGCGGGCAACATCGTGAGGACGCCGGTGAACAGCATTCGCGTCAGCAGCCGTGGTTCTCAGGGGGTGACGCTCATGGACGTGCGCGGCGAGGATCGGCTTATCCACATTGTGCGTGTGGCGGACGATGACGTGGACGAACCGTCGGCGGAAGCTCCGGCCGATGCAGCGCCAGCCTCGACGGAGACGCCAGCGGCTGAAGCGCCTGTGCAGGATGTTCAAGCTGAGGAATAGTTCCTCTCGAAAGGAAAAGCCGCCGCGAGCCTCAGTGCTTCGGCGGTTTTTTTGACGGTGCGTAGAATTGCTCGGGAAAAACGGAGTCGGATAAAGCCGAGTGATTCATGGTGACGCCTTTTTTCGGTCGCCAGGAAGAATTGAAGGCGCTTGTTGCATTTTTTCGATCGCGACAAAGAAAATCTGGCGTTGGTCTATGGACGGCGGCGTGTTTGGAAAAGTGAACTCATTTGCCGTGCGGTGCAGGAGCGCCCGGGAAAGACAATCGATCAACGAGGCGGAGAACAAGCGGCGAACGGGCCATCGCATTGCCGAAGAACTGGCGCTTTTCGACTGTCGATATTTTTTCCGCTACGAATCCCAGCGCAGCGTTATGGCTTTGTTTGGGCTTTGCCGAGCGTCCGGACAGAGAGGATTTGCTTCTAATCGACATTGCTGAACTTTACAAGGACGATCTGGCATGACTACGTTTGCTTCTGAAATTCGCTTGTCTGCGGTGTCATCAGCTTGCGGCACCGTGCGGCTTCCGGGGTCGAAGTCGATTTCAAACCGGGCACTGATGCTCTCGGCCTTGGCGCAGGGCAAGACGCGGCTGACGGGGGTTTTGCGGGCGGACGACACGGAGCGCATGATCGAAAGTCTGGTGAAGCTTGGCGTCTCCGTGAAAGTGGAGGGGGACGTTGCGGTGGTGGACGGCGCGGGCGGCTTCTTTCCGGTGAAGTCAGCGGATCTTTTTGTGGGCAACGCCGGCACGGCGGCTAGAACGCTCACGGCGGCGCTGGCTTTTGCCGGCGGCAGTTATCGCATGGACGGCATCGAGCGCATGCGTGAGCGGCCGATCGGTGACTTGCTGGCGGCGCTTCGCTCGCTCGGCGCCGACATCGTCTGCACGAAAAAGGAAGGTTTTCTGCCGCTGGAATTCAAGCCATCGACAGTGAAGGGAAGCCGCGTGAGCGTGAAGGGCAGCGTGTCAAGCCAGTATTTGACGGCACTTCTTTTAACGGCCCCTCTGATTGCGCCCGAAGGGGGGCTCACGGTGGCAGTGGAGGGAGAACTCATCAGCCGCCCCTACATCGACATCACGACGTCGATGATGTGTACGTTTGGCGCTGACGTGACGGAAACGTCGGAAGGCTTTCTGGTGCGGCCTGGTGTCTACGAGGCGCAGGAAAACTATGACGTCGAGGGCGACGCGTCGGGGGCGAGCTACTTTCTGGCGCTCGGAGCGCTCACTGGCGGTCCGGTTCGCGTGGAGGGCGTTGGGCGGAACGCTTTGCAGGGGGATGCCGCGTTTGCGGACGTGCTGGAGCAAATGGGCGCTGTGATTGTGCGCGGAGAAAATTACATCGAAGCTTCGCGTCCGGCAGGCCAGCCTCTGAAGGGAATTGAACTTGACTGCACGAGGATTCCTGATGCGGCGATGACGCTGGTGCCAATGGCGCTCAAGACGGAGGGGGTGGTGAGGCTCACGGGCATCGCTTCCTGGCGCGTGAAGGAGACGGACCGCATTGCGGCGATGGCGACGGAAATGAAGAAGTTTGGCGCCCTGGTTGCCTGCGGCCCGGACTGGATTGAGGTGGAGCGCGGTGCGACAGTGAACGAAGACGTGGCGGTGGACACCTATGACGACCATCGGATGGCGATGAGCTTCTCGCTTGCGGCGACGGCGGGCGTGCCGGTGGTGATTCGTGATCCAGGGTGTACGGCGAAGACGTATCCGACATATTTTTCTGAGTTGCTTAAAATGGCGAAGTGATACGACGAATTTTTAAGCACTGTTTCGCGAGTGAAAAAACACTTATATATTAATGAAATCATTAGGGTTTCTAATTTGTTGAGTTGGAGATGATCCTAAGAAAAAATGAAATGTAGAACTACCCCCCTGTTTTCTTGGGCATCGATTTG
>CAVJBF010000025.1:0-29233 GCA_963647785.1 Acutalibacteraceae bacterium
ATGATCAGGACGTGCTCGACAAGAGCCCGGTGCAGGGACGCTTCGGCATCCGTGCGCAAAACGGCGGCCTGCTCTTGAACGCCGACCTTCTCGCGGGCGGTGGTCAGGACGGTCGTTCCGCGATCGGCGGCAAGATCGGCCTGCGCTACACGTTCTAATCGCTTGAACGCCTGACTTGACAGTCGAATGGGCGGCTTGGGAGGCAACTTCCGAGCCGCCCTTTTTCGTGGAAAACACCCTGGCGGCGAGCAACTGACGGAGAGTGGCCTTCCGACACGATCGCGGCTTGCAGTGCCTTTCCCGTCAGCGGCGCCCCCGGCACCGGCCGCCTGCGGATGAACAGCCGATCGTCGATGGCAAATTCCGTCACATGCTCCTAGACGCGCGTCACAAACGACGCTGCGCAATGATTGGCGCCGTCCGAACCAAAGCCCGGAAGAAAACCAGCGATCTGCGGCTCTGCCGCAGGCGTGACAGAAGCGAAAGTACGATTCATGGCGATGCGAACAAAGATTGCTTCCCTGCTGGCCAGCCCGACTGTTACGGCCTTTTTCAACCGTGTCCGCCCCCATTCGTTTCCTCTATGATCCTCCCGTCTCAACCTCTATCGGAGCCGATTTCCCGCCATGCCGCCCAAGCCCGCCGTCGGATTCATTCTGGCCTGCATCTTTCTGGATGCACTGGGCATCGGGCTCATCGTGCCCGTGCTGCCGCGCCTCATCGGGACGCTCGCCGAAACGCGCGACGCGCAGGCCTGGTGGTACGGCCTCATCATGCTGAGCTACGGCGTGATGCAGTTTGCGAGCTCCCCTCTGCTGGGCGCCCTCTCGGATCGCATCGGCCGGCGTCCGGTTCTTCTAGGGGGCATTCTGGGGCTGGGCGTCACGTTCGCTGTCCCCGCCTGCACAAGCTCCCTCCCGCTCATCCTCGCCAGCCGCGTCGTGGGCGGAATGCTGTCGGCGAACATGACGGTCGCTCAGGCCTACATCGCCGACATCACCAAAGGCCTCGGCCGCTGCTCAGCGTTCGGAAAAATCGGCGCCGCCTTCGGCGTGGGGTTCGTGCTGGGACCAGCGCTCGGGGGCATCTTGGGCGAAAGCGACCCGCGCTGGCCTTTTATCGCCGCGGCGGCCATTTCGCTTGCGAACTTTCTCTACGGCGCCTTCGTGCTGCCGGAGTCCCTCACGCAGCGCACCGCCCGCCCCGTCACGTGGAAAAGCAGCAATCCTCTGAAAGCGCTCTTTGACCTTACGCGCATTCCCGCCAATCGCCTTTTTCTGCTGATTCTCACGTTCACATCCCTTGCGAACGCCCTGATGCAGTGCACCTGGGCCCTCTACACCGAATTTCGCTACGGCTTCACGCCGCTTTCGATCGGACTCTCCGTCTTTGCGCTGGGCCTTTCCATCGCCTTCATGCAGGGCGTCGTCTTGCAAAAGATTCTGCAGCGCTTCCGCCCCCGGGAAATCATCCTCACCGTGCTTGCCATAGGCGCCGCCGCTCTGGCGTCCATTGCCCTGTCGCCCCTAGGCTGGGGGGCTGCAGTCGCCTGCTGCCTCTACGCTGTGATGAGCGCCGCCTCCCCCATTCTCACCGGTGAAATCAGCCGCCGCACCATCGTCACTGAACAAGGCCGCACGATGGGCGCGGTGAGTTCCCTCAATTCCCTCACGGGGGCGCTTGCGCCGCTTCTGGGCACGCCGCTTTTGATGTTTTCCGCGAAGCACACGGACGACTTCCTGGCGGGCAGTCCCTACTTCGTCTGCTCGGGACTCCTCTTGGCGGCGCTTGTCGCCGTGCTACTTGCCTCGCGGATGAACATCGACTTCAGCACCAAGCGCTTTCAACAAATGACGCCCGAAACTACGGGCACAATGACGTAGGCCGCCTGCAACATGACTCTTTCTGCTTTTCTTCGCCCCTTCCGCGGCGCCGCGCTCTGCGTCGCCGTCCTGCTTTCGGGCTGCTCCGTCTTTCAAACGACGCCCGGCCCCGTCGATCCCAAGGACAGCTCGGCGCAGGCCGACCTCGTTCTCACCGGCACCGGCGTGCAGAAATTCCAGTGCGCTTCGGACAAAGACGGCTACTGGTGGCGCTTCATCGCGCCCGAAGTCGTCCTCACTGACAAAGCCGGGCGAAAAATCGCCTATCAAGGCGCGGACTTCAACTTCACGGCGCCCGACAAGTCAAAGCTCGCCGCCAAAATCGCAAGTTCGTCCGCCGGAAAAACGAAGAATGACTTGAAGGACGTCCTTTTCGCCGTGACGCCAGCGGGCAAGGTGAAGAAGGGAACGCTCACGCCCTACCGCTGGGTTAAGCGCGACAACGCCGCGGGCGGCATGCCCACCGACGCCGCCTCCTGCAGCCGCAAGACGCTCGGCAATCTCCTCGTGGTGCGCTTTACGGCCCGCTACACCTTCTACAAGACAAAGACCGCCCCCAAGAAGTAGGCCTGCCGCCCGTTCGACTACGCCGAACGGATTATTTTTTCCAAGCAGAATCAGCTCGTGCGCGATTTTTCTCCCTCACACGAGGGCGAAGATTTGGGGTAAAATATTAGGTTCGCGCGGATTGTCTTTTTTATTTCCGCGTCTTTGGTTTCATCAGGATTTTTGGGAGATGGCTTTATGGTAGGGGCTACGGTTTTGGGCGTTTTCCTGCAGAGTCTGCCACCGGATCGACGAGTGGCGATGGCGCGGGTGGCCAGCCTGATTCGTCGAGCCGCCCGAGGCGTTCGCGAGAGCAAGCGTCTCGGCTTGGTGTTCTATGAACTGAGCGGCAGTCCGCTCTTTGCGCTCGAGTCGCGTGAAAAGTGCCTCACGCTCTACGTTGCCGAGAATTCCATTATCGAACCGTTTGTGCAAACGATCAAGGGGTTCGATGCCGAACACAGCCTCATCAACTTCACGGACTTGAACCGTCTGCCGCTGCCGGACATTGAAAAGCTGGTGCGCGCGAGCGTCGTCGCCCGCCGCAACCGCGGCACTGCGCCGTCCGAAAACGAGCTTCTGAAGCTTTGGGGCGTCAACGAAGAAAACGCCACCGTGGCGCCTCCGATCGTGCGCATCTCCATGCGCACGCAGGAAGAGGAAGAAGCCGAAGCCGCTGAAAAGGCGGAAGCCGAGCGCAAGGCGGCGGAATCAAAGCGCATCCTGAAGCCCACCAAGCCTGAAAAGAGCCTGGTGCAGAAGAAGGCAGAAAGCAAGGCCGCCGCGCTGGCCCTGCAAAAGGAAGCCGCCAAAAAGGCCAAGGCCGCCAAGTCCTCGACGCTCATCATCAAGTTTGACAAGCCCGCCGGCGCGGATGAATCCGCCGAGCGCACGGTGGTCACGAAGACCGTCGTGAAGCGCAAGCCCGCGGTGCGCAAGACAACGAAGAAAGCTGCGGCGGCCGAATAATTCGCCTCCAGTCGCCTTCACGCACAAAGCCCGCTGATTTCGGCGGGCTTTGTGTTTTTGGTTGCGGCTCAGGCGGCCGCTTCGTTGGCAAGTTCCACGAGGTTGCCATCGGGGTCTCGCACGTAGATTGACGTGAGCTTTCGAAAGGCCCCGGTGCGCGCCACGGGCCCCAGCTCCACCGCAACCCCCTTCTTTTCGAGCATCGCCTTCACGTCCGTCACCGGCCGGCTCACAATGAGGCAGAGGTCCGCCGACCCCGGCGTCGGCTTTTGGGCGCGCGGCAGGATGGGAGCCTCTGAGGCGATGTGCAGATTGATCTTCCCCGTCGCATAAACAAACGCCGTGCGGCCGCTTCCAAACGTCTCCTCCGTCATGCCGAGAGCGTCAACATAGAACGCACGGCTTGCCGCCGCGTCCTTCACGGTGAGCACCAGATGGTCGCAGCGCACCACCGTAAATTTGTCTTCCTTCGGCGCTTCCTCCCTGTACTCGCACACGAGACTCTCCACAAGCCGCTTGTACTCCGCCTTGAACTGGCTTTCCGTGCAACCCATGAGAATGGCGTCATCCAACGCATCCTGCAGCGCCTCCTTGATGTCGTGCCAGTTTTCGTTCAGCACCTTCACCTTTTCAGTGCAGGAGACGGTCGAGCCGTCGGGCTTTTTCCACGCGGCGGGTGCGGGAACCGAGTTTTCTGTCATTTCACATTGCCTCTTCTTGCGCAGGGCGGCTCGCGCCGCCGTCCCTTGAAGTTGTACGCCATTGTCGCACGTCTCTTATCCGGCGCCCGCAGCAAAACACGGCCGCAGCGCGTGAAATCTGCCCGCCGCCACTGCGGACTTTCCCCAATCCAAAAAAGAATGCGCCGTGCGCGACGGGTTGATTTTTCTCCCTGACGCAGCAGGAAATAAATCCGTCTGCCGCGCATTCTTCATTCTTTTTCAACAGCCGTTATTCCTTTTGGCTAGAGCGCATTTCTACTAACATCAAAGACTTCAACAGGAGTTTTTCATGTTCTATTCCGGTCTCGTTGTCACGGCGACGCCGGGGAAGTTCGACGAAGCGATTGCCTCGGTCGCAGCGCTCCCCTCCGCCGAAGTTTTCCAGCAGCACCGCGAAACCCATCGTTTCATCGTGGTGCTCGAAGGCGACTCGGTCAACGGCGAAGCCGACACGTTCGCACAGATCCGAACGCTGCCCTGCGTCGCTGACGCAAGCCTCATCACGCACCGCGAAGACGCCTGAACACCGTCCACCCAGAAAAAAGGCCGGGTTCACCCCACTTGAGAGAGAAGACCTATGCAGGACACCATTTCCCGCCGCCGCCTCATGAAGGCAGGCGCCGCCGCTTCCGCCGCCGCCATCGCCGGCATCCCCATCACCCCCGTTGAGGCGCAGACCGCCAAAGACGCTGACGCCGGCGTCCAGTGGACCAAAGGCGTCTGCCGCTTCTGCGGCACGGGCTGCGGCCTTCAGGTGGGCACCTTGAACGGGCGCATCGTCGCCACGAAGGGCGACCCTGACGCCCCCGTAAACCGGGGCCTCAACTGCATCAAGGGCTACTTCAACGCGAAGATCCTCTACGGCAAGGACCGCCTTACGCAACCTCTGATGCGCATGAAGGACGGCAAGTACGACAAGAACGGCAAGTTCACCCCCGTCTCGTGGGAGACGGCCTTGGATGAAATGTCCCGCCAGATGCACCGCGTCTACGCGGAAAAAGGCCCCACGGGCATCGCAATCGCCGGCTCAGGCCAGTACACGATTCCCGAAGCCTACTGCGCGAGCAAGCTCATGAAGGCGGGCTTTCGCTCCAACAACATCGACCCCAACGCGCGCCTTTGCATGGCCTCCGCCGTCGTGGGCTTCTACCAGACGTTCGGCGTCGACGAGCCGCCCAACAACTACGGCGACATCGAGCTCTGCGACACGATGCTCCTCTGGGGCAACAACATGGCTGAAGCGCATCCCGTGCTCTGGAGCCGCGTCACGGACCGCAAGCTCACCCACAAGGCGACCCGCATCATCAACATCACGACGTCCAAAAACATGTCCTCCAACATGGCGGATGCGGACATCGTCTTCAAGCCCAACGGCGACCTTGCCATCCTCAACTTCATTGCGCGCGAAATCATCCGCCGCAACGCCTGCGACCAGGAATTCATCGAGAAGCACTGCGTCTTTGCCACCGGCACCCGCGACATCGGCTACGGCATGCGCCCCACGGAGAAGTTCGCCTTCCCGGAAGAAAAGGACACGCAGGAAAAGCAGTTGCACATCACCCTGACGGAGGACGAAGCAAAGGCGCAGGGGCGCCCCGAAATGGCCGGCAAGGTCATCGAGCAGAAGCAGCCCGCGGGCGGCCACTGGCACATCTCTTTTGAGGACTACAAGAAGGGGCTCGAACCCTACGACCTCGACTTCACGACGAAGCTCGCCAAGGGCGATCCCGACGAGTCGGACGAAAGCTTCAAGAAGAAGCTCCTGATGCTCGCGGACTTCTTCTGCGACAAATCCCGAAACATCCTCTCCTTCTGGTGCATGGGCGTCAACCAGCACGTGCGCGGCGTCTGGGTGAATGAGCAGATCTACGCGCTGCACCTTCTCACGAACAAGCACGCGCGCCCCGGCAACGGCGCCTTCTCCCTGACGGGCCAGCCCTCGGCCTGCGGCTCCGCGCGCGAAGTGGGCGCGTTCTCGCACCGGCTCCCCTCCGACATGCTCGTGGGCAACCCCGCCCACCACAAGATCACGGAAGGCATCTGGCACCTCCCGGCGGGCACCCTGAACCCCGTGCAGGGGAAGGCCGTGATGGGCCTCATGCGAGGCTTGGAAGACGGCAGCATCAACTTCTTCTGGACGCAGGTCGTGAACCTCTTTCAGTCGGCCCCCAACACCAACCACTGGCTGAAGGCCGCGCGAAAGCCCGAAAACTTCATCGTGGTCGCCGACGCCTACCCGACGCTTTCCGCAAAGGTCGCAGACCTCATTCTTCCGGCGGCCATGATCTTTGAGAAGTGGGGCCTCTACGGCAACGCCGAGCGCCGCACCCACGGCTGGCAGCAGATGGTGCTCCCGCCGGGCGAAGCGCGCAGTGACATCTGGATGATGATGGAGATCGCCAAGCGCTTCACGATCGGCGAAACCTGGAAGGCGCAGAAGTCGGGCGGCAAGAACGACCTCCCCGACGTTCTCGAAGCTGCCAAAGCCATGGGCTGGACGGAAGACTCCACCCTCTACGACGTGCTCTACGCCGGCATGCCCGACGTCAAGGACTGCCCGTGGCCCGATCCGAAATATCCCGGCACGCACTGCTGCACGGCGGAGGCAGCGCACCTTGACTGGTTCCCCGAAAAGGCGCTCTTCACCGAATACCGGCGCTTTACGCAGGGCAACGGCCACGACCTCGCCTCCTTTGACACCTATCAGGATCCAAAGTGCCGCGGCCTGCGCTGGCCGGTCGTCAACGGCAAGGAGACCCTCTACCGCTTCAACGCGAAGTACGACCCCTACGTGAAGAACGGCGAAGACTTCGAGTTCTACGGCAAGCTCATGAAGGCGATCCCGCAGGGAAACCTCAACGGCATCACGGACAAGACCCCGAAGCCCCTTCCGGGCAAGGCGAAGATCTTCTTCCGTCCCTATGCGCTCCCCGTGGAAGTGCCCGACGAGAAGTACGACCTCAACCTCTGCACGGGCCGCCTGCTCGAGCACTGGCACACGGGCTCCATGACTCGCCGCGTGCCGGAGCTGCACCGCGCCGCGCCGTCAGCGGTGCTCTACATGCACCCCAAGGACGCCGAAGCGCGCGATCTTCAGCGCAACGATCTGGCTGAAATCACGAGCCGCCGCGGCTCCATCAAGGCGCGCGTCGAGACGCAGGGCCGCTGGAAAGTGCCGCGCGGCACCGTGTGGCTCGCGTTCTTTGACGAAGCCGTTCAGTGCAACAAGCTCTGCATCGACGCCACCGATCCGATCTCGGCCGAACCCGACTACAAGAAGGCCGCCGTTCGCGTGACGAAGGCATCGTAAGCTGTCGACCACGGTGCCGGACGAGAAAACGCCCGGCGCCCCCTTCGAAGGAAAAAACGATGCCCCAAGTCACCCGACGCGAAATGGCGTCCCTCCTCTTGCAGGGCGCAGGCGTTGCCTGCGCGTCGGCGCTGGGATTGACGGCGTTTGTGAAGACGGCCAAAACCGCCCCCTTCTCGCCGCCGCCCCCAGGCGCCGCGCCGCGCTTTGCGGACTTGTGCGTGAAGTGCGGCCTTTGCGTGAAGGCCTGCCCCTTTGACGCCCTGAAGCTTGCGCGCTCAGGCGACCCGGCGCCCCTTGGCACCCCTTACTTCACGCCCCGCTCGAAGCCCTGCGAAATGTGCGAGGACATTCCCTGCGCCCGCGTCTGCCCATCGGGGGCTCTCGACCGAAATTTCAAGGACATCCGAGACGCCCGCATGGGCGTGGCGGTCGTCGATCCCGCCTCCTGCCTTTCCTGGCAGGGGCTGCGCTGCGAAGTGTGCTGGCGCGTCTGTCCGGTGAAAAACGAGGCGCTCACGCTCGTGCCGCACCCCCGAGAAATTTCGCATCACGCCGTTTTCGTGCCCACGATCAACCCCGACCGCTGCACGGGCTGCGGCATGTGCACAAAATCCTGTCCGACGGACGTCGCCGCCATCAACGTGCTCTCCCGCGACTCCTTTCTGGGGCGCATCGGCCAGCACTACCGCCTCGGCTGGAAGGCCGACCAGCCGCATCACCCCAAGGTGGTGGAGCCCGCCGTGCCGTCCGCAAAGCCCGAAGAAGCAGGAGGCCTTGACTACCTCAACAGCAGCGAGGAGGTGTTCTGATGCGCGACCGCTCCCACATTCGCCACCTTCCTCGCCCCGCGAGCGTCAAGGACTGGCTCGTCCGCCTGCGCTTCACGATCGCTCGCCGCGCAGTGCAGCTCGCGATCCTCGCGGGCTTCATCGGCACGGCGCACTGGGGCTGGCGCGTCTTTGGAAAGCCCCTTCTCGCTGGCGACCTGTCCGCCAGCCGGATTGCGGGCGTCATCCCGCTCTCCGACCCGTTTGCGCTCCTGCAGAAGCTCTGCGCGGGGCTCGCGCCCGAAGCGCCGCTTCTTGCGGGCGCCCTTCTCGTCCTCGCCTTCTACTGGGCGGCCGGCGGCCGCAGCTTCTGCGCGTGGGTCTGTCCCATGAACCTCGTCACTGACGCCGCGGAGAGCCTGCGCTCAAGACTCGGCCTCAAAACCGACTGGCTTCACCTCAACCACCGCGTGCGCTACGGCGTCGCCGCAGGCGCCTTGCTCGCTTCTGCCGCCGCCGGCACCGCCGCCTTCGAGTGGGTGAGCCCGCAGGCCATTCTCTGGCGCGAAGCCGTGTGGGGCACGGGGCTCGCGGGCCTCTCCGCCGTGCTGGGCGTCTTTGCATTCGACCTTCTCATGGTGCGGCGCGGCTGGTGCGGCCACCTCTGCCCGCTGGGAGCCTTCTGGTCCTGCGTGGGCAAAGTCTCTCCCACCCGCGTGACGTTTGATGACAGCCGGTGCACGCGTTGCGGCGACTGTCTCGCCGCGTGCCCCGAACCTCAGGTGATCCGCTTCAAGGAGGCGGGCGAGCGAGGATTCTTCACGGGCGCCGAATGCACGCTCTGCGGCCGCTGCGTCGCCTCCTGTCCCGAAGACGCCCTGCGCATCGGTCTTCGCCCCCGGCAGCGCACCGTCCCCATCGCTGCTGTCAACGAAATTCCCTCCTCCAAAAACGATAAAGGAGAAAACAAATGATCTGTCGTACCGTTCTCTTTGCGGCCTTCGCCCTTTTCTCGGGTGCGGCGCTCGCTGCGGATTCCGCCGCCGACGCCCTCAATGCGCCGATTGACATTGATTCGACGAGTCTTGAGAAGACCTCGCCCTTTGAAACCGCCGAGCCTGCCGTCTTTGAACTGGGCGCAGGCCAGTACCGCCCCGCCGAATACGGCGCGCCCGCGATGATTCCGCACGCCGTGGACATGTTCCGCATCCAGAAAAAAGGCAACCCCTGCATGCAGTGCCACGGCAATTGGAAGAAGGTGGGCGAACCCAAGAAAGCCGGCCAGCCCCTCCCCATTCCAAAGTCTCACT
Source organism: Acutalibacteraceae bacterium (assembly GCA_963647785.1). Lineage (GTDB taxonomy): Bacteria > Pseudomonadota > Gammaproteobacteria > Burkholderiales > Burkholderiaceae_F > Duodenibacillus. The sequence goes on from CAVJBF010000025.1 coordinate 9,511, forward strand.
GGACGACCGTGAACGGCAAAACGGTGATGGACCCCTCGCGCCACGAATGCCTTCTCTGCCATGCACCGCAGGCGGACGTGAAGCCTCTGGTGGAAACGATTCATTGACGCAGAGCGCCTTTTTTCACGCGGCCCGGAGCCTTGACTGCCCTCGGGCCGTTTTTTCGTCTGCGCCGGCCTTGTCGGCGGAAACACCCTGAAAAACCTTCCTCCGCTTCAATCACCAAGGCGCAAAACCACTCGCGCTAAACTTCGCCCATCATTTTTCTTCGACTGTCAGACTACATGGACACCAACCACCGCCTGCTCTCCGCCGTCAATCCCAAAAGCGTCGCCGTTTTAGGCGCAAGCGACCGGGAGGGCAGCCGCGGCAGCTTTGTCTGGCGCGGCGTCATGAACAGCCGCCGAGTGCTCGAAGCCTACCCCGTCAATCCGAAGTACAAGTACATCGGCCTCACGCCCTGCTGGGCGCGGCTCTCGGACCTTCCCTCACCCCCGGACCTCGCCGTGATCGCCACGTCGAGCAAGCGCGTCGAAGACCTTCTCGCCGACTGCGCCAAGGCGGGCATCAAAAACGTGCTTATCACCCCGGGCGAAGGCGAGCTCACCGAAAACCGGGACTGGCGTGACCGACTGTCCGACACGGCCCGCCGCAGCAAGATGCGGCTCGTGGGCGTGGACTCTCTGGGAATCATCCGTCCGAAGTCGGGCCTCAACGTAAGCTACTGGCCGCGCCTTCCCATGGAAGGCCGCATCGGCCTCATCTGCCAGACGCCCACCACGGCGACCGCCGTGCTTGACTATGCGGAAAAATGCCGCTTCGGCTTTTCTTCCGTCATAAGCGTTGGCGCTGAAACCGATGTCTCCACCGCTGAAGTGATTGACTGCCTTGCCGAAGACAAGGAGACGCAGATCATCGCCGTGGACGTGCTCGCCCTGCGGCATCCAAGAGCCTTTTTCTCCGCGGTTCGCGCCGCGAGCCGCCGCAAGCCTGTGCTGATTCTGCACGGCGAAAAAACAGACGGCATTGAAGCGCTCGCCGCGACGCGCCTTAATGCGCCGTCCGCGGACGCCGCGGCCTTTGCCGCTGCCGTCAAGAAGGCGGGCGGCACGACGACCACGTCGCTCGCCGACTTCTGCGGCGCGTTGCGCCTTCTCGCCTCGGGACGCCTTCCCGCCGGTCCGCGCACGGCGGTGCTCGGCAACGGCATCGGCGCAGCCGCCGCAGGCGCCGGCGCTCTGGCTTCTTCACGCCTTGAACCCGCACGCTTGTCGGGCCCGGTGCATGACGCGCTCGTCACCCTGCTGGGTTCGCCAGCCGCCGCCGTGGATCCCACGGACGCAGGCCCGGAAGCTTCCGAAGCGCTCGTCGCCGCCGCTGCGGATCGAATCCTTGCCGATGACGCAGCCGACGCGCTCATCACGGTCCTGACGCCCGCAGCGGCTGTTGCTGCGGCCGCTGCGCCGCTTCTCGCCGCCTGCGCGGAAAAAGCCCGCAAGCCGATGGTCGCCGTGCGCCTCGGCGCGCCAGACGCCCTTTTCGAAGAAGCTGCCGCGGCCTCAGGCCTCCCCACCGCCGCGACGCCGGAGGCCGCAGGTCGAATGCTCGCCCTCGCCCGCGAAGCCATGGCAAACGTCACGACCGAACCCCTCCTTTCCGCGCCGGGCTCGGCCTCCGGCACCTGGGACACCGACGCCGCCCGCACCGTCGTGGAAGACGCGCAAAAGAGCGCGCGCTTCGTGCTCTCTGAAACCGACCTTTCCCAAATTCTTCGCTGCTACGGCATCCCGACTGCCGCGGGCGTGCTCGCCGCCACGGCTGACGAAGCCCGGCAAGCCGCGGAGCGCATCGGTTTCCCGGCAGTGCTCAAAGCGTCCGCCGCGGGCCTTGCACACAAGACGGACGCCCGCGGCGTGCTCTTGAACATAAAGGACGCCGACGCCGTGCGCGCGGGGTTTGCCAAGCTGCAGTCCTCCGTCGCGACGCTCGCCCCGCAGGCGAAGTTCCGCGGCGTCTGGGTGCAGCCGATGGTCACAAAGCCCGCCGGCCGTGAACTAAAGCTCACGCTTGACACCGACCCCGTGCTGGGGCCCGTCATTCATTTGGGCGTGGGCGGCATGGCCGCCAGCCTCTTCTCGCGCCGCATGACGCTCATTCCTCCGGTCACCGAAGCGCAGGCCCGGGAGGCCGTCGCCGCCTTTGAAGCCCGCGCCTGGTTTGACGCCTTCCGCGGCATGCCGGCGGCAAACGTCAAAAGCCTCATCGCTGTCATTCTGCGCCTCTCCGCCATTGCGGAGACGCTGCCCGCTGTCACAAAGCTCGCCCTCTCGCCCCTCGTTCTGGACGACGCCGGCGCGCTCGTTCTCGACGCCGACGGCACCGTGAACGCCGCCCCGGCGCTTGCTGACGACAAGACGCGGCACCTTGCCTTTGCGGGCTTTCCGCGACGGCTGCATCAGCCCGTGCGACTTGCCAACGGCTTTGTGATGATCCGAAGCATCCGCAGCGACGACGCCCAGGGCCTTGCCGCCTTCGCACACGCCGTCTCGCCCGAAGTCTGCCGCGCCTTCTTCGGCAAGGACGCCGCCAGCCTCACCGCCCGCGACCTCACCGATCTTTCCAATCCCGACTTTGACCGTGAAGTGCTCATCATCGCGGTGGACGACAGCACCGTGGATCCCGCGATTCATGCGGTCGTGCGCCTTGTGAAGGTGAACGCCCGGGAAAGCCGGCTCACGTCCGCGTACGAAACACGCTGGCAGGATGAAGCGCTCGAGCGCGCCCTTGCCTCGTCCTTGAAGACCGTCGCAGACTGCCTTGAAATGCCTCTGCCGGCGGCTCCCCGAGCCGCTGGCGACTGACTACCTTGACCCAAGAGAACACCATGCCCATTCTTCATCAGGTTTTGGACGACCACGTTCTTCGCCTTGAAATCTCGCGCCCCGAAGCGCGCAACACCTTGAACGAAGCGATGCTCGCCGACCTCGCCGGCCATTTCGTGAAGGGCGACGCTGACGACGACATTCACGCCATCCTTCTGCATGCCCAGCCCGGCCTCTTTTGCGCCGGGGGCGACTTGAAGGAGCAGCTCACGCACTTGTCAGCGGACGCCGAAACGCCGGCAGGCCGGCTGATCGAGGCGATGAAAGCCTGCCGCAAGCCGATCGTCGCCTGCGTCGCGGGGCCTGCCGTGGGCTTTGCGGTGACGCTGCTTTACTACTGCGACTTGGTCTATGCCTCGTCTTCGAGCCTCTTTGCGCTCCCCTTCACGGCGCTGGGCCTCACGCCCCGCTTTGGCGCAAGCCTGCTCGCGCTGCAGAACGCGGGCTACCACAAGGCCGCAGAGAAAATTCTTCTCTCTGAACCCATCAGTGCGAGCGAAGCGCTTCAGATGGGACTCGTCTCCGGCCTCTTCGCCGACGAAGAGGTCTTTGCGCAGGCAGACGCCCGCGTGAAGCGTCTCGCGGCGATGCCCGCCTTTGCCGTACAAAACGCCAAGAAGCTCCTTCGCAGCGCCTGGAGCCGGAGGCTTGCCGACATCACCGCCGAAGAACAGGCCGTCTTTGCTGCCGCCGCCGCAACCCCCGCCGCCAAGGAAGCGTGCTCCGCCTTCCTCGAAGGCCGCATGCCCAATTTCAAGAAATAAGGAAAACTGTCATGCGCATTCTGTTAACGGGCGGCTCGGGCTTCATCGGCTCGCACACTGCCGTAGAACTCCTTGAGGCAGGACACGAGGTCGTGCTCTATGACAACCTCTGCAACTCCTCCCGGGAAGCGGCAGACGCCGTCGCAGCGATCACCGGGCGGAAGGCCCCGCTCGTTGTGGGCGACATCCGAGACAAGGCCCTCATGACGAAGGTGCTGCGCGAAGAAAAAATCGACGCCGTCATTCACTTCGCGGGCCTCAAGGCCGTGGGCGAAAGCTGCGCAAAGCCCTTGGACTATTACGACAACAACATCTCGGGCACCGTGGCGATGCTGGAAGCCATGAAGGAAACGGGCGTGAAAAAGCTCGTCTTCTCTTCGTCCTCCACCGTCTACGGAACGCCCCGGAAGCTTCCGCTCACCGAAGACCATCCCGTAGGCAACGGCATCACCAACCCTTACGGCCGCACAAAGGTGATGATTGAAGAAATCCTCGCCGACCTCTGCGCTTCCGACCCCGAATGGTCCGTGATCTGCCTGCGCTACTTCAACCCGATCGGAGCACACGCCTCCGGGCTCATCGGCGAAAATCCCAACGGCATTCCGAACAACCTGCTCCCCTACGTGGCGCGCGTCGCCTCCGGGCGTCTGGCAGCCGTGCAGGTCTTTGGCAACGACTACGACACCCCAGACGGCACGGGCGTGCGCGACTACATCCACGTCGTGGATCTCGCCCGCGGTCACGTCTGCGCTGTGGAGCGCGTGAGGAGCGCCAGGGGCTGGGACGCCATCAATCTCGGCACGGGCACGGGCTACAGCGTTCTTGACATCATCCACGCCTTTGAAAAGGCCTGCGGCCGCGAGCTTGCCTACAAAATCTGCCCGCGCCGCCCCGGCGACATCGCCGCCAACTGGGCCGATCCCCGAAAGGCGAAGACGCTTTTAGGCTGGCAGGCGCAGTTTGGCATCACTGAGATGTGTCGCGACGCCTGGCATTTTGAAGAGAAGCTTGCAGCGCGCTTAAAAAACGCCTCGTGAAGCCTTTCGCTCCCGCCCCAAAGCCCGCCTTGCTGCGGGCTTTTTCACGTTCGGCAGGCATGAAAAAACCGGTCTCAGGTCCAAGCCCGAAACCGGTTCTTCTTAGAAGAAGCGAAGCAGCTTATTCAGCCTTCTTTTCTTCCACTTCCACCGCTTCCGTTTCTTCCACGCGTTCCGTGAGTTCAACGTAAGCCATGGGCGCATTGTCGCCAACGCGGAAGCCCATCTTGAGGATGCGGGTGTAGCCGCCGTTGCGGTTTGCAAAGCGCGGGCCGAGCACCTCAAAGAGCTTCACCACCATTTCACGGTCACGGAGACGGTTGAAGGCGATGCGACGGTTGGCAAGCGACGGCTTCTTCGCCAGCGTGATCATCGGTTCGACAACGCGGCGCAGTTCCTTGGCCTTCGGAAGCGTGGTCTTGATCGCTTCATGACGAAGGAGGGAGTTGCACATGTTGCGAAGCATGGCGAGACGATGAGAGCTGGTGCGGTTGAGCTTGCGATAACCGTTACGATGACGCATTTTTTAAGTTCCTTTAAGAGTCTTTGACCTCGAACGGAATTGTTCGGGTCCCCTGCTCTTCTATCCGGCCAGAGTGCCGGCGGGCGGGTAGTTCGCGAAAAGTCCCGAAGTCTACACCAATTGGGGCGACTTCGGGACTGAAAACTAATGAAAATTAGTGTTCGAGATTGACGGGCGGCCAGTTCTCGAGACGCATGCCGAGCGTGAGACCGTGAGCAGCGAGCACCTCCTTGATTTCGTTCAAGGACTTGCGGCCGAGATTCGGCGTCTTCAAGAGCTCGTTTTCGGTGCGCTGGATGAGGTCGCCGATGTAGTAGATGTTCTCGGCCTTCAGGCAGTTCGCCGAACGGACCGTGAGTTCGAGATCGTCCACCGGACGCATGAGGATCGGATCAAGAGGCGGCGTCTTGTCTTCTTCCACCTGCTTGGCGGGTTCGGCATCCGTGCGGATGGCGCCGAAGACGGAAAGCTGGTCCTGAAGAATGTAGACGGCTTCCTTCAGCGCGTCTTCGGGCGAAATCACGCCGTTCGTCTCAATCGTCATCTCGAGCTTGTCAAGATCGGTGCGCTGCGCCACGCGGGCGGCGGACACCGCGTACGCCACGCGGCGCACGGGCGAGAAGGAGGCGTCCATGATGATGCGGCCGAGCTGGTGCTTGCTGAAGTCGTCATGGAAGGCGCGCATGTCGCCGGGCTGGTAGCCGCGGCCCGCTTCCACGTGAACCTGCATGTCGAGCTTGCCGCCCGAGAGATTGCAGATGACATGGTCGGGGTTGAGGATCGTCACGTCGTGCGGCAGCTCAAAGTCACCCGCGGTGACAACGCCGTTGCCCGACTTCTGCAGGCGCAGATTGACGTCCTGACGGCCGCCTTCGAGCTTGAAGACGACGCCCTTCAGATTGAGGAGGATGTCAACGACGTCTTCGATGACGCCGTCGATCTGGGAATATTCGTGCACAACACCCACGATGCTGGCTTCCGTGGGGGCATAACCCACCATGGAGCTCAGAAGAATGCGGCGGAGCGCATTGCCGAGCGTGTGGCCGTAGCCGCGCTCAAACGGTTCGAGCGTGATGACCGCCAGATTGGGGTTCTTCTCGTCAACCACGGCTTCGACGGTGGTCGGCTTCAGAAGCGTTGTATTCGCCATGAGCTTTTGTCCTATTCAATACCCTCGGCTCGTTACACCGATAAGGCTGAGTTTTTAACAATGAAAGCTTGAAAAATTTCGAGGTATTTTGATACGACTAAGCGTCCGGCACCTCGAAAGTAACCGAACGCTTTCCGCAGGTCGGACACCTGCGAAGGATTTCCTCGGTCTCGGCGCACTACACCACGGCCGGGAAATCCTGCACAACTCAATAACCAGATTAACGCGAGTAAAGTTCGACGACCAACGCTTCGTTGATGTCGTGAGCGATTTCTTCGCGTGCAGGCAGGCTCTTGAAGGTGCCTTCCATCTTCGTGGAGTCCACGCTCACCCAGGAGGGGAAACCATTCTGACCGGCAAGCGCCAGAGCTTCAATGATGCGGGCCTGCTTCTTGGCGCCTTCGCGCACAGAGATGACGTCGCCCGGCTTCACGCGGTAAGAGGGAATGTTCACCTTCTTGCCGTTCACCAGGATGGCGCAGTGGCTCACGAGCTGGCGAGATTCGGCGCGGGTGCTGCCAAAGCCCATGCGGTAAACCACGTTGTCAAGACGGCTTTCGAGCAGGGAGAGCAGGTTTTCGCCGGTGTTGCCCTTGCCGCGAGCGGCTTCGGCATAGTAACGGCGGAACTGGCGTTCGAGAACGCCGTAGGTGCGCTTCACCTTCTGCTTTTCACGCAGCTGCGTACCGTAGTCGGAGAGACGCTGGCCGCTGATCTTGCCGTGCTGACCCGGCTTGACTTCAGCATCCTTGACCTTGGAGTCAAAGGAACGGCGAGCGCTCTTCAGATTGAGGTCGGAACCCTCGCGGCGCGAGAGCTTCAACTTGGGACCGAGATATCGTGCCATTTTTTATGTTACCTCTTCTATCCTGCGGCGTTTACCGCATTCAGTTCGCGTTCGACAATGAGACACGCGAACGCAGGATACGAAATTCTTTAGATTGGATTAAACGCGACGACGCTTGCTGGGACGAACACCGTTGTGAGGAACGGGGGTCACGTCCTGAATGCTGGTGACGCGGATGCCGAGAGCGTTCAGAGCGCGCACGGAAGATTCGCGGCCGGGGCCGGGGCCTTCGATGCGGACTTCAACGTTCTTCAGACCAAATTCCAGAGCCTTCTTGCCGGCCTGTTCGGCGGCAACCTGAGCCGCAAAGGGCGTGGACTTGCGGGAGCCCTTGAAGCCCTGAGCACCGGAAGAGGACGCCGCAACGGCGTTGCCCTGACGGTCCGTGATCGTGATGATCGTGTTATTGAAGGAAGCATGCACGTGGGCGATGCCTTCGGTCACGACCTTCTTCACCTTCTTGCGGGCGCGAGCCTGCTGAGTCTTGGGAGCCATAACTATCCTTCAAAAATTACTTCTTGAGCGTGACGCCGGCCTTGCGCGGACCCTTGCGAGTACGAGCATTGGTGCGGGTACGCTGACCACGCACAGGCAGGCCGCGGCGATGACGCATGCCGCGATAGGTGCCGAGGTCGATCAGACGCTTGATGGAAAGCTGGATTTCACGACGGAGGTCACCTTCAACGGTGAACTTCGAAACGGCATCACGAATCTTTTCGAGTTCGCTGTCGTTGAGATCCTTCACTTTTTTGGAAAATTCGATGCCGCAGGAAGTAAGGATTTCCTGAGCACGCGTGCGGCCGATACCGTAGATGGCGGTAAGACCGATGACGGCGTGCTGATTCGGCGGAATGTTAATACCGGCGATACGAGCCATGTTGTATTTACCTCAATTAGCCTTGACGCTGCTTGTGACGCGGATCTTCGCAGATCACTCGCACAACACCCTTGCGCTTGATGATCTTGCACTTGCGGCACATTCTTTTGACCGAAGCGTTAACCTTCATTTTCATCTCCGACCCGCCGCAGTCCGTTCTGGTTAAGACGTCTGCGGGGGCATTAGTCAGTGTCCGACAGGCGGAAAGGGCATGATTTTACCTTCTTTTCCTGAAAAAACAAGTTCTGCGGACAAAAAAAGCCGCCGCCCGGTGTAGTGCAAGGGGCGGCAACCACTGTCTGGCGGGGATTTTTATCCCCGCAACCCCAAAATCTTGAGGTCGCAGACGAAGCAGTTTTTTCGTTTTCCAGTCGTTGACTTTTGATATTCAACGTCCGATTCCCTGGAAAAGGAACCGGACGTCAAAACCAAAAGCGACACTTTTGGTTTGTGGCGTTGGTCCGGTTAGAGACCGCCGCCGAAGCCCTTGAAGTTTGTCTTCTTGAGCAAATTCTCATACTGGTGCGACATCATGTAAGCCTGGACCTGGCTCATGAAGTCCATCGTCACAACGACCACGATCAGCAGCGAGGTGCCGCCGAAGTAGAAGGGCACGTTGAAGCGAAGGTTCAGGAATTCAGGCACGAGGCATACGAACGTGAGATACGCTGCACCGCCCAACGTGAGACGCACGAGCACCTTGTCGATGTAACGCGCCGTCTGCTCGCCGGGACGAATGCCGGGAATGAACGCACCGCTCTTTTTCAGGTTCTCCGCCGTTTCCTTCGGGTTGAAGACCAACGCCGTGTAGAAGTAGGCAAAGAAGATGATGAGTGCCGCATAAAGAAGCGTATAAAGCGGCTGGCCGGGACTCAGCGCGGCCGCGAGATCGCGGATCCAGCGCGTGGAGTCACCGCTCGTGAACCACCCCGCCAGCGTCGCCGGGAACAGAATCAGCGACGACGCAAAGATCGGAGGAATCACACCGGACATGTTCATCTTCAGCGGCAGGTACGAAGCCTGGCCGCCGTAGATCTTGTTGCCGATCTGACGCCGAGCGTAGTTCACCGTGATGCGCCGCTGACCGCGCTCGATGAAGACCACGAAGGCCGTCACGAGAACCACGACCGCGATCACAAAGATCGCCGACAAAGGCGAGATGGCGCCCGTGCTCACAAGCTGGAAAAGTCCGCTCGCAGCGTTCGGGAGCCCGGCCACGATGCCGGCGAAGATGATGATCGAAATGCCGTTGCCGAGACCGCGTTCCGTGATCTGCTCACCGAGCCACATCAGGAACATCGTGCCGGTCACAAGGCTCACGGCGCACGTGAAGCGGAACATCAGGCCGGGCATCAGAACGAGACCGGCCTGGCTTTCCAGAGCCACTGCAATGCCGACCGCCTGGAAGAACCCCAGAAGCAGCGTGCCGTAGCGCGTGTACTGGGTGATCTTGCGACGGCCGGACTCGCCTTCCTTACGCAACGCCTCAAGACTCGGCAGCACGTATGACAGCATCTGCATGATGATCGATGCAGAGATGTAAGGCATGATGCCGAGAGCGAACACCGAGAAGCGCGACAACGCGCCACCGGAGAACATGTTGAACAGCCCGAGAATGCCGCCCTTCTGCTCATCGAAGAGCTGACGCAGCATGTCGGGATCGATACCGGGAACCGGCACATGCGCGCCGATGCGGTACACAATCAGAGCCAGAAGCAGGAAGATCAGGCGACCCTTGAGGTCGCCGTACTTCGCGAGCCCTGTCGGTTTGGTGCTGGGGCTGTTTGCCACGTCGTTGTCCTAAAGCGTTAAGTCAGTTTTGGAAACCGACCGCCGATTACTCGGCGACGGAGCCGCCGGCCGCTTCGATCGCGGCCTTGGCGCCCTTCGTGACCTTGAGGCCCTGCACGGTCACCTTCTTGGTGATCTTGCCGGCCGCAATCACGCGGACCTGTTCCGTGAGCGCACCGATCAGGCCGGCCTGACGGACGGCGTCGATCGTCACGACGTCAACGGGAAGCGCTTCCAAATCCGACAGACGGATCATTTCGACAAACTTGTGAGTAAGCGAAGTGAAGCCGCGCTTCGGCAGACGGCGATGCAGAGGCATCTGGCCGCCTTCAAACCCGACCTTGTGGAAACCACCGGCACGGGACTTCTGACCTTTGTGGCCGCGGCCGGCGGTCTTGCCCCAGCCGGAGCCCACGCCGCGACCGACGCGGTGCGCGTCCTTCTTGGCGCCCTCAGCGGGCTTCAGAGTATTCAAACGCATGATTTCAATTCCTTCGATCATTCGGCGCGCACGAGGAAGGCGACCTTGGTGATCATGCCGCGCACGGCGGGCGTGTCTTCGAGTTCACGCGTCTGGTGGAGCTTCTTCAGACCAAGGCCGAGCAGCGTGGCGCGCTGCTTTTCATTGGTGCCGATCGGGCTCTTCACGAGCGTGACCTTCACAGTCTTTTTGGTTTCAGCCATTTTTTACACCTTACGCCGTCAGTTCTTCAACGGTCTTGCCGCGCTTGGCGGCGATGTCCGCCGGCGAGTGCAGATTGGCAAGAGCGTTCAGAGTGGCGCGAACCATGTTGTAGGGGTTCGTGGAGCCGTAGGCCTTCGCAAGCACGTTGCGGATGCCGACAGCATCAAGAACAGCACGCATCGGGCCGCCGGCGATGACGCCGGTACCTTCGCTGGCGGGCATGAGGATCACGGTGGAGGCACCGTGACGACCCGTCACCTGATGGAAGATCGTGCCGTTGTTCAACGGAACCTTGATCATGGACTTGCGGGCGCGTTCCATGGCCTTCGCAACGGACGCCGGCACTTCGCGGGACTTGCCCGTGCCCATGCCGATGGAGCCGTCGCCGTCGCCAGCAACCGTCAGGGCCGCAAAGGCCATGATGCGGCCGCCCTTGACGACCTTGGTGACGCGGTTAACCGCAATCATCTTCTCGCGAATGCCGTCGTCGATTTCCTCGGCGGCGTTCTTCTTATCAACCTTAGCCATAAGCCTCGATTCCTATTAGAACTTGAGGCCGGCTTCGCGCGCGGCCTCGGCCAGCGCGGCGACGCGGCCGTGGTAACGATAGCCGGAACGGTCAAAGGCGCAGGATTCGATACCAGCAGCCTTCGCCTTTTCCGCCAGACGGGTGCCGACGATCTTCGCGGCGGCAACGTTGCTGCCGGTCTTGCCCGCGAGCTGAGCGCGGACTTCGGCTTCCACCGTGGAGGCGGAGACGAGCACGCGGTCGCCTTCGGGAGCGATGATGCTGGCGTAGATGTGCAGGTTGGTGCGATGCACCGTCAAACGATTGACCTTCTGCAGCTTGATGCGGGCGCGCGTGGCACCGGCGCGGCGCAGACGGTTTTCCTTCTTGTTGATCATAGTCTCACCTTCCCCGCGTTACTTCTTCTTGGTTTCCTTGATGACGACGTGTTCGTCGGCATAACGGATGCCCTTGCCCTTGTAGGGTTCGGGGGCACGATAGCTGCGCACGACGGCAGCGGTCTGGCCGACCTTCTGCTTGTCCGCGCCAGAAATCACGATTTCGGTCTGGCTGGGGGTGGCAACCTTGATGCCTTCGGGCATCTGGTGCACCACGGGGTGAGAGAAGCCCACCTGAAGGTTGAGCTTGTCGCCCTGAGCCTGAGCACGATAGCCGACGCCCACGAGGGTCAGCTTCTTCTCAAAGCCCACCGTCACGCCCTTCACCATGTCCGCGACGAGCGCGCGCTGCGTGCCCATGTTGGCGTTGGATTCACGCGTTTCGTTCTGCTGCGAGAAGTGGACGATGCCGTCCTTCACTTCCACGCCGACGAGCGGCAGGACGTGGGTGGACACTTCGCCCTTCGGGCCCTTGACGGTGATGTTGCCGTCAGCGATCTTGCATTCGACGCCCTGGCCGAGCTGAACGGGAAGCTTACCAATACGACTCATATTGATCTCCTTGCCCTATTAAGCCACGTAGCACAGAACTTCGCCGCCGATGCCTTCGGAGCGAGCCTTGCGGTCGGTCATCACGCCCTTCGGGGTGGAGACGATCGCAATGCCCAGGCCGTTCATCACCTGCGGGATGGAACCGTGGTTCTTGTAGATGCGCAGTCCAGGACGGGAAACGCGTTCGATGCGTTCGATCACAGGACGGCCTTCGTAGTACTTCAAGCCGATATGCAGTTCAGACTTGCCTTCGTTGGCAACAACGGAGAAGCCGTCGATGTAGCCTTCGTCCTTGAGGACGGTGGCGATCGCCACCTTGAGCTTGGAGCTCGGCATCACAACTTCAGTCTTGTCGACGATCTGCCCGTTGCGGATACGGGTCAGCATATCGGCGATCGGATCACTCATACTCATTTAGTAATCTCCTCGCTTTACCAGCTGGCCTTGACAAGGCCGGGAATGTCACCGCGCATCGCCGCGTCGCGGATCATGCCGCGAGCGAGGCCGAACTTGCGGAACGTGCCACGCGGACGGCCGGTCAGGCCGCAGCGGTTGCGCAGGCGCACGGGGCTCGCGTCACGCGGCAGGGTCTGCAGCTTGGCGCGGGCGGCGAGACGCTCTTCCATGGGGCGCGTCGCGTCGTTGATAATCGCCTTCAATTCGGCGCGCTTGGCCGCGAACTTAGCGACAATCGCTTCGCGCTTCAGTTCACGGTTGATCAAAGATAACTTTGCCATTTTCCTAGCACCTTCGGCTTAATTGCGGAACGGGAAGTGGAAGCCAGCGAGAAGCGCCTTGGCTTCTTCGTCGGTCTTGGCCGTCGTCGTAATGGAAATGTTCATACCACGGATCGCATCGATCTTGTCGTACTCGATTTCCGGGAAAATGATCTGTTCCTTGAGGCCGATGTTGTAGTTGCCACGACCGTCGAAAGCACGACCGGAAACGCCGCGGAAGTCGCGAACACGGGGGAACGCGATCGTCACGAGACGGTCCAGGAAGTCGTACATGCGTTCGCCGCGAAGGGTCACCATGCAGCCGATGGGCATGTTTTCGCGAATCTTGAAGTTCGCAATAGCCTTGCGGGTGCGGGTGACCGCAGGCTTCTGGCCGGCGATCTTGGTCATGTCGGCAACAGCGTTGTCGACCATCTTCTTGTCGTTCACGGCTTCACCAACGCCCATGTTGAGCGTGATCTTGGTGATGCGGGGAACCTGCATAATCGTCTTGTAACCGAACTTCTTGGTGAGTTCCGGAACAATGACGTCGTGATACATCGTCTGGAAACGACTCATTTGGGAACTCCTCGGTTAGGCCTTGGCGCCGACAACGGCACCATTGCTCTTAAAGACACGGACCTTCTTGCCGTCGACTTCCTTGAAGCCAACGCGTTCGCCCTTGCCCGTAGCGGGGTTGACGAGCATGACGTTGGACTGGTCGATCGGCATGACCTTGTCGACCACGCCGCCTTCGGCGCCGGTCATCGGGTTCGGACGGACGTGCTTCTTGGCGACGTTCACGCCTTCAACGGTCACATGGCGATCATCAACGCGGGAGAGGACCACGCCCTTCTTACCCTTGTCTTTGCCGGCGATGACGATAACTTCGTCACCCTTGCGGATGCGCTGCATCTTGTCGGCCTCCTTAAATCACTTCGGGAGCGAGGGACACGATCTTCATGAACTGTTCGGTACGCAATTCGCGCGTGACCGGTCCGAAGATGCGGGTGCCCACGGGCTCGAGCTTCGAGTTGAGCAGAACAACGGCATTGCCGTCGAAACGGACGAGCGAGCCGTCAGCACGACGAACGCCCTTGGCGGTGCGGACCACAACAGCGTTGTAGACCTCGCCCTTCTTCACGCGACCGCGCGGAGCCGCTTCTTTGACCGTCACCTTGATGACGTCGCCGATGCTGGCATAGCGGCGCTTGGAACCGCCCAACACTTTAAAACACATGACAGAACGGGCGCCGGTGTTATCGGCGACGTCCAGTCTGCTTTGCATCTGAATCATGGCTTTTAATTTCCAACTTGTTCCGTACCGGGGTACGGATAGTATTGGTCCCGTTCGGGAGAAAGACCAACCGGCCTCCCCAACCCCGTGAAACACCGCCATTGCTGCCTTGGCGAGGGGGCCGGACGCCGGACGATCCGGAAAACTTTCAACGGAAAAGCCGGTCACGAGGGCCGGCTTTTTCCGTGAGCGCGCAAGTATAACTGAAGAATCAGTCAACTTGCAAGCTTTAACTGCGATTAGATGATCACAGCCTTTTCAACAATGCGGGTGACCTTCCAGGACTTCGTCTTGGACATCGGACGGGACTCAGCGATTTCCACCTTGTCACCAATGCCGCAGCTGTTGCTTTCGTCGTGAGCGTGGTACTTCTTGTTCTCGACGATGTACTTGCCGTACAGCGGATGCTTCACGCGGCGTTCCACGAGGACCGTCACGGTCTTATCCATCTTGTCGCTCGTCACCGTGCCGATGAGGGTGCGGGTGAGCGCCTTGGTTTCAACGTTATTTTCGGTCATTTCGCGGCAGCCTTCTGAGCGAGAACCGTGCGAACGCGGGCGATGTCGCGACGCGTCGTGCGCAGCTGGTTCGTGTTCTGCAGTTGCTGAGTAGCCTTCTGAACGCGCAGCTTGAAGTGCGCCTGCAGGAGGTCATTCAGTTCCGTTTTGAGCGCGGCTTCATCCTTGGCGCGCAATTCTTTTGCCTTCATGTCCGTCTCCTCTTACATGCCGATCTGGCGGACAACGAACTTCGTCTTCAGAGGCAGCTTGGCGGCCGCAAGCGCAAAGGCTTCGCGAGCGAGCTGTTCATCAACGCCGTCCATTTCATAGAGGACACGCCCCGGCTGAACCAGAGCGACCCAGTATTCCGGATTACCCTTGCCGTTACCCATACGGACTTCGGCAGGCTTCGTGGAAATGGGCTTGTCCGGGAACACGCGGATCCAGACGTGACCACCGCGCTTGATGTGGCGGGTAAGCGCACGACGAGCCGCTTCGATCTGACGGGCCGTAAGACGACCGCGTTCAAGAACCTTCAGGCCAAAGTCACCAAAGGAGACGTTGGCACCGCGCTGAGCGAGGCCCTTGTTGCGGCCCTTCTGGTCCTTGCGGTACTTGGTACGATTCGGTTGCAGCATCGATTATTCTCCCTTGTCAGCGGCGGCCGGGGCCTTGCGGCTGCGGCGGGCGTTGGACTTGCCTTCGCCTTCGCCTTCCTTGCGGGGACGACGGCTCGGACGGCGGCGACGATCTTCGCGGTCAGCCGGAGCCGGCGCCGCTTCAACCGCGTCTTCACGGCCGAGGTTGTCACCCTTGTAAACCCACACCTTGACGCCGATCACGCCGTAGGTCGTGTTGGCCTCGGAGAAACCGTAGTCAATGTTGGCACGGAGCGTCTGAAGGGGCACGCGGCCTTCGCGGTACCATTCGGTACGGGCGATTTCCGCGCCGTTCAGGCGGCCGGCGCTCATGATCTTGATGCCCTTGGCGCCGAGACGCATGGCGTTCTGCATGCTGCGCTTCATGGCGCGGCGGAACATCACGCGCTTTTCGAGCTGCTGAGTGATGCCGTCAGCGATGAGCTGGGCGTCGAGTTCAGGACGACGAACTTCTTCGATGTTGATGTGCACAGGCACGCCAACCATCTTCTGAACTTCAGCCTTCAGGACTTCGATGTCCGCACCCTGCTTGCCGATCACAACACCGGGACGAGCCGAGAAGATCGTGATGCGAGCATTGTTGGCGGGACGTTCGATGAGGATGCGGGAGACGGACGCAGCCTTCAGCTTCTTTTCGAGGAAGGCGCGCACGCGGAGATCTTCACCGAGCGTACGGGAAAAGTTGCGGCCGACCGCATACCAGCGCGACGTCCAGTTGCGCGTAACGGGAAGGCGGAAGCCGGTAGGATTAATTTTCTGACCCATGGTTCACCTCTTAGTCGCCGACGGTCACAAAGATGTGGCTCGTCTGCTTGCCGATACGCGTACCGCGGCCCTTGGCGCGAGCGCCGAAGCGGCGCAGCGTCGTGGCCTTTTCCACGTAGATCTTGGTCACGCGCAGTTCGTCGATGTCGGCACCGAAGTTGTGCTCGGCATTGGCGATCGCGGAATCAAGCGCCTTCTTGATGAGAACGGCAGCGCGCTTCTGCGTGAACGTGAGAATGTTGAGGGCCTTGTCCACGGGCTTGCCGCGAACGAGGTCAGCCACCAGACGGCCCTTCTGAGCCGAGAGGCGCACACCGCGAACGATAGCAGTAGTTTCCATTTACATTACCCCTTCACTTTCTTGTCAGCGCCGGCGGCGTGACCGTGGAACGTGCGCGTCAGCGCAAATTCACCCAGCTTGTGGCCGACCATGTTTTCATTCACATAGACAGGCACGTGCTGACGGCCGTTGTGAACAGCGATCGTGAGACCGATGAATTCCGGAAGGATCGTGCTGCGGCGCGACCAGGTCTTGATCGGACGCTTGTCGCGGCTGGCCTGGGCGGCTTCGACCTTCTTCATGAGAGAACCGTCGACGAACGGTCCTTTCTTTAACGAACGAGACATTGCGAGGCCCCCTTACTTGTCATAACGGCGCTGGACGATCATGTTGTCCGTGCGCTTGGAGTTGCGGGTACGATAGCCCTTGGTGAGCTGACCCCACGGCGTGACAGGCGGACGGCCCGTACCGGTGCGGCCTTCGCCGCCGCCGTGCGGATGATCCACCGGGTTCATGACCTTGCCGCGGACGGTCGGGCGGATGCCGCGCCAGCGCTTGGCGCCGGCCTTGCCGTATTCGCGGAGGCTGTTTTCGTCATTGCCAACGGTGCCGATGGTCGCACGGCATTCGATGAGAATGCGGCGGACTTCGCCAGAACGCAGGCGGATGAGGGCATAAGCGCCTTCACGGGCGACGAGCTGAGCAAACGCACCGGCGGAGCGGACGAGCTGAGCGCCCTTGCCCGGGAGCATCTCGATGCAGTGAATCGTGGAGCCGACGGGGATGTTGCGCAGGGGCAGCGTGTTGCCGACCTTGATCGCAGCTTCCTGACCGGACATGATCTGGTCGTTCACCTTCAAGCCCTTCGGGGCGATGATGTAGCGACGTTCGCCGTCAGCGTAGCAGACGAGGGCGATGTGGGCAGAGCGGTTCGGATCGTATTCGATGCGTTCGACGCGAGCGGGAATGCCGTCCTTGTCACGCAGGAAGTCGATCAGACGATAAGCGCGCTTGCTGCCGCCGCCCTTGTGACGGCACGTGATGTGGCCGTTGCTGTTGCGGCCCGAGCCACGGTTCTTCTTTTCGGTGAGCGCGGCAAAAGGCTTGCCGGTGTGCAGACCGGGCGTAACGACCTTCACCATGTGGCGACGGCCGGCCGACGTCGGTTTCGTTTTGACGAGAGCCATTTACTTCACCTCTTGCGCGAAGTTGATTTCCTGACCTTCCGCCAAGGTCACATAGGCCTTGCGGACATCGCTGCGCACGCCGCTGATGCGGCCGCCGCGCTGCTTGACCTTACCCTTGGTGGTCAGAATCTGAACACCGTTGACCTTCACCTTGAAGAGGAGTTCAACGGCAGCCTTCACTTCCGGCTTGGTGGCATCAGGCACCACGCGGAAGGTGTACTGGCGGGCCTTTTCAGCAACCATCGTGCTCTTTTCAGAGATCACGGGGCCGGCGAGGACCTTCAAAAGACGTTCCTGTTTCATCCCAGCATCTCCTCGATCTTGGCGATCGCGTCCTTCGTCACCACAACCTTCTTGTAGAAGACCAGGGAGAGCGGATCAGCGTAACGGGGCTCGACAACCAGAACGTTCTTCAGGTTGCGGCTAGCCAAGTACAGATTGTCATCAACATTGCCCGCGATGATCATCACGTGTTCGGGGCAGCCCAGGGTCTTCAGCTTCGCGGCGAAGTCCTTCGTCTTCGGGGTTTCCGCGGAGATCGCATCAACCACGACCAGACGGCCGTCGGCAGCGAGTTTGGAGAAGATCGTCTGCATCGCAGCGCGATAGGCCTTCTTGTTGATCTTCTGGGTGAAGTTTTCGTCGGGCGTATTGGGGAAGGTACGACCGCCGCCGCGCCACAGCGGAGACGAGCTCATACCGGAGCGGGCGCGGCCCGTTCCCTTCTGACGCCAGGGCTTCTTCGTCGTGTGGTGCACATCGCGGCGATTCAACTGCGCGCGGGTGCCCATACGAGCGTTCGCCTGGTAAGCCACCACGAGCTGGTGCACCAGGGCTTCGTTGTATTCACGACCGAACACGGCATCGGAAGCAGCGACCTTCGCCGTTTCCTGACCCTGTTCATTGAGTACATTGAGTTCCATTGATCGCTCCTATTAGGCCTTCACAGCGGCACGAACGACAACTTCGCCGCCCTTGGCGCCCGGAACGGCACCGCGAACGAGCAGAAGACCGCGTTCAGCATCGACGCGAGCCACCACGAGATTCTGGGTCGTACGCTGAGCATCGCCCAGGTGACCGGCCATGCGCTTGCCGGGGAAGACGCGGCCCGGATCCTGGCGGTTACCGATGGAGCCCGGAGCGCGGGTCGTCACGGAGTTACCGTGGCTGGCGCGATTGGAAGAGAAGTGGTGACGCTTGATGACGCCGGCGAAACCCTTACCGATGGTGGTGCCCGTCACGTCGACCTTCTGGCCGGCCGTGAACATGTCAGCGCCGAGGACGGTGCCGGGCTTGTATTCGGCGACCTTGTCCGCATCGATATGGAACTCTTTGAGAACAGCAGCCGCTTCAACGCCGGCCTTAGCAAATTCGCCAGCAGCAGCCTTGTTCACGCGCGAGGGCTTCTTGGAGCCGAACGCGACCTGGATTGCATTGTAGCCGTCGGTTTCCACCGTCTTCACGCGCGTGACACGGTTACCGGACACATCGAGCACCGTGACGGGAACGGAACGACCGTCCTCTTCGAAGATGCGCGTCATGCCGATCTTGCGGCCGACTAAGCCGAGCTTATCACTCATTTATTTCTCCACCCCGGCTACGATTGGCCGGGACCTTACTTTTAAAAAATCGCTTCACGACGGTAGGTTCGGCATGCAAGTTTTCCGAACGCCGATCGACTGTCTCTAAGACCAGAAACGACGTGAAAACGCACCAGCCTCCCCCGCTCCTTCCCTTTAAAAGAAGGACTCACGAAAGGAGACTCATGCGGATAAAGCTTTACAGATTACTGCACCTTGATCTTGACATCGACGCCGGCAGGCAGATCGAGCTTCATGAGCGCGTCAACCGTCTTGTCGGTCGGATCAACGATGTCCATCAGACGCTGATGGGTGCGGATTTCGAGCTGATCGCGGCTCGTCTTGTTGACGTGCGGCGAACGCAGGATGTCGAAGCGCTGGATGCGGGTGGGAAGCGGAACCGGACCACGGACCACGGCGCCAGTGCGCTTGGCGGTGTCAACGATTTCGAGAGCCGACTGGTCGATCAGCTTGTAGTCAAACGCCTTGAGGCGAATGCGGATGCGCTGGGACTGCATGGATAAAAATCCTTTGAAAAAGAACTGTAAAAAGAACTAAGGGGGCGCAGTATATCTGCGCCCCCTTTCGCTGTCAAGCGTTTAGGTGAAGAAAATCAACTTACTCGATGATCTTCGCCACGACACCTGCGCCGACCGTGTGGCCGCCTTCGCGAATAGCGAAGCGCAGACCCTGTTCCATGGCGATCGGGCAGATCAGCTGGACGG
>CAVJBF010000026.1:0-9554 GCA_963647785.1 Acutalibacteraceae bacterium
CGTCACTAAGGCGGGGGTTTTGGGGTGTTGTTTTCCTACAAATCCACGATGAGCCTCGGGTCCTCGCCCCTATAATGAACAGATGTGTCGTTTTCTCGGAGACTTCCGCCATGGCGATTCGCACCGTCATTCTTGTTCTGCTCACTCTCCTGTCCGCCATTTTTCTCATCGTGAACTGGGCGGGCATCACGGCTTCCGTGCCGGTGAATCTCATCTACACCGACACGGAGGCGCCGCTGGGCCTCATTCTCCTTTTAGTGTTGGGCGCCCTGTGGATCGCAGGCATCATCTGGGCCCTCTTGCAGCAGGCGGCGACGCTTCTTGAGATCCGCAAGGCCTACAAGGACGCGGAATCAAGCCGCGGCCTTGCAGACAACGCGGAGAAGTCCCGCTTTGAAGCCGCAAAGAAGCTTGTGCACGATGAAATCGTCGCCGCGCAGGAGAAGTTCAACGAAACCAACACCGCCAACGCCGCAAAGCAGGCAGAGCTGCAGGAAAAGCTCGCGCAGCAGCTTGCCGCCCTCGAAGACGTCGTGAAGATAATCGACACGAAACTCGATGCCGTCCTGAAGGACCGCGGCATGGAAGTCGTCATGGAAGAGCCCGAAGAAAAGAAGAAGGGATTCTTCAGCTTCCTCTCCCACAAGGAAAAGGAGGCACAGCCGGCGCTTCACATCGTGAAGGCCGCAGCGCCCGAAAAAGAAGCGGAAGCCAAAACGGAAGAAAAGCCCGCAGAAGCCGCAGCGACCGAGCCCGCCAAGGCCTGATCCCCAAAAAACAAACGTCCCCCAACTCTCGCCATGGCCGACAACACCTATCACTACCTTTCCGTGCTTCTCTCACAGGGAAGCTTCTCAAAGGCAGCGAAGATGCTCGACATCTCGCAGCCCTCGCTCTCGCAGTTCGTGCTGCGTCTGGAGACGGAAGTCGGGCTTGAGCTCGTCGATCGCTCGGTGAAGCCCCTGCGCCTCACGGACGCCGGTGAATGCTTCATGGCGACGGAACGCAAGATCGCGCAGCTTCGGGAGCTTCGCACGAAGGAGCTCGCTGACATGGATCTTGGCGTCCGTGGTCAGGTTCGAATCGGCTCCTCGCACTACCGCTCCTCCTATTTTCTCCCTGAAGTGCTTCCGCTTTTTCGAAAAGAGCACCCCGGCATCGACCTCACGCTCATCGAAGCGACGACGGACACCTTGGAAGAGCATGCCGCGGACGGCACGACGGACTTCTCGATCGTGATCTCGCCCTTGATGCGATCGGAACTGGCGTGCGAGCCGCTTTACGAAGAAAAGCTCCTTTTGGCCGCCTCCGCCTCCTCAGCCTTTGCGCGGAAAGTCCCCTCCGGCCCCCGCGAATTTGACGCCGTGGATTTCTCGCTTTTAAACAACGAGCCCTTCATCACCATCAAGCGCGGCCAGAAGTTTCACATCCTCTATCAGGACCTCTGCCGCCGCTGCTCGGTGACGCCGCGCATCGTTCTAGAAAGCGAGTCGCCCACAGCGGCCCTGATGCTCGCAAGCGCCGGCATGGGCGCGTGCTTTGTGACGGAGACGCTCGCGCGGCGTTGCCCCACGCCGCAGCCCGTGCGCTTTTTCGAAATCCGGCCGCTCGTGCCGCCCCGACAGGTCGTCGCCGCCTACCGCAAGAACGCCTACCTCTCGCGCTCGGCCCGCGCCCTCATTGACGTGATGGTGAACGTCGGCCGCCACGCGTTCCTGCACGGCTAGTCTTTTTTCAGTAATCTTCCGGGTTAACCCTAAATCACCGCTTTTCTCTCTCGTGTTTTATTCGGGTTAACCCTCAAATTCCACATCAATTCCCGCCTTTCCACCCCGTCCTAGCGCCACTCTTTTGACAAAAGTCAAAGCTTAAGGCGCCTTAAGGGAGCATCATTCCGCCATCGAAAAGAACGCTGCGGCGAAACCGCCCGCAGTCCTCACCCCAAACCAAGGAACAATCGTCATGACGACTCCTGAACAGATCAAGTTTGCTCACACCCCCGCGGGCTGCGAAGTCATCGCCGGCGTGACCCTCAAGGATGCCAAGCGCGGCAGCAAGTGGCCCGCCATCCTCGACGTGGCTCAGTCCGTTACCGGCCTCATCCTCGGCCTCTTCCTCTTCTGCCACATGTGCTTCACGAGCTCGATCCAGCTCGGCAAGGACGTGTTCTGGAATCTGTGCCAGATCTCCGGCCTCGCGCCGATCTTCGGCCATGAACAGGCCTGGGCTCACTTCCTCTTCGTGGGCGTCATCACCCTCTGCGTGATCATCCACGCCCTCTGCGCTCTTCGCCGCTTCCCGACGTCCTATCGTCAGTTCCGCGACATCCGCGCTCACGTGAAGTTCGTGCATCACACGGATACGTCCCTGTGGTTCATCCAGTTCATCACCGCCATCGTTCTCACGGGCCTCGTGTTCCCGCACGTGATGGGCATGCTCACCTCGCCCTCCGAAATCGAAGCGAACCTCTCCTCCGTTCACACCTATCACATGGGCCTGCTCTGGACGTTCATCTTCCTCGTGGCGACTGAACTCCATGGCATGATCGGCCTCTATCGCCTCGGCGTGAAGTGGGACGTCATCAAGGGCCGTTGCCACGGCTTCCGCTCCGTGATGGTCTTCGTGGCGATCCTCATGATCGTCTGCGGCTCCCTCACCGCCTTCACGTTCTACAGCAACGGCGCTGAACTCGTGAAGAACGGCCAGGCCGCTCAGCGCTACGTGCCGACCACCGTGTGGTCCATCAACAAGTAATCAGTTTTTCTGACTGACGCTTGAGAGAAGCGCCGCCCTCCTTCGGGATCGCGGCGCTTTTTGCTGTCTGCTAGAATCGCGCCCTCTTCTCTGGGGAGTAGCCGGCCTGAATCGCCGCTTTTTGCGGGCGGACGCATTTCAGGCAGCAGCGTCAACATACTCGAAGCTTCACCTACAAAAACCAAACGAAGCTTTGTGGCGCTGAAGGCGGCGGGACTTTTGCGGCCCGCGGCTCGGCAAGACCGGCGAAAGTCTGCGCGCGGGTTTTCTGGAAGCCGACGGCCGCCGCAGTCGCTTTCGTACGCGTCATCCCGTCTGCTTCGCCTGAAAATCCTATGTTTGAATCCCTTCAGCTCGTGGGTCTTTCCACGATTCTCGTCACGGCCGCCGAAATCGGCGACAAGACGCAGTTGCTCGCCTTGTGCCTCGCGGCGCGCTATCGCAAGCCGCTTCCCATCTGCGTGGCAATTCTCGCCGCGACGCTCGCCAATCACGCCTTGGCGGGACTTCTTGGCGCCTCGGTTGCGTCCTTCATCGAACCCTCCGTCCTCAAATGGGTGCTCGTCGTCTCGTTCCTTGCGATGGCGGCGTGGATGCTCGTCCCCGACAAGATTGACGACGACGCAGGATCCTTGAAGCGCGGCAACTTCGGCGTTTTCGGCACCACGTTCATCCTCTTTTTCTTGGCGGAAATGGGCGACAAGACGCAGCTTGCCACCGTAGCCCTCGGAGCGAGCTACGCTGACAGCGTGGTGGCGGTCGTCTCGGGCACGACGCTTGGCATGCTGATTGCCGACGTTCCAGCAGTCTTCATCGGAAACAAGCTCTCAGAAAAGCTCTCCATGGCCCTGATGCGAAAGATCGCGGCCGTGCTTTTCGTGGTGTTTGCTGTGCTTGCCTATTTCGCGTAGCGCCGCATTCGGCCAGAGCAGCATTCGGGGCGTCCGTGCGGCGTCCCGATGTCGTTTGACCTACGCTGCCGCTTTCGTCTGGCAGCGTACCGGCGTCTTCTTTTCCGTCGCCGGCTTCATCGCTCCTCACTTCGACATCTTTTTCGTCCTCTCGCGCGCGGGCTTTTTGCCGCCCGACGCCTCTTCGATCGCCTTTTTGAGGTACTTCCCGGTGAGGCTTGCCGAGCAGCTTGCCACTGTCTCGGGACGCCCTTCGATCACGAGTTCTCCACCCGCGGCGCCGCCGTCGGGCCCGATGTCCACCACCCAGTCCGCAAGCCGCACCACGTCGAGATTATGCTCAATCACAACAACGGTGTTGCCAAGCGCCGTCAGCTTGCGAAGCACCTTCAAAAGAAGCGACACGTCTTCAAAGTGAAGCCCCGTCGTCGGCTCGTCCAGAATGTAGAGCGTACGGCCGGTGTCGCGGCGCGAGAGCTCTTCGGCAAGCTTGATGCGCTGCGCTTCGCCCCCGGAAAACGTCACGGCGCTCTGTCCTAGACGAATGTACCCAAGGCCCACGTCCGCCAATGTCTGCAGCTTGCGCGTGATGGCGGGCCAGGCGCTGAAGAATTCAAGCGCCTCGTCCACCGTCATCTCGAGCACTTCGTAGATGCTCTTTCCCCGGTACTTCACCTCGAGCGTCTCTCGGTTGTAGCGCCGCCCCTGACACGTGGCGCAAGTGACGTACACCGGCGGCAAAAATCCCATCTCCACCTTGATGACGCCATCACCTTCGCACGCTTCGCAACGCCCGCCTGGGGTGTTGAAGGAAAAGCGCCCCGCGTCATAACCGCGCTCGCGCGCCGCCGGCGTCTGCGCAAACACGTCGCGAATCTGCGTGAAGAGCCCCGTGTAGGTGGCGGGATTGGATCGCGGCGTCTTGCCGATGGGGCTCTGATCGACGTCAATCACCTTGTCGATGAGGTCAAGACCGTCGATGCGCTCGTAGTCAAGCGCCTGCTCCTTCGTGTGCTGGAAGTGCCGGCGCAGCGCGGCGCCGAACGTGTCGTTCACGAGCGTGGACTTCCCGGAGCCCGAGACGCCTGTCACCACCGTCATGGCCCCCGCGGGGAAGTGGCAGGTGACGCCCTTGAGGTTATGCCCCACGGCATTCACCAGCGTCAAGCACTCTGACAGCGGGTCCTCAAGGGCCTTCGTCGGCGCCTCCACCTGACGCCGCCCCGCAAGGTAGGCGCCAGTGAGCGACACGTCAGACGCCATGATGTCCTTGGGCGTCCCCGCGCAAAGCACCTCGCCGCCCTTTTCGCCCGCCCCTGGCCCCATGTCCACGAGCCAGTCCGCAGCGCGCATCACGTCGGTGTCGTGCTCCACCGCGATCACGGTGTTGCCCGCTTCGGCGAGCTTCTTCATCATGCAGATCAGCTTCTCGTTGTCGCGCTGATGCAGGCCGATCGTGGGCTCGTCCAGGACGTACGTGACGCCGGTGAGGCCGGAGCCAATCTGGCCCGCGAGACGGATGCGCTGCATCTCGCCGCCGGACAAAGTGGACGCTTCGCGGTTCAAGGTGAGGTAGCCCAGCCCCACCGCGGTGAGAAACGTCAATCGCTTCTTCAATTCCGCCAAAGGCCCTGCCGCCACGGCTTCGCGCTCGGGCGTGAACGTCAGTCTTTCAAAGCAGGCCAGCGCCTCCGTCAAGCTCATGCGGGAGACGTCGGCGATGTTCACCTTTTCGTCCCCTTCGCCCAAGTAGACGTCGAGCACCTCGCGCCGGTAGCGCTCTCCGCTGCAGGCGGGGCAGGCCCCGACGCTTCGCATCATGCGAAGCCCCACGCGGGCGGCGTCAGATCGCGTGCGATTCCATTGATGCTCCAGCTGCGGAATGACGCCCTCAAACTCGGCGTCCCCCGCAAAGCCCGCGGCGCGGGCCGCCTCCGTACCCTGCAAAATGAGCGTCTGAACGGGAGAGGGGAGCGAATTCCAGGGCGCCGCGAGATCAAACCCCGCCTTCGCGGCCAAGGCCTTCAGCAACTGAAAATTGGCGCGGTTCTTTTCCGACCAGCCGCAGACCGCCCCTTCCGAGAGCGACAGGAAGGCGTCGCGAACGACAAGCGCCGGATCAAAGCGCTCCAAGCGGCCCGCCCCCTGACAGACCGGGCAGGCCCCGAGCGCATTGTTGAAGGAGAACATCGACGGAACCGGATCAGGCGCGGTGCAGCCGCACGCCGGACACCCGTAGTGAATGGAAAAGCGCTTTTCCTTGTCGGGCTCGTCCATGAGCGCCAGCACCGCCCGTCCGTCAAAAAGGCGGACGGCGGACTCAAAGCTTTCAGCAAGGCGGCTTCGCGCCTGGTCACTGATCTTGAGGCGGTCCACCACCACGTCCACCGCCGTCCCCTCGGGCCAGCACCGGCCGATGGCGTCGTCGCACGTCATGACTTCGCCCGCAACGCGCAGGCGGATGAAGCCGCGGCGCGCCATTTCGGCCGCAAACTTCCCCACCTTTTCGACCGTGGGTGCGGGCGCCAGAATGAGCACTTTCGTTTCTTCGGAAAGCGCGAGCGCCGCATCCACCATGTCGTGGATGCCGCTTCGCGTCAAGGGCACGTGATGGTGCGGGCAGAAGGGGCGCCCAGCGCGCGAAAAAAGAAGACGCAGATAGTCCGCCGCCTCCGTCACCGTCGCCACCGTCGAGCGCGACCCCGGCACCGTCGTATGCTGGCCGATTGAAATGGAGGGCGACAGCCCCTCCACCGAATCCACGTCAGGCTTGTCCATCACGTCCATGAAGCGGCGCGCGTAGGCGCTCACGCTCTCGGCGTAGCGCCGCTGCCCTTCGGCGTAGAGGGTGTCAAATGCGAGCGAGCTCTTCCCAGACCCCGAAAGCCCCGTAATCACGGTGAACCGGTTGCGGGGAATATCCACGTCAACGTTTTTCAAATTGTGGGTGCGGGCGCCCCGGATGCGAATCCAGTCGTTGGACATGATGATGAGTTTTTTCGCCGCCTGCGGCGCGGGCCGCCGGCGGATCAAGGCCAAAAGAAATCAAACGGACTAATATAGCCCGATTTCGACCGACGCGCCGAATCTTTTGCACTTTGGAAAACATGTCTGACGGCATTAACTCCTTCACCCCCACTGAACGTTGCAGCGCCGCCACGCTCTCCTCGATCTTCGCGCTTCGCATGCTGGGGCTTTTTCTCATTCTCCCGGTGTTTGCGGTCTACGCCGGGCACCTCGAAGGCGGCGAAAGCGCCTTCGCCGTAGGGCTTACCCTCGGGATTTACGGCCTCACGCAAGGGTGCCTGCAGATCCCCTTTGGCGTTGCCAGCGACCGCTGGGGCCGCAAGCCTGTGATTGCTGCGGGCCTTCTCATCTTCGCCGCGGGGAGCATCGCGGCCGCCCTGGGCGACTCCGTCTGGACCGTGATGGCGGGACGCGCGCTTCAGGGAGCGGGCGCCGTTTCGGCCGCCGTCACCGCCATGTTGTCTGACTCCGTGCGCGACCGCGTCTTGACGAAGGCCATGGCGCTCGTCGGGTCGTCGATCGGCATCACGTTTGCGCTCTCGCTCGTTCTCTCCCCGATTCTTGCGCGCTGGATCGGCGTCGCCGGCCTTTTCTGGCTCACGGGCATTCTCTCCCTCATCGCGGTCTACGTGATCCTCAAGATCGTGCCTGACGCACCGGCCTCACGCCGAGCCGCCAACGGCACCGCCGCTCCCTGGCAGGCAACTGTCCTTCATCCGCAGCTCTTGCGGCTCAACTTCGGCATCTTCACCCTGCACTGCGTGCAGATGGCGCTCTTTGTGGTGATTCCCGTGAAGCTGCAGGCGGCAGGGCTTGCCTCGGAGAGCCACTGGATGATTTACCTGCCCGCCGTGGCGATGAGCTTTCTCTTTTTGATGCCCGCCCTCACACGAGCGGAGCGCGCAGGTAAAATAAAGTCGCTTTTTCTCGGTGCCGTGATGCTCCTTGCGGGAGTATTCGCCGTGCTGGCGGCTTCAGCGCCGTCCCTCTGGGGCTACGGCCTGATCCTGTTTGCCTTCTTCTGCGGGTTCAACGTGCTGGAAGCCTCGCTTCCCTCCTTTGTGTCTCGCACGGCGCCCGCCTCCGCGAAAGGTCTTGCGCTCGGCGTGTACAACACCACGCAGTCGCTGGGGCTTTTTGCGGGCGGCGCGCTGGGAGGCTGGCTCTCCGAAAGCGGGGGACCTGAGGCGGTGTTTCTCTTTTGCCTTGCGGCCCTCGCGCTCTGGATCGTCGCTACCCTCGGCATGAAAGTCCCGGAAACCCACCGCACCGGCGAAGCAGTGAACATTTAATATTTGGTTGAAAGAGAATAATTAATCATGGCTTCCATCAACAAGGTCATTCTGATCGGCAATCTCGGCCGCGATCCTGAAACCCGCTACACCGCCGACGGCAACACCGCCATCTGCACCGTCACTCTCGCCACCTCCCGCCGCTACAAGGACAGTCAGGGGCAGCTTCAGGAAGAAACAGAATGGCACCGCGTGGTGATGTTCGGCCGTCAGGCTGAAGTGGCCGGCACCTACCTGCACAAGGGAAGTTCCGTCTATATCGAAGGCCGCCTGCGCACCCGCAAGTACACGGGCAAGGACGGCATCGAGCGCTACGCCACCGAAATCATTTCCGAAACGATGCAATTCCTGGGCGGCCGCCCCAACGGCGGCGCAACGACAGCCTCCACGGGCGACGACAGCGGCTTTGAATCCGCCCCCCGCCGTCCGGCCCCCGCTCAGCATGCGGCTGCGGCGCAGCCCGCCGCGTCGCCCGCGCAGTCCGCTGGCGACATCAACGAGGACGACGTTCCGTTCTAAAGAGTTGCTCGCCTCCTCTCCCCTCGCTTTCGGCCCCGCGCCAGAGCGAGGGCTGTTTTCTCTCTGAACTTCGCCGTTCAGGTTCAGCGAGAAAGCAGCTCTCGCGGCTTTGCCCTCCGAAATTGTCGGCGTGTCAACTTCTTCCAGCGCTCTGCCATGTCTGCTTCCTCCCCCTTAAAAAAGACCCCCTACGGCGTCGCCAGCTTTGCGGACATCCGCCAGTTCTCTCTGGCATACGTTGACAAAACGCAGTTCATCGAAGCCTTGGAAAATTGCGGGACGGCCTATCCCTTCATCGTTCGACCGCGTCGCTTTGGCAAAACGCTTTCCACCAGCATGCTCCGGGCCTATTACGACGAAGCGGCCGCCAACCGGTTTGAGGAAACGTTTGCCGGCACCTACATCGGCTCGCACAAGACGCCGCTCGCCAGCAAATTCCGAGTGCTTCATCTGGACTTTTCCGGCATTGCTTCACTCACCTCAGATCATCAAGCGCTGATGGAATCGTTTCAGGAATCCGTTCTTGCTTCAGTCCGAAACTATTTCACGCGCTACCCTCACCCCAATCAAGACAACGTCCTCGAAAGCACCTTCTCCAGCGCTGCCGATCTGGTCACCCGCTTCTTCTCGCTGGTCTATCAAGGCGACGACCGCCGGTTCATCTACGTCATCATCGACGAGTACGACCAATTTGCCAATGAAGTGCTTTCCAATGACTTGAATCACTTCCAGGCCATCACTTCAGCAGAAGGCTTTCTGAAGAGCTTTTTTGCCAAGCTCAAGACGGCAACAATCGATACGGTTGCCCGCATCTTCATTACGGGCGTAACGTCGATTTCGCTCGACTCGATGACTTCAGGCTTCAACATCGCCACCAACTGCACGACTTATCCTGCTTTTGCCGATCTCTACGGATTCACGGAAGCCGAGCTGCGGGAGCTTGTGCCGCAGGTGCTGGATCTTTCTCGCGGGAATCTGCGCCTTGACGACCTGGTCGCCCGAATGAAGGAGTGGTACAACGGCTATCGCTTCAGTCCCCAAACCGAGACCA
>CAVJBF010000026.1:9564-28028 GCA_963647785.1 Acutalibacteraceae bacterium
CAATCCGACGATGTGCCTGAGCTATTTGCGTGACTGGCAAAATCTCGGCGAAGAGCCTGACTCATTGCTCGATCCCAACCTCGGTCAAGATCTTCGCAAAATTGAAAAGATTCTTCGTCTTGGCGAGGCAGACTTTGTGAAAGCCATCGTGGAGCGCGCCCTGCGCCGCGAGCCGATTCCTTTCTTCGGCCAATTGAAAACGCTGAACCTCAATGAAAAGGTGCAGTTCGACAGTTCGTCTCTCTTGTCAACGATGTTCTACATGGGATTCCTCACCTACGCTCCCGGCAAGAAGCGTGAACTGGTGATTCCGAATCGCGCCGTCAGCATTCAGTTTTTTGAGTACTTTCTGAAGCACGTGCTCCGATCCGACCGACATGAATTCGTGGCGGAAGAGTTTTTAACCGCGTTGAAAACACTCATCGACGGCGACCCGCGTCCGTTCTTTGACGTCACCTGCAACCGCTTTCAGACCGCCAGCGGCTTGCACTCTCACGCTCATCTGAAGGAAAGCGACTTTCAGACGCTTCTCATTGGCGCTCTCAACTTCACCAACGCCTACACGGTCACCAGCGAAGTGGAGGTTCGCGGCGAAGAAAAAGGCTACATCGACATCCTCGCGACGCCAGCAGCCGAGAGCCGCGCCGACACGGCCTACCTCATCGAGGTGAAGTACCTCGCCCCGAAGGCGGCAACGGACGAAGCCCAGGCTGGGGCGCTCGCTCAAGCCTGGGAACAAATTCGCCGTTACGAAAAGGCCGACAATGTAAAGAACCTTCCGAAGCTCACGCGCATCGCGGCGCTCTTTGTCGGACTCAAGCTAAAAACGCTGGAAATCCGCTGACAGCCTTGAGCCGGACAAGGCACGACGCCTCACAACGCTGCGGAAACTACTTCTTTGCCGGCACCTTCACCGACCGGCGCCGCGTGCTCGCCCGTGTGAAGATCGCATTGAGCTCCTCAGCGTCGCTTTCCGCCACGGCCTTCTTCAAAATCGAAAGCTCCGCTTCAAAGCGCTCAAGGCTCGTGAGCACCGCCTCGCGGTTTGCAAGGCAGATGTCGCGCCACATGGCGGGGCTCGAAGCCGCAATGCGGGTGAAGTCCCGGAATCCTGCGCCTACGAAGCTGAACTTCTCCTCCGCATCCGGCGCCTTCTCCATCGCATCCACGAGCGCGTACGCGAGCACATGCGGCAGATGGCTCACCGCCGCAAAGACGGCGTCGTGCTGCTCGGGCGTCATGCGATGGATGACGCTGCCCGCCGCCTTCCAGGCGGCTTCCCAGAAGGCTGCCGCCTCAGCGCGCATGCCCGCCGCGGGCGTTGAAATCGCCCGGGCGTTCACAAAAAGCGCAGGATCCGCGTACTCGACGCCCGGCATTTCGCCCCCCGCAATGGGATGCACGGGCGCGTAGTCTGCAAAATGCTCGCCCAGCGCGGCGCGCGCATCGTCAATGACGCGCCCCCGCACCGAGCCCACGTCCGTGATAAGGACGTCCGGCTTCACGTGCTGCGCCACCTCGGCAAAGACCGACTTCATGGCAAGCACCGGCACCGCCACCATGACGGCATCAGCGTCCGTCACAGCCGCCGCCACCGACGTTTCAGCGCGGTCAGCGATTCCCATTTCCACGGCTTTTTCAACTGCCGCCCGCGACAAGTCGCAGGCGGTGACCGCTGTGAAAATGCCCGCCTTCTTCATGGCCCAGGCGGCCGAGCCGCCGATGAGCCCCGTTCCGATGAGAGCAAGACGCATGACGGCTAGAGCGGGTACTGAAGGTTGAGCGATGCGCGGACTTCGTCAAACGCCTTCATGAAGACGGCGAGCTCCTCGGCCGTCCCCACCGAGATGCGAAGCCAGTCAGGGAGCCCATAGCTCTTTACGGGGCGCACGATGACGCCGCGCTTTAGAAGCTCCGTGTTGATGTCCGCCGTCTGGGGGCCGGTCTTCACCAAAAGGAAGTTCGCGGTCGTGGGGAGATATTCGATCCCCAGCGCCTTGAAGTAGTTTTCGAGCGTCGCCACGCCCTCGCGGTTCATGGCATAGACCTTCTCCAAAAACGCCTCGTCCGACACCGCCGCCGTTGCCGCCGCCTGCGCGAGCAAATTCATGTTGAAGGGCGGACGGATGCGATTCATCATCTCAATCAGCGCGGGCTGCGCCACGGCGTACCCCGCGCGAAGGCCCGCGAGCCCATAGGCCTTCGAGAAGGTGCGCGTCACGAGAACATTCGGATAGCGACGCACCCACTTCAGGGAGTCCGTGCGCAGTTCCGGAGGGAGGTAGTGGCAGTAGGCTTCGTCCAAGACCACGACGCAGTCTTCGGGGATCTTCGCGAGGAACGCGTCGATCTCGGCTTCGGTCAGCGCAAGCCCCGTCGGGTTGTTCGGGTTCGTGATGAAAATAAGGCGCGTTGCGTCGTTCACCGCTGCGGCGATGCCGTCCAAGTCCACGGCAAAATCTTTCGCCGGCACCACGCAGCACTCAGCGCCGTTTTCCTGCGCGGAGAGCTCGTACACTGAGAAGGAGTACTGCGAATAGACGCAGCGCGTGCCGGGCGAGAGCACCGTGCGGGCAATGAGCCCCAGAATTTCGTCGGAGCCATTGCCGGCAATCACCCAGTCGGAAGGAACGCCCAGATAGTCCGCCACCGCCTGCCGGAAGACGCGCGCGTTGCCGTCGGGGTAGCGCGAAAGTCCCGCGGCCGCCTCGGCCACGGCTTTTTTCGCCGACTCGGGCAGGCCGAGCGGATTTTCGTTGCTCGCCAGCTTCACCACCTTCTGCACGTCAAGCCCGTACTCCTTCGCGGTCTCTTCGATGGGCTTGCCGGCCACATAGGGTGAAATGGCGGCGATGAAAGACTTCGCCTTGAATCCCTGACTCATGAAAAATTCTCCCGTCATTCGTTATTCCGAAGCCCGGGGGTAGGACCCCAGAAGCTTCAGGAAGCTAGTTTCGTTCTTGAGCTCCGCCAGAGCGCGCTCTACGTTGGCGTCCTTCGCGTGCCCTTCGACGTCCACAAAGAAGTTGTAGTCCCAGGCGCCGTTTCGCGCCGGCCGGCTTTCAAGCCGCATCATCGACACGCCGTGGCGCTGGAAGGGCTCCAAGGCCGTGAAAAGCTGCCCCGCGCGATTGGGCACGGAGAAGATGAGGCTCGTCTTGTCGGCGCCCGTGGGCGTGACGCAGGCGTGGCTCGAGAGCACGAGAAACCGCGTGCGGTTTCTCGCATCATCCTGAATGCCCGGCGCGGCGATCGCAAGACCGTAAAGCTGCGCCGCCCGCTCGGCGGCGATGCCCGCCACCGCCGCGTCTTCGGAGGCGATGCGCGCCGCTTCCGCGTTGCTCGAAGCCGCCTTCAGCTCCACCTGCGGCAGATGCTGCGCGAGCCAGGCGCGGCACTGCGCCAGGGCCTGCGGATGCGCCATGACGCAGCGGATGTCCTCAAGGCGCCCCGTGCGGTTCATCAAGTTGTGATGTATGGGAATGCTCACTTCGCCCGCCACCGTCAAGGGCGTCGTAAAAAGGAGGTCCATCGTGCGCGTCACCATGCCCTGCGTGCTGTTTTCAATCGGCACCACGGCAAACTCGGTGCGGCCGGACTCCGCCGACTGGAAGGCTTCGTCAATCGTCGCCGTCGGCACGGCGGTCACATTGCTCCCGAACTGCCGCAGCACCGCCATCTCGGTGAAGGTGCCCGCGGGCCCCAAGTAGGACACGCTCGGCCGCGCTTCGAGGCTGCGGCAGGCGGAGATCACTTCAAGGTACAAGCGAGCGACCACTTCGTCCGGGAGCCGCCCCTTCAACGCCCGGTTGGCGGCGACCGCCTTTTCAATGACGGCGCGCTCGCGCTCGGGCCGGTAGACTGGCGCCCCCCCTTTGGCAACGCCCACGGCGTGCGCCAATTCCGCGCGGCGCACGACCGCCGCGATGATCTCCGCGTCCACCGCGTCAATCTCGGTGCGCAGACGCTCGATCTCCGCCGTATTTTCCTGCACTGGCTGCATTCCTGCTCCTCGCTTCTAGCCGTGACGGGCCGCAAAGACCTTCATGAAGTTCGCAAGCGTCACCGCCGCTTCCTTGGGGAGCGCGTTGTACATGGAGGCGCGGATGCCGCCCGCAAGGCGATGCCCCTTCAGGTTCACCAGCCCCGCGTCCGCCGCCTCCTTCACAAAGAGGTCGGTCAAGGCGTCTTCCGCGAGCTGGAACACCACGTTCATGCGGCTTCGCGCCTCAGGCGCCACCTTGTTGATGTAAAAGCCCGCGCTCTTGTCGATCACGTCGTAGATGAGCCCGGAGCGCTCGCGGGCGCGGCGCTCCATCTCCGGAACGCCGCCTTCCTTCTTGAGCCACCGGGTGACCAGGCAGGCCATGTAGATCGCAAAGACGGGCGGCGTGTTGTAGAGCGACCCCGCCTTCGCATGCACGGCGTAGTTCAACATCGTGGGGCAGGTTTCGCCCGCAAGTCCCAGGAGGCTCTTTTTCACGATGACGACCGTCAGCCCCGCAGGCCCGAAATTCTTCTGCGCGCCCGCAAAGACGAGCGAATGGCGCTTGAAGTCGATGGGGCGCGAAAGGAAGTTGGAGCTCACGTCCGCCGCGAGCGGCACGCAGTCGGGGGCCGACGGCACGTAGTTGAACTCCACGCCGTTCACGGTCTCGTTCTGGCAGTAGTAGAGGTAGGCGGCGTCGTTGGGAACCTTGATGTCATCCTGCGACGGGACGCCCAGCCCGTAGTCCGAGGCGATGATGTCCACGTGGCAGAACTTGCTCGCTTCCGCCGCCGCTTTCTTTGACCACACGCCGTTCACGATGTAGGTCGTCTCTGCCGCAGCCCCCAGAAGGTTCAAGGGCACCATCGCAAACTGCAGGTGGCCTCCCCCTTGCAAAAAGAGAATGTCGTGCGTGTCCGGCACCGCGAGAAGCTCCCGAAGATTCGCCTTCGCCTCTTCGTGAATCGCGCCGAACGCGGCGCTGCGATGGCTCATTTCAAGGATGCTCAGACCCTCGCCCTGAAAATTGGTGAGATTGGCCGCCGCCTCTTCCAAAACGGGCAGCGGCAAAACGGCGGGGCCGGCCGAAAAGTTGTACACGCGATTCATGCTCTTTCCTTGAGGCCGCCCGCCCTGCCGGGCCGGTCGCCTCTCTCCCTCTTTAAAAACACGGACGGCCGGTCGCGGAAGCCCCCGCGCCGGCGCTGGGTCTTCGCAGTTTAGCCCACGCCGCCCGCCTTTTTGGGCGCGCGCTTTTGCCTTGACAGCGCCGGCCTGGGCAGTTTCTCCCAGAAGGCAGCGCCGCAGGCGCCGCCGCTCGTCCTCTACCGACGGACGGCGCCCGGAAATTTGCTTTTCACTTTCAATCGCGACAGACTCCGGAGAATCTGCGCTTGCCGCAGCCCTTGACAACTACAAAACCACCTCGGAACCTATGTCGCAGTCCTCTGCTTCCTGGGGCTCACGCCTCGGCTTCATTCTCGCGAGCGCCGGCTCGGCCGTCGGCCTCGGCGCCATCTGGAAATTCCCCTACATGTCGGGCGCCAACGGCGGCGCCGCCTTCATGCTCACCTACATCGTCTTCACGCTCACCTGCGGCCTGGCGATGCTGCTCTCTGAGTACGTCGTGGGCCGCGCCGGACGCGCGGGCGCCATCAAGTCGCTCACGAACGTCGCCGGTCGCGGCTGGGGCTTTTTCGGCTTTGTCGGCATGCTGACGGGCTTTCTCATCCTGTGCTTTTACTCCTGCGTGGGCGGCTGGTGCCTCAAATACCTCGTGGACGCCATTCTGGGCTATGGCCTCACCTCGGACGCCGCCCTTCTCAACGCCAACTTCGGCGCCTTTGTTTCAAACGGCTCTGAAAGCTACGCCTACCAGCTCGTCTTTCTTCTCATCAACCTGGCGATCGTTCTCGCCGGCGTAAACAAAGGGCTTGAGCGCCTCTCCAAGATCCTCATGCCCACGCTCTTCGTGCTGATGCTCGTTCTCATCATCCGCGGCCTCACGCTGCCAGGCGCCGTCGCGGGGCTCGAGTACCTTTTCGTCCCTCGCTGGGAGACGATTTCGTCCCAGACGATCTTCAACGCCATGGGCTTTGCGTTCTTCTCGCTTTCGCTCGGAGCTGGCGTCATGGTGACGTACTCAGGCTACCTCTCGGAAAAGACGAACCTTCTCACCTCCACCGCCTGGGTCGCCGGCCTTTCCATCATGGCGGCGCTCTTGGGCGGCCTCATGGTGATGCCCACCGTCTTTGCGTTCGGCCTTGACCCCAACGCGGGCCCCGGCCTCACCTTCGTCACGATGCCCGCGATCTTCTCGCAGCTCCCGGGCGGACGCCTCTTTGCGGTGATCTTCTACGCGTGCCTGGTGTTTGCAGCCATCACGAGCTCGGTGTCGATGCTCGAAGCCGTCGTGGGGACGCTCTCCCACACCTCGAACCTCTCGCGCCGCGCCACCGCCGTCGGGGGCACGATCTGCGCCATGGTGATCGGCTTCTTCTGCTGCCTGAGCTACGGCGCGCTCGCTGACTTCAAGATCCTCGGAAAGACGGTCTTTGATCTTTTGGACTACCTCACGAGCAACATCGGCATGCCCTTGGCCGCCATGGGCTTTACGATCGTTGCGGGCTGGATCGCCTGGGAAAACACTAAAAAGCAGCTGCAGACCGCAGCGCCGCTCTCCTTGGGGTTCCTTAACGTCATCCGCCTTTTCATCGGCGTGTTGGCGCCGGTGATGATCGCCGTCGTGGTCGCGACCGGCATTTAGATACTTTCCGTCCACTAAAAAGCGCGTCGGGAAAATCTCCTCGGCGCGCTTTTTTCTAACTAAATCATACGATCATGGATCGCTCTATTTCACAATGATGCTTTTTTGTCTCAGCGTTGTAACTCACGCCAACCAAAAGCACCTCATCCTTGAATCCAAACTTACCTAGCACTTGCGAATAACGCTTCTCCTTCATCTGCAATACGGCACCTTCCGCTGACCGATTCCACTTCAACTCAACGATAATTGGCGGCACGGCACGGCCTTCTCGCGGCATCAGAATAATGTCCACGAAACCACGCCCAGACGCAATCTCTTCAAAACGCCGATAATGATCCAAAGCTGTCAAGTACCCCAGAACCAGCACAGATCGCAACGCCTGCTCATTGTTGTAAAACAATGGAGCCGTATTGGCCTCATGCAGTTGTTCCACAATCTCAGACACCGTTTCAGCATCCGCTTGCAAAGTTGCCTTCAACAGCTGATCTGACAATTGAATTGCCTTCACCAACTCAGGTCGGCTGCCGTATGCCAGAGAACGAACAAACTCCTGGCGAATCTCCTCATTGGGAATTCTTACCGTGCCATCATCTCCGTCATACGCTAAATAACCCAAATGAACTAACAGTGTAAATACGTCATCCCGGCTCTTCAGACGAGTCAGATCATTTTTGAAAGTGAACCTATCCACCCGACAATGATTGCCGCCTAGCATGTCAACCACTGCCTCGCGAATTCCCTGAAAGTTCAGATCCAAATAAATTTGAAGCGATTCGTAAGTTTCCGTTTGCGTCCAATAACTGTCAAATCTTCTCTTTCGTACTGCCTTAACGACAGAGTTTGGGTTAAACACATGCCCAACGCCATCAAAGTAGTACCCGTCATACCATTGCCGCATCTTGACGACATCGGCGCCTTTCTTCGCACAAAGATTCTTTACCTCATCTTCGTTAAACCCCACAAAAGCTGCCAGCTCTCCAGGCGCCAGCATTGTGAGTTCGTCAAAATCCGTCAGAGCTGACTGCGTTCCATACTTCATGATGGGCAAAATGCCCGTCATGTACGCACCAGCTACAAAGTCAGTTGCGTAACCTTTGAACAGGGGCCGCAGAAAATTCAAATAATTTTCCTGCAACGACTTGTTGTGTTCACACTCACGAAAAACAGCATCCCATTCGTCAATGATGATATAGAACTTTCGTCCAGTTTTCGAAGTTATCAATGCCAATTGTTTCTCGAAATCTGTTTGATTTTCATCAAATTCATGCGGAAACACTTCTTTGAGCTCAGCCAACGTAAACGATCGCAGATCGTCCAAAAAACTTTCTGGATGCCGCTTAGCTAACGCCGCCGAAAGAAACCATACAATATCCCATCTAATTACATCAAAATTGTTTATGTAATTATTATATCTTTCAGCCTTGTCAGCTTCTCCACCAGAGCATGAAGCCACCTTTAGTGAAGAAAACAACGCCTTCGAATCTGCTCCTCGCGAGTAATAGGCAGCCAGCATCTGGGCAGCAAACGTCTTTCCGAATCGTCTCGGTCGACTAAAGCAGATCCATCGCCGCGGGGTCTCCATGACCTGATTCGTGTAATGAATCAATTCCGACTTGTCGATGTAGATGTCATCAGCAACAATCTCGGCAAACGCATCTGCCGTCGGATTAATGCACAGCCGTTTTGCCATAAAAAATCTCCTTTGTTATCCGATGATTTTACCAATATCTGCACAATCAAAAGCCCCACATTTTCCAGGCAGCTGGCCATGATTAGCCAATCACCCAAAAACGTGGGGCTTGCGCGATGCAATTGACTACTCGTGCCGCACCGCCTCAATGGGATCAAGCCGCGCTGCGTTGCGCGCCGGGAAGTACCCGAAGACGATGCCGGTCAGCGCCGCAAACCCAAAGGAAAGGAGGTTGATGCCAGGGTCAAAGGCGTACGGCAGCGACATGCCCGCGGAGAACGCGAGCGAACTCACCACAGCAATCGCCATTCCCAAAAGCCCCCCGAGGCACGCAAGCACCACCGCCTCAATCAGAAACTGCAGCAGCACTTCGCGCTCCGTGGCGCCGATTGCAAGACGCACGCCGATCTCCCGCGTGCGCTCGGTGACGGAGACGAGCATGATGTTCATGATGCCGATGCCGCCCACCAGAAGGCTCACCGCCGCCACGGCGCCAAGAAGCGCCGTCATGATCTGCGTGGTGGACGCCACCTTCTCCGCAATCTCCGCCGTGTCATGGATCATGAAGTTGTCCAAGTCCGTAGCGGACAGCGAGCGGCGCTCGCGCATCAGCTGCCTCAAGGACTCCTTCAGGCTCTCTCGGTCGCTGTCTTCGCTGATGCTCACCAAGAGCGTTGACACGCGGTTGTTGCCAACCAGGCGCCGCGCTGCGGTGTTAAAGGGAATGACAACCAAATCGTCCTTGTCGCCCCCCATGGCGGCGGACCCTTTTTCCTGCAGCACGCCAACAACGCGGCAGCTGAACTTTGCAACGCGCATCATCTGCCCAATGGGGGACGCCGTCCCCCAGAGCTCGCTGCGGATGGTTTCGCCGATCACGCACACCGCGGACCCCGCCTTCTCTTCCGCTTCTTCAAAAAGGCGGCCTTCGGCCACTTCGCGATTGTCGATCGTGAAGTAGTCGTTGTAGGTGCCGATCACGCTCGTGGACCAGTTTTTTCCCTGGGCGATCACCGTGGTGGACTTCGAGATTTCCGGCACGACGCTCACGACGCCCGCAATCTGATCCTTGATGGCGTCAATGTCCGCCACCTTGAAGGACGGCGCCCCCGACGAGCCCCCCGGCCCCATGCGCTGGCCAGGGCGAAGCATCAGCTGGTTGCTGCCGAAGCTTTCGATCTCCTGCTTCACGGCCATCGTCGCGCCGTTGCCGATCGTCACCATGGTGATGACGGCCGCGACGCCGATCACGATGCCAAGAACCGTCAAAAGGGATCGCATCGGATTGCGCCGAATCTGGCGCAAGGCGAGCAAAAAGGCATTGCCGAGCATTGTTACCTCCCTGGCTGCGCTTCATCGCGGGCGACAAGGCCGTCCAGAAAGTGAATGCACCGGCGTGCATACACCGCCATGTCGGGCTCGTGCGTCACGAGAACCACCGTAATGTTTTCACTCTGGTTGAGATCGGCCAAAAGCTCCATGATCTCAACGCTTCGCTTGCTGTCAAGGCTCCCCGTGGGTTCGTCGGCAAGCAGCAGCAGCGGATGCGTCACGATCGCGCGCGCAATCGCGACGCGCTGCTGCTGGCCGCCCGAAAGTTCACCCGGGGTGTGATGCGCCCAGGGAAGCAGTCCCACGCGCTCCAAAGCCTGCATCGCCATTTCGTGGCGCTCTTTGGCGGGCACGCCGCGGTACAGGAGCGGGAGCTCCACGTTTTCGGTCGCCGACGTGCGAGCAAGCAAGTTGAAGCCCTGAAACACGAAGCCCATGTGCTGGCGGCGCAACAGCGCCCGCTCGTCGCGCGTCATCGTTTCGACGTGCACGCCCTTGAAGAGGTACTCGCCCCCCGTGGGCCGGTCCAAGGCGCCGATGATGTTCATCGTCGTGGACTTCCCCGAGCCCGAAGGTCCCATCACGGCGAGAAACTCGCCCTGATGCACTTCAAAGGAGACGCCCTTTAAAGCAAGAAACGCCGCCTCGCCTTCGCCATAGCGCTTCGTGATGTTCTTGAGTTCAATGAGAGGTGCATCCATCCTGTC
This sequence comes from Acutalibacteraceae bacterium, assembly GCA_963647785.1. GTDB lineage: Bacteria > Pseudomonadota > Gammaproteobacteria > Burkholderiales > Burkholderiaceae_F > Duodenibacillus. Next base: position 20,049 of record CAVJBF010000026.1, read on the forward strand.
TCTCCTTGGGAATTACGTGCGAACAAGCTAAACGTCTTCTCACACAAACCCACGTTCTTTCACCCCAATGTTGAGTGAAAAAATTATCATGTCATTAACCTTGCCGTTTGCGCTTCCCTTATTCCGTCATACAAGACTTCATCTTCCGGAACATGTACGCCATGAGCGTCAAGAAGCTCAACCAAAGCCAGAGCTCGTCCCTTGCCAGCGAAGGGCCGATGAATCGCGAGGGCTCCATCTCCGAGCGTCTGGACGAGTCCGCCGACCTTCCTGAGATCGGAAGGTCTCCCCCTGCCGCTTCTGCGGCCTCTATACGGCTTGCTGATTTCTCAATGGAGAAGGCCGAACTTCTCGGCAATGCGGCGGACTTCCTTGAGATCAAGGCCCAGCAGTTCAGCGGCCTTGCTCAAATCTGGCAACTTTTCTAGAAAATTCCGTACAACTCTTTCTTTTTCTTCGGCCACCCCTTTTTCCCAAGCCTCACGACGATTGCCTTCAATAATCGACAATTCATCCATACGGCGGATTTTCTCGGCAAAGCAGATCCAACACTCGGCTTCATCCTTGGAACATTCATGCGCAGCAGTGATATCGTCGGTCATGATCGCTTGGTCCTCCTGGGCTGTCGCTTCCTTGTCTTCCGTGGAGAGCTTGTCAGAAAGTCAGCACATCCAACGTTCCATTTCAGCCAACAAGGAATGATTTTTATTGATTTTTTTATGAATTTCAGAAGCTCAATGAAGCTTATACTAAAATCTTGGCTTTGATGATATTGCCGCCGCTGCATCATTTTGATAGACAAGTCCAAGTCCGCCTGGGCTGCCACCCGGCTCCGGAAAGCGCATGAAAAAGGCCGGCGATCGAAAGCCCCTCATCCGCCTCTGCGGCCGCTTCCCTCTGTCTAACTGCCTTCTCAATGGAGAAGGCCGAACTTCTCGGCAATGCGGCGGATTTCCTTGAGATCAATGCCCAGCAGTTCAGCTGCCTTGCCAAAATCAGGCAACTTTTCTAGAAAATTCCGTACAACTCTTTCTTTTTCTTCATCTTTTCCTTGAGCTTTTCCTCGAGCTTCTCCTCGAGCTTCTCCTTGTGCTTCTCCTTCGGCCCAACCTTCTTCCCAAGCCTCACGACGATTGCCTTCAATAATCGACAATTCATCCATACGGCGGATTTCCTCGGCAAAGTAGGCCCGACGCTCGGCTTCATCCTTGAAAAATTCATGCGCAGCAGTGATGGCGGTCATGATCGCGTTGTCCTCCTGGGCGATCGCTTCCTTGTCTTCCGTGGAGAGCTTGTCTGAAAGGTAGCACATCCAACGTTCCATTTTAGTCAACAGGGAACGATCTTCATTAATTTTTGCAAATTTCGGAAGTTCAATAAAACTTATGCTCAAATCTTTGAATACTCTCTGATGCGTCTCCAAATCGCAAATGCCGCAAGTGGCAAACGGATTCGGATTGTCCAGCAACTCGAAGTTCAATATGTTCAACACATAGACCGGCACCAATTGCTGATAGCTCTGCCCGCTCCTGAAGTTGTCGATGTAGCTTCGAGCCCAATAGCAGAGCGTACGACGCTCCATGTTCTTCTGGTCAATGAGCTGCACCTCGATCTGAACCTTGGCGCCGCTGTCGAGCACGCAAGCGAGATCAAAGCGAGGAACTTTGCCAAGGTAATGATGGGGAATCTTTTCCGTCGGCAGGTAGTGCAAGTCCTTGATCGGGTGTTCGAGCTCCTTCTCAAGGAAGGTGTTCAAAAAGTCGATGAGGATTGACTTGTGCTCCTCCTTGCCGAAAACAAACTTGAACAGCACATCGTTGAGTGCATTGAAGGTTTTCGCCGTGCCATACGGCATGGGCAAAAGAGATCTTTCGTCAGCCATGAAAATCCCTATTAATTTGATGATGATATTTTATCATAATCAACCATTTTCCAATTTCATTCGCGTCAAATCGTGACCAGAGCAAGACCGTCCGCCGCCGCGTGCAGCGTCCCTTAGACGCTCTTTGAAGCGCGCTGCTCAACAATGACCTTGTCGCTTTCCGTGAGGTTGTCGGAGAGAATCTCCGTCTTCTTGCCGTCCGTGAGCCCCGTGCGCACCGTAAGCGCCTGCACCTGGTTGTTTCGCAAGACGTAGATCGTCTGCTCCTTTTCGGTCTGGGCCTGGGAGACGCTCTTTGCCTGCTTGTTGTTGTCGTGCTTGGGGGGCATCATGAAGGAGACCGAAGACGTCGAGGAAGACGACCTCGCCGCCTTGGGCGTGAAGCGGAAGGCGGTGTTGGGCACGAGGAGCGCCTTTTCTCGCTTGGCGGTTTCAATCGTCGCCGTCGCCGTCATGCCGGGGCGAAGCAGGAGGTCCTTGTTGGGGACGTTGAGGTAGCCGGTGTAGGTGACGACGTTTGACGACGTCGACGTCGTTGCGCCGTAGGCCACCTTGTTCAACGCCGCGTCAAACGTGCGGTTCGGATACGCCGCCACCGTGAAGTTCGAGTCCTGGCCGGGCTTCACCTCCCCCACGTCAGCTTCGTCGATGTCCACCTGCAGCTCCAGTTCGCGCAGGTCGGTTGCGACCGTCAGAAGCTCCACCGCCTGCAGGCTTGCCGCCACGGCGTAGCCGGGCTCCACCGAGCGCGCGAGCACCACGCCGTCCACGGGCGAAATGATGGAGGCCTTCGAAAGATTCGTCTCCTGCGTCTCAAGCTGCGCCTGCGCGTCCTCGATCTTAGCCTTCGCGGTCGCGACGGCGGCTTCAGCCTTCAGCACCGTCGCGCGCTGCTCATCCAATTCCGTGCGCGACGGGAGCTTGCCGCCCGACGACTTGTTCAATTCCTCCAAGCGCTTCATCTTCAACTTGGCCTCCACCACGGCGGCATTGGCTTCACCCAATCCCGCCTTGGCGCTCGCAAGCGTGGCCTTCGCCTGGTTCACGGCGCTCGTGAGTTTAGCGGTGTCAAGTTCAATCAACACCTGCCCCGCCTTCACGGTGCTGTTCACGTCCACGTTCACCTTGGCCACGATGCCGGAGAGTTCGGAGCCGATGTTCACGCTGCGCACGGGCTCCAAGGTGCCGGTCGCGGTCACGGTCACCGTGAGCGTGCCGCGAGTCGGGGCCTGCGTCACGTAGGAGGGAGCCGCCGCGCCGCCCGAATAGAGCCACCAGCCGCCCGCGGCCGCCGCAACGGCGGCGACGCACACGCCCAAAACGAGACGGCGCTTTAATTTGCCGCCCGGAACTTCGCCCAAAAGCGCGGCCTTCTGCGCGTCCTGCGTCGTCTGCTGAGTCTTGTTGGAGTCGGTCATTTTCTTAGCTTCCTTTGTTCGAGCATTCGGTTCTTAGCGATTCTGGGATTCGTCCAAGGTCTGAAGGACGTCGGCCTGCGCCTCGGTGGGCGTCCAGGCGCCCCCGAGCGCGCTGTAGAGCGTGATGAGCCCCGTGGCGAGGTCAGCGTCGTTCGTCGAGGCGCTTTCACGCGCCGTCAAGAGCGAGCGCTGGGTGTTCAAAACGTTCTGGTAGTCCACGAGCCCCGCGCGGTAGGACTTCATCGTGAGGTCTGCGGCGGACTCGGCGGCCGCCAAGGCCGTCTTCAAGGGCGACGTGCGCGTCTGCGCGGTCTGAATCGCCGTGAGCGCGTTTTCCGTCTCTTCCAGGGACCTCAACAGGGTGTCCAGGTAGCTCGCGCGGGCCTTGTCCAATGCGGCCTGCGCCTGCTCAGTCGCCGTCACCTGCGTGCCCCAGTTCAAAAGCGGCATGGCCAGGGCGCCCGCCAAGGCCGCCACGCCCGTGCCCGAGGCGCCCAGCGTGCCGATCGTCGCCGCCTGCGTGCCAAGGCTTCCCGTGATCGTCAAAGACGGGAACCACTGGGTCTTTGCCTTGTAGACGCGATCGCTTGCCGCAGCGACCGTGAGCTGCGCCGAGCGCAGGTCCGGGCGCTGCTTCAAGGTTTCCGCGGGCACCGCCACCGCAAGATTCAGAGGCGCCGTCGGAATGAGGCCGTCATCCGTCACCTTCACGTCAGAGGCGTTCTGCACCGTAAGACGCGCGAGCGCATTGCGATACTGCGCGATGCTCTTTTCCGTGAGCGCCAAGGCCGCCCGGGAGCCTTCCCGGTTGCTCACCGCCTGATCGACTTCCGACTGGTCCACGAGCCCCGCGGCATAGCGCCACTGAGCGATCTCGCACGCCTCGTCGTAGTTCTTCAACGTCGCTTCGGCGATATGGCGCTTCACGAACGCAAGCTTCAGCGCCACATAGTCCGAAGCTGTCTCCGCCGCCACCGCGTTCTTCACGTCTTCCAAAGTGAGGACGGAGGCCATCGCCTCGTAGCGCGCCGCACGGCGCTCAGCGAAGTTGCCGCCCAAGAGCGAAATCGACCACGAGCCCGAGGCCTTCGCGCTCCACGAGGTTTCGGAGCCCTGATCCTCGTGATGCGTTCGCGTGCCGTTCGCGCCCAAATCGAGCGTGGGGAAAAGATCCGCCGTCGCCTTGTCAGCACTCGCCGCGGCGTTCTTCAAATTCGCCAGCGCCGTTCTCACGTCCGTGCTCTTTTCCGTCGCTCGGTCCACGAGGGCCGAGAGCTCAGCGTCGTTCCACGCCTTCCACCAGTCGGCGCGGCTGGCGGCCGCGGCGCCCCCCGCCAGGCTCACGCCCGCGTCCGCATTCCAGGCGGCGCTCACCACGGCTTCATCCTCTTGGGTTAGGAGCTCCGTCGAGGCGCACCCCGAAAGGAGCAGCGTCGCCGCCACCAAAAGCGCCAGAGGCTTCACTCTTCTCATCGTCATTTTTCTTTCTCTTGGGTCTTTCAAAAAAGCGGCCCAGTCCGCCTTTTCACCATCAGGGCGAATTGTCAGCCAGAAACCGGTTAAAGAGTCCGGCCGGAACGTAAAGTTAAGCAAATCCGGCCGCCCGCGAAAGCCGGCGGCAACGCTTCTGGGGGCCTTTGACCTCGCCGCCGCAGCGACGCGCCGCCGTTCTTGCGGTTTGCGCTAAATCAAGAAACGCCGCTTTCCGCCAATTCCTTTACAATCGTTAAGTTCAAAATCAACGCCATCGCTTGACCTTTTTCTCGCCTCCTTCGGCGCGAGGCAAACGATCGAGACAAGTCATCCAGTCATCCAAAGGCCGCCTTCATGTACACCCGTCCTGCAAAAATTCTCATCATTGACGACGACGTCGAGCTCGTGACGCTGCTCGTGGACTACCTCACGCTCGAAGGCTTTGAAGTGACGCCCGCGCACGACGGACCGTCCGGCTTGTCCATTCTCGCCAAGAACAACTTCGACCTCGTCGTGCTCGACGTGATGATGCCCGGCATGTCGGGAACCCAAGTCCTCATCCGCATCCGCGAGACAAGCCACACGCCCGTCCTGATGCTCACCGCCCGGGGCGATCCCGTGGACCGCATTCTGGGACTCGAGCTCGGCGCCGACGACTACGTCCCAAAGCCCTGCCCTCCGCGCGAACTCGTCGCCCGCATGCGCGCCATCCTGCGCCGCAGCAAGAGTTCGGAATTCGGCCACGGGCCGCTCATCGTGGGCGCCCTCTCGATTGACATGACGCAGCGCGTCGTCACCCTGAACGGGACGCCCGTGTCGCTTACCGGAACGGAGCTGTCGCTGTTGGAAATGCTCGCGCGCCAGGCGGGGCAGCCGGTTTCCAAAGCCGACATCTACCCCCACGTTCTGGGCCGACCCATGGGGCGCTACGATCGCGCCATCGACGTGCACATCAGCTCCGTGCGGCACAAGCTCGCGGAAATCAACCCCGACGCGATTTCGATTGAAAGCATTCGCGGCGTGGGCTACCAGCTCGTCGTGCACATGCCTTCGGCCTGACTTTCCTTGCGAGGCGCCCCATGCAGCCCGTTCAACGCACGCTCCCCTTTCTGCGTCGAGGGGGCACCTTCCTGCAGCTTTTCGTGGGGCTCTGGATAGCCCTTGCCGCCATCGGGCTTCTCGTGTGGTTTGCGAGCAAAAGCTACCAGCAGGTGCCCGGCAACTTCGGCGACATTGAAGCGGGCCCCGGCACGCAGCGCGCGGTGCACACCGCGGTCGCCATCTGGCGCTGGAACGGAGAGCCGGCCCTCATCCGCTGGCTCTCCGACCCGCAGTCCAATCAACGCCCTGAAGTCTTCGTGGTGGACGAAACTGGCCGCGAAGTGAGCGGCCGCCAGGTGCCGGAAAAAGCAATGCAAACGCTCGCTGAACGCCCGCGGCATCGCTGGGTGCAGCGCCCGTGTCCCGGCGGCATCGGCTGCCGCGACCTGCGCTTTTTTGCGGTGCGAACGGACCTGCCGCCTCGAAACCTCTTCTCCGCCTTCTGGCATACGCCGATCTGGATGCATCTTCTCTTTGCCTTTCTGGCGACGAGTCTTGCGGCGGGGCTGCTCGCCTGGAACTTCTCCCGCCCCATCAAGAAGCTTGACTGGGCGATGAGGCGCGCCGCTGAAGGGGACCTCGCCGTGCGCATTGCGCCCGCCATAGGCCACCGGTACGACGAGATTGGAGAGCTTGCCCAGCGCTACGACGCGATGGCAGAAAAGATCACCGGGCTGCTGGCGCGCCAGAAGCGCCTCTTTCATGACGTAAGCCACGAGCTCCGCAGCCCCCTGGCGCGCATGGAAGTCGCGGTGGCGCTCGCGTCCAAGAACCCCGAGCGCTCGGAAGAATTTTTAAAGCGCATCGAAAAGGACGTGCACACCCTGGACGCCCTGGTGGACGAACTCCTCACCTACGCCCGGCTCGACGACAACGCCCCCATGAATTTTGAAGCCACGGACGCCGTGCTTCTCCTGGAAGACATCGTGGACAACGCGCGCTTTGAAGGCAGCGCCAAGAAAATCGACGTGACGCTCACCGCGCCCCGTCATGCCGTGCTGCGGCTTCACACCGACAGCTTTGCGCGCGCCGTGGAGAACATCCTGCGAAACGCCCTGCGCTACACCCCGGAGGGCGGCACGGTGGCCGTGAAGGCTGACGCAGCACCTGACGCCTTTGCGATTGACATCGTCGACCAGGGGCCCGGCATGAACCCCGAGGAGCTTGAAAAGCTCTTTCTACCCTTCGTGCGCGGCAGCACGGAAGCCACCGGCACGGGGTTCGGGCTGGGGCTTGCGATCGCCAAGCGCGCCGTGGAGCGACACGGCGGCACCTTGACCGCACAAAACGTCGCGCCGCACGGCCTCAAGATGACGATCCGCCTCCCGATTTCACGTTAAAATCCGCGCTCTGCCATCACTTTCACTTTACGGAAACTTTTCCATGGAAAAAGCCGAACTCAAAGCCCGCGAAGACGAACTCGCCGACATGGTGACGAAGTTCTGCAAGGAGCACATCAACGACGACTACGCCGACGCGTGCGAGCGCATGGTCCGGAAGCTCGGGCGCAAGCGCAGCCAGCCGCTCGCGCGCGGCAAGCTCAACATCTGGGCCGCCACCATCGTCTACACGGTGGGCGTCACGAACTTCCTCTTTGACCGCTCGGGAACGCCGTACCTGCCCGCGGAGACGATCCGCCATCACTTTGGCGACGTCCCGCAGGCGACGATCACGAGCAAAGGCAAGCAGATCCGCGACATGCTCGGCATGCGCCGCTACTGGGATCCGGAATTTTCCACGGGCGGCGGCTCCATCGCCTCCACCGACCACAAGATGGAAGCGTTCATGACGTCTGACGCCGGACTCGTCGTGATCCACCACTTCTGATTCGCCTCTCGTTTCCATTCAAGGCGCAGGGAGCCGTCCTCAGGGCCGGCTCCTTTCTTTTGGGCGTCGCGTCGGTAGTTGTCAGCGCCTTCTTGCGGACATCGACGGGGCGTTCGCCTCCGGCGGCACCTTTCTTTCCATCGCTCACTCAATGCAGCGGGGGCGCCCCCTTTCGGAAAGCGCCCCCGCGTGTCCGGGCTTGCGCCCGGATGAAGTGCTACGGATCTACAACCGTCGATTAGAACGTGTAGCGAACATTCGCGTTGAAGCTGTTGTTCG
>CAVJBF010000027.1:0-22431 GCA_963647785.1 Acutalibacteraceae bacterium
CGATTCCTCCCCATGACTAAAAGTCAGGGGCTTCCTCGCGGCTTTGTAGTGAATTCAAGAGGAAGGATCAAAGCACTCGTGCGTGAGACGCAAGAGTTCTGCCTCAACCATTGCGTCGTAGATCGCGACGTGCGGCATCGGCACTGGCACAGCTTCTGACGCCGGGATCTCAATGACGGGCTTTGCGTCAGCCCAGAAGCCCTCCAGCGTTCGGATGTCCCGAAGCTGCCAGTAGCGCCACGGCACAGAGCGCCCCGCAGCCGCGAGCTGCGCCGCCAGATGGCCGAAGTCAAAGTCTGGGGCTTTGCCTCTGAAGTAGTCCAGCTGAAAAATCCTCAATGAGCGTTGCGAAATCCCCCCTGGGATCGGTCGACGTTGCGCCCGCAAACGCTTCGCGGCGCACGACCTCAGCCTGCTGGTTCCACCAGAGAACGGTGTCAGCGTCGGGCGCCCCAGCGCAAGCGCGCGGATCAAGCCCTAGCCTCATCGTGCGAACGACAGCGGGACGCCCGCGGCTGGCATCCAGACAAACAGCACCGATGGCAAGAAGCGGTGCGGGCGCTGCCGTTCCAAGCGTTTCAATGTCCACCACGAGGTGGCGAGATTTTCCATAGGCTTTGAATGACATGGGCGAAAATCTCCCAAAGCAGTTTCCTCTTGTCGCCATCATACGAACGACAGCGTCAACTAATGACGCATGTAACATCCGAGTCCTCAGGAGCGGGACGCGAAAGCCCTCGAACTTATCAACGTCGTATTGGAAGTTCAGAAAGCGGGCCAGGTGGCGGTAGCGGCGCCTTTGACGGAAACGGTCTACGACACATCGTTTGTCAACACCGACGCAGACCTCACAGCGATCGCTGAAGGCATCCGCCAACGGCCATCAGCGCGGCTCTGCCTCTACGGCGCCCCTGGCACGGGAAAGTCCGCCTACCCCGCATGGCTCGCGACAACGCTTGGAAAAACGCTCATCATCAAAAAGGCTTCCGACCTTCTCTCAATGGGGTGGGCGGCACCGAAGCCAACATCGCGCAAGCTTTTCGCGAAGCCCAGCGCAAGGACGCCGTGCTCCTCATCGACGAAGCCGACAGCTTTCTGCAAGACCGCACGCGCAGCACTCGCTCCTGGGAAACGACGCAGGTGAACAAAATGCTCACGCAGATGGAGCGGTTTGACGGGACCTTCATCGCCACCACGAACCTCATGGACACGCTCGATCCCGCCGCCCTGCAGCGCTTTGACCTCAAGGCGAAATTCGGGTTCCTGCGAAAGGAGCAAAGGCTCTCGCTCTTTGCACGGTGGAGAAAGACGCTGCAGCTCGCCGCGGATGTCGAAGCCGAGTCACGCGTTGCGGCGCTTTCCAACCTCACGCCGGGGGATTTCGCCGCCGCGACGCGACAGTCGCAGTTCAACCCGCTGAAGTCCGCCGCCGATCTTGCCGCACGGCTGGCGGCAGAATGCCGCCTGAAGGAAGAAAACACGGGGCGCGGCAGCGTGATCGGCTTCTGCTAAAAAAGAGCCCGCTTCAAAGTTGAATCGCCTCCATCTCGACGGCGCAGGACCGCCCGGAAAAGGCGATCCCCACACACCAGCAGCGGGTGCATCCGAAGTCCTTGACGCCGTCGGCATAGCGCTTTGCCTTGATCTGCTCGAGCCCCGCCTTCGCCATGCGAACCTTTTCCCGAGGACCGCAGTGCTTGAGCTCGATCACGACGCCGATGTCCTCGCGCAGCGAGGTGAACAGCAGGTCAGCATAGCCGTCGCCTGCCGCCGCATTCGACTCAAAATTCGCAATGTCGCGATGGTCAACGCTGCAAAGCAGCCCGACCATCAAGCCGTGGTAGTAGTTCTCGGCTGGCGCACGCGTTGCTGAGTCACGCACGGAGACGTACCGGGAGAGCACCTGCAACAGTTGGTCCTTCACGCCTTCCGCATGGCCAGCAAAGATCGCCTGCACAACTTCGCGCCCGCTCAGCTGGAACGACCGGCTACTCTTCGAATACCGTGCCTCGATGCGCGTTCGAAATGTATCGAGCACCTCCTTGTTCGGGATCTTCACGCGAAAGCGGGACTCACTCAGTTGAGACACAACAGTGAGGTAGCCCGTAAAGAGAAGCAGCGTCCAAAAGTCCGACGACTCATGGCGCTGAAAATCGCCATAGGTCAACTGATGATTGACCGAGATCTCCACCGTTCGATCTTCTGCCCCATCTTCCGACTGGCCGCAAAGCCGCTGAATCTTGTCGGCGTCTTCGGGCTGCAGATAGCCCAAAAATTCGTCAATGGCGTCATTGCTGCTCGTGTCAGCCCAATAATTGACCGGCAGGAACGTCTTCTGATCTACGCCATCTGCCTGCACGTCACGGCAATAATGGATGACGTCCCACGGACAATAAAGGTCAACGTTTCCGATCCGATAACCGTCATACCAGTCCTTTACGACGGCGCTCTTCGATTCCAGTCCGTAGTAGTCGAGCAACGCCCCCACCTCCTCTGCCGTAAAGCCGATGGCCGAGGAAAGCGGACCGCCTTGCGTGCAGACGGAATGAACGTCGAAATTATTCAGATCCGTGAAGAGACTCGCTTTTGAAACCCGCAGACACCCGGTTAGCACCACCTTGAAAATAGCGTGCTGATCATCCTCAAGCCGCATGGTGTCACCGGGCTTCAAACAATTGAGGAACACCTGCATGAACGCCAGCATTTCCCTGTAGTAGCCAGCCTTCAGAGCCTTCTGCAACGGAACGTCATATTCGTCGATAAGAAGAACAATCGGCTGATGGAAATGTCGGCCAAGAATCATCGCCATGTCAGTCAAAAAAGACCGCACCGTTTGACGATTCTTTGGGTCAAAGATGTGTTCCCGAGAAATGATGTTTTGCAAGCACTTCCTGTCTTCTGAGGAAAGCTTGGGACTCTCAAGCAGCGGGGCAAACGTTTCGGCGGTTCGCCGCAATTCATCCGCCAGCGACTGCACGGCATCGTCAAACGAATTGCCTTTGACGTTCTTCAGGGTGATGGAAAGCACGGGAAACCGGCCCATGCAGGCCTGACAGAACGCTTCGTCTTCGCGAATCTTCAACCCATCAAAGAGTTCCTCCTGTAGCGTGATATCGCCTGGATTCTTGAGATTGAGCCCCAGGAATGTCCGCAACATGCCCATGAAAAGCGTTTTGCCAAAACGCCGCGGACGAGTGATGAGATGAACATAACTCCCCGACTGCATGATCGCTTTGACGTAAGCCGTCTTGTCCACGTAGTAGCGATGCTGGCGAATCATTTCGAGGAAACCTTCTTCACCAATGGCTAACTTTTTCCTCACCACAAAGTCTCCCGAGATGGCAATTTCTATGAATTCAATGGTATCACGTCTTCGAACGAGAAAGCCGCTAGAACTTTCTCAGGTCGCTTCATCACAACGGGGGACGGATTTAACGATCTCCTTGAGGAAGAACTCATTGAGCGTTCGAGACGACGTTTTTTAAACCTGCCAAACTTGTCAGAATCCCGACAGGCCTGCTTTGCTCTCAGGCGACATTATGTTGTGCGTTTATGTTGCATGCACTCTGAAAATGTTCGGTTCCGAATAGGCCGCGAGCGGCACTTGAGGCAACGATGCTCGCCTCACCGTCATGATGAGTTCGGCATTCTGTAGCTACGGAACGGCGGGCGCATACTCGCGCGGCTGCGGGCGCCTTTCACCAGTTGGCGGAAGAAAAAACGCGAATTGGCCTTGGCGAGCTTGCTTGGGACGGCATTCTTCGTCAGGATTTCGTGCAATTTCAAACCGAAAGCGGACAAATAATGTGTTACGGAGGCAATCGCTGGTCATGCCGATCTATGCTTCACGCAGGGAGTGCGAGAGCCGTAGCGGTGAGAGTGTCGGACGGACAAGCGACGCAGCGTCGGCGGTCAGACTGGCAACACTTTCAGCGCTTCCAAGCGCCTGCCGACGTAAACAACTGCCACAGCCTGAAGGTTCGGAATGCTTCGAATGTTGGAGGCTTGCCTATAGACGGCAAGCTGCTCGCAGGCTTTTTCCATCGCTGCGGCGGCAGCGTCCGGGCGCTCTCTAGCCTGTGTCTTGGACACGTGCTTCAGTTCAAAGAGATAGGAGGGCCCGCCGCGGCGAGAGATGAGCAGAATGTCCGGATAGCGGTGATTCTCAACACCGACAGCCTCCGGTTCGCCCAGACAGTCATAGTCCGTAGCGAAGTTGGCCGCCATGAGCATCGCGGTCTGAAAGTCGCTTTCGTGCAGGTTGAGGTCCTTTTGAGCGCCGTAGGCGGCGATGAGCCATAGGGAGACGGCTTCCGCGAGAGGCCGCGGGTTTCCGTCCGAAAGCGCATCAATGGCGGGCGCAAAACTTTCTCGTTGCGCGTAGTTCCAGTTCGTGGATCCGTGAAGGCGGTTGAAGTACACGTCAAAGAACTGCTGAGCCATCGTTCGGTTGGAAATGACGAGCTGGCGGCGACTGCCGGGCGCATAGGTGAGGTAGCCAAAGTAGACGAGCGCCGTGAGAAGGTTCTGCCGGTTGAGGCGATTGTTCTTTTGCAGATTCAAAACGTCGGGATTGGGGACAAAGTCGATGGGCTTTTTGGAGATAGCCTCTTGCACGATGCTTGCGGCGTCTGAAGCGCTGCCCAGCTGCAGAATCTGGTTGATTTTTGAGAGATCGGTTGCCACGGCCGGATCGAGATGGTTCTCCGGCTCGCAACGATACCGCTTCCAGTAGCCGAGGTAGTAGAGGCACATGGAGGCATTGAAGACGGTTTCGTCCGAATAGGCACTGAAGCGGTAGCCGTTGTACCAGTCCTTCATGCGCCGTACAAAATCATCCGCCGTGAGGCTGAAGCGAGCAGGATCGATGATCTGTGGAATCAGCTGGCGAAGCTCTGCTTCCGTGAAGCCGAGGAAGGTGGCGAAGGCGGGATCCGACGTGAGGTTGTCGGCTATGTTGAAGCCTGATGTCATGGAATCGAGCGAAATGGACGTGACGCCGGTGATGAAGACTCGGTCGATGGAATCTCCAGAGCAGCAATCTTTGAAGAAGCTGTAGAGCGTTTTGAGTTCGCCGCCGTCAGACGTCAGGTCGCGGAAGGCTTCGACGTCAGTGGCGAGAATTTCGGTGGCGAAGTGATCGTATTCGTCGATGATGAGGTAGATTTTTCCAGTAAAGCTTCTCTGAAAGGCGACGATGAACTGGGTGAGCAGTCCGGTGCTGTCGCTTTGGCTTGAGTTGGCGATGTCAGCCCCTGCGGCAAAGCGGTAGCGCATGCTGAAGTTGCTGATGGCAAGCCGAACTTTGTCGGCAAGGCCTTTGCTGAAGTTGCTGGCATTGATGCCGGAGCAGTCAAGTCGCAGGACATAGTAGGAATTGGCGAGAGGCGTCTTGTGCGAGGCGATGTAGGTGCCGGCGAAGTTTTGATCGAATTCGTCAGCGGCGGCCTTGTCGTAGTAGGCCTGCAACATGCGGGTGAAGAGCGTTTTTCCGAAGCGGCGAGGACGAACGAGAAAAGGAGTCTTGGTATCGGCCTTCTCCAACGTCTCGATGAACTGTGTTTTGTCGATGTAGGCGTAATTTTCCGCACGAAGATTCGAGTATGTAGCAACGCCGTAGGGATTTCGCTTCAGTTCAATGTCTTCAGTCATTCTTCGTTTGCCTGTCAGAGAATGGCCGCTGAGGCCTGCTGATGATTCGATTCTACGTAATCGAAGCATTGAAATTTCCGCAGAATTCATGGCATCCAATTTGGGGCGCAACCGTGCAAGCACGCATCAACTGGTCCAGCATCCGCGAAAACTGGGGGACATCAAGCCTTTCTCCGCAACGCCGCCACGTTCAAATTACGCGTCATTTCTTGCTCAATCATTGAGTCCTGCAACAGCGATCCTGCCTCTCAACAGACACTTGTTTGAGACGTGATGAATTACAAGGTTGATATGGCGTAATTTTTACACTGTGCCTTCGGACGGGTTGCTGATGGGATTTTAGGCAAATGGGGCGCCCCGGTCCAATGCTGGCCACTAGCAGGCGAGTCAGCGATCGACGCGTTGCGGCGTCCGTGTTTCGATGACGGTTGTCTGAACGTTTTCAGCGTGGTGAGCACGAAGCCATTGATCCAGAAGCGGTGAGGCCTTGATGCGCGGCACATGCACGGTCCACACGCCGCCCGTTTTCTCAATCGTTTGTCTTAGCGCGAGCGGCGTTTCTTTTAATTGCAATGCGAGCACGCGGTCGTGTGTTTCAAAGACGAGGCTCACCCAGTCCACGGTTGGCCTTTGAAATGGACGGCAATCGTATCTTTTTCCACCTCAAGCGACTCAAATGCCATAGCGTAAAAATTACAATATTTCATCCAAAAATCGGTCCTGTGGACCTCTTTTGTGCAACACTTCCGCTAAGTTAGGACAATTTGTCCATAAAAAGCATCGAAATCGCGGCAAGATACGGGGGTCTTCCTTCCCGCTTGCGGAGCTTTGAAAATGCAGTTGTCCAAATTGAAAGCCCTGTCCTCCGACCAATGCTGGCAAGGCTATCTCATGGGAAAAGTCACGCACTTCGAGTGCATGTTCCGCGACTACCTGACAGGAGCCATCGACTGGCCGGAATACAGCCCGGAAGACATCGTGAAGCTGCGCGAGCGCTTCAACCTGACGCAGGAAGCGCTTGCCGCGCTACTGGGCGTCTCGCCAAAATCTGTGCTCCGCTGGGAGACATCAGGCGAATCCATTCCCACGCCGATCCGCATCTCACTTTGCACGCTGGACCGGCTGGGCGACGGCGTCTTCGACCTCATGAAGGGCACGCGATCTCTCATTGAGTTCTCCCGCAGCCTCACGGGCCAGAACCTCACGCGCGGCACGAACTCCGCCGCCTACAGCATTGAATGCAAGCGCCGGGACATGGGCAATCCCGTTCCCCTCAAATTTGACAAGGTCGCCGTATCCGACCTGCAGGGGCGCCTGCGCATGAACCGTCGCGAGTTTGCCCAAGCGCTCGGCGTGTCCCAGAGCACTGTGGACAAGTGGAAGTCAGGGGCGGTGGCGCCGAGCGGCTCGGCCTTGACGCTGCTGAAAATTCTCTGGCAGCAGGGGGCTTCGGCGCTCCCGCACTGATCACAAACCTCTTGCCCATTTGACACCGATCCCATCTCAGACGTCAGCTTATGCCCACCATTTCTCCCCGCCTCTCAGACGTGGGGTTTGGCTAGCGAAACGAAAATCTTTCAAACTTGTCACGCGATTGGAGAACTACTGAATTTTATGATAATGTACGTCACGTCCGATGTATGTCTTTGAAAGAAGACAATTCGGCAGAGTCGGCGCAGAGGTTGTTGAAGTGTACTGATGCTGTTTCTCGGCAGGGGAGGAAGGCAGCAATGCTGGAATCGATAGGTTCTTAGGAACTCGAGCTGGGAGCACGTCGTGCAACGGCAGCATTTGCGAGACAGTAAAAAGCGTGCCTTTAGAGACCGAACCATTGGTTTGGCTACCGTTGTGGCACATGACTTGGGGTGTCGAGCAATTGCCATCCTGAGAGCGAACGAGGCTCCTCCGACTCGTGATGGTAGATTTGGGAGCTTTCGAACTAACGGAGAAATGGAGACGCAGTCTTTTTTATGACCATTGACAACGTCTAAAACAAAGCGAACCGAGATTTCTCCCAGTCCGCTTCGTCATCCTATGGCGCTGCGATGAGCAGCGCCCGGTGTTGGATCAGCGTTCGCCGGCGGCGTTCAGAACCTTCACCATGTCTTCCAAATACATGCGAGCGCGGTCAAGCGGCGACATCGCAATCGCGAGCTCGGCATTGCAGGCTTCGATCGAGATGGGCAGCCCCTTCAAGTGCTTCAGGAGCTTCGGCAGATCCGCTGCACCCGTGCCCGGCGAGAGACGGAAGTTGCGAGCCTGATAGAGGATGCCGTCCATGTCCTTGGGCATTTCAGACGTGAGGTCGCACATCTGGCAGTAGTGCAGCGAGCCCTTGGGCAGGTTGTCGATGTCAGCGTACTCATTCTTCGCACGGTAGAAATGAATCGGATCGACGAGAATGCCGGCGTTCGGACGATTGACGTGCTTCATCACTTCGCCGCCCTGCTTCACCGTGGAGATGGAGCACCAGGGCATCGGCTCAATGTTGAGCGTGAGGCCGTAGGGATGCGCGATTTCGCAGAGTTCGGCGAAGTTGTCTTCGAGGCGGTGCAGGTCGTTGTCGTTGCCGGCGCAAAGAACCTGCGTCGCGCCAAGGCGAGCCCCCGTTTCAAAGAAAGGCTTCCAGTTGATGGCGCGGGTGTCGGGCTTCAGGCGGAGAATTTCGATGTCGAGCACCTTGACGCCAGTGGCCTTGAGGTTTGCTTCGACTTCACGGATCATCGGCGTGTCGCCGATCATGTCGTACTGCGTTTCAGTGGGAGTGGCGGGAACGAGACGAATGCCCACGTGGCTGTAGCCCGCGGCGGCAGCGCAGAGCACCTGATTCGCCGGATTGAGGTCAAGAACCGTCAGAGCCGCCAGGCTGATCGGGCGCGGAAGCTTCAGCTTCGGGAACTTCTTGTCCTTCAGATTCACGGGCTTCACCTTCGCCTGAGCGGCGGTCGTAAAAGCCATGCCGCCCGCAGCGAGAGCGGCGGTGCCAAGCAACTGACGACGATTCATGACGTATCTCCTCTATTTATTTTGGATGGCGATCCGCCGAAAGTTGTAGTTCGTCCGACGGATCGAAGCAGGAGGAATCCTAGGCTTATGACCTAATCTGAACTACCTGCCCAAGAAGGTGGAGATTCGCCTTGAATTCCGGCATCCTGTTTCCTTTTTACACGCGGCGCCACAGCAACCCTCAGCCTCCGGCTTTCACATCTGTGAGCTTCTCAAAAAATTTGATCTCGAACTTATAAAAACAGTGTAACGTATTGATTTTAAATCAAAATTCAGCGATCCTCAAGATGTTTCGAGACATAATTTTTTTGATCTCGACTGAAATCGCTTTTTAGTTGAAAATCAAATGATTAAGAAGGAAATCGCATTCGAGAGCAAAGTTCTTGAGAAGTTAGCAATCTTACTGCTCAACAAAATCAAAGAGTTACGAGGAAAAATTTTTCTCAGGGGTACTCTCAGGGGTACTCTCAAAAATCATTGGGAGCAGAAAACGCCCCTCACCTTCACGCCGTTGGCGCTCACTAGCTGGCGAAATTCCCCGCCGTGGACTTGCGCCTTGATCGTACCTTCGAATGCTCACCGTCACATTAGGTTGCTCACCTTGACACCGAGTGAGAACCCGCCTCCCTTTCACGGGAAAATCTTCTCACCAACATCGAGCGGTATTTTTTCCGTCCACCTCACCTCCAGCTTGTGCAAAAACTTCACCCGCTCATTTCATCCATACAACCTATTTAAAAACGCGTGACCGAGCTGACCAAACTGACCAAATGTGATGCTTTCAAGCTTATTTGATATTTGTTAACAATAGGCTAAACGACATCTGAACCACAAAATTAACTCCAGTGACCCACGTTGACCCAGTGACCAAAATCGCTGACCCAAACAAAAACGCCGTGCGGACAAGACTCAAAGCCCCATCCACACGGCGAGCACTGGCGACAGCGATCAGCTACTTAGCCGCCTCACGTAGAAACACCCTGTAGGCTTTCCGCAGGCTTTCAAGCCCTATGCGGCGAGCCTCCTCGCGGGACAGTCCCGCATCATTGATGACAATCGCGAACCGTTCTCCGAACGTATCAATCAACGTCTCGGCATCAACCTCCGCCGAAACATCAAACGTGACACGCTGAGGACGCACCTCATTCTTCGGAACACCACGCGCCACAGTACCAGCGGCAGAACTCGGAGACAGCATGATTAGGCCTCCTTTGGCGGATTCAGTTTCAGCGCGTCAAGCAACTGCAAGACCGCCGCCTTGTCATCCGAAATCAGCACCAGCTTGTAGAACTTGTTCATTCGCAGGCCAAGCGGCAGGACGCCGCGCTTTCGGTCTGGCGTTCTGAAGTCTCCCGCGTGCCCATCGTCCGCCCCCTTTCTGTTGCTCACCAAACGCCCGTGCTTTTTCAGGAAGGCCACAGCCTCCCCCTTCATCACGCCACCGCCCGTGCGCTTCAGCAAGTCCGAGAACTCCCCCGAGCTGTAAGCCGCGCACATGGTCTCGGGTTCGCCGTCATTGTCTCGAATGAGCAGAGCGCCAAACGACGGCACAGCCCCCGCAGGCGCCCCGCGCTTTGAGCCGTCAGCCCTGTAGCTTGTATAGGACGCTTCACAGCGCTTAGTGTCATCCAGCACGGCACCTACAAAGCTTTCCTCGCGATCCTCAAGCGTATTCGCCGACGACCGCCACGCCTTCAAGCAAGTCTTGGCGACACGCGCCGACTCACCCTCAGCCCACGGCAAGACACCGTACTGGCGAGCAAGCTCACCCGCCGCCGCCACAATCGCGAAAGCCTTCACCACGCGGGACGTAGTTGCCGACGTAGCACCCGCCCCCGCAGAGAACTCATCCATCCACGCAACGAGATTCGTGCGGAAGGCCTCAAGGCCATTTGCCTCAATGTCTCGTTCGAGCGCATCAAGGAAGGCAAGCCCCGCCGTGCCGTAAGCCGCTGGCGCGGAGCAGTGTCTATCAATCCAGCGCTTGCGCCCCTCAACGTCCTTAGCCTCATCAGGCAGGCTTTCAAAGATACCGTTTTCGGGATTCCCCAAGTCAGCCACCGCAGGAATATCGATGAAGCGCACCAGCTCACCCGTAGCGGTATCAGCGTCCGCTCCACGGCAGGTCTGTTGCTTGATCTCCTGAAGACTGCCTTCGCCCGTTGACAGAACATACAGCGCCCACGATTCGGCAGTCTGAGCCTTACCGTCCCGACCACAGCGAGCGCGATCCATACCCGATGACAAGATATAGCTCACGTCCCCCGCGACCTTTCGCGCCGCCTTCAACTCATCGAACACCAGCGGCAGTCCGTTGAACTGCTTTGCGAGCGCCGCTGGCGCGTTCTTCGTTGTGTTCCACGAGCGCACCCAATCAAGCCCGCCCCAAACAGTCGCCGCGACCTTAACCGCCGTACTCTTGCCCGTGGAAGAGCCGCCGTAGAAATGCCACAGCCGAGACATGTCGCCGACAATCGGAAGCAAGGGAGCTGCGAGCGCCACCATCACGGCGAACGACAACCGATCAGAGTAAGGCGCCATCTCCATCAGCCAAGACTGCCACTCGGCGAGCGAGCCACGAGACTTCACGGGGGCGCAGACCGCATCAGCCGCAAGTTCTGCGTAGTCCCCTGCCGCCGTTCGAACTGTCTTTTCTCCCAGCACGAAGCAGGAGAAAGACTCGTCCGACCAGCCGCCGACAGCAACCGTTTTGATTGTCTTCAAGTCGGATTCATCAAAGCTCAGAATGTAGCGATTCACGGAGGCAAGGTTGTTCACCACGGACAAGTCAGTGACGCTCAACCCTTTGCCGCCCAGCTTTTGGCTGAGACCCGTGCCGCCGCTAAGTATGTCTTCCATGGAAAGCGTTACGCGATGTTCTACGCCGTCACCGTCACGGAAGCTGATGACACGCCCCCATGATCCGCCGTCAGCGTTACGCGACTTGCCGATGACGTCCAGCCGCCCGCAGACACGAACGCAGTCGTACTCCTGTTCTCCCGTTTTCTTGTTCCGCCCCATAGGACGGCAGGACACTACGCCCGCGTCCGACACCTCAAAGCGCTCACCGCCACGACCGCGAGCCTCAATGGCGAAGTTCGATCCAGCCGCATACTTCTCCGCGCGACACCCCTGCAGAACGCTATCAAGCACAGCGTCTACTTTGTCAGTCGCCGCAGTGGCCGCCCCCTCGCCACCATCACCAGCGAGCCCTGCCAACAGCTTGTGCTCAAATTGGATATATGTTTTCATCGAAAGCCCTCTCTAATAATCATGAGGTCATTGAAGTCGGACGGCTTATCACCGCCCGTAAGTTGTTTGAACCGAAGACGATCAGCCGCCGAGAACTCGGGGCAAACGTACAGCTCAGTACGATTTACCGCGCAGGCCGCCGCACGCGCCCCAGCTTCTCCCACGCCACTGGCGTCACGGTCAGCGAACAACATGATTCGCGCCCGTGGATAACAGCCGCGAGCCGTGCGGACAGCGTTCACCAAGTTCCCGCAATCGATCCCCGCGAGGCAGGGCACGCCGAAGAGTTGTCGCACGGACAGCGCAGTGGCAACGCCCTCAGCAAGCCCGATCTCCTCAACGTCGTCCGAGACCACAGGAACATCCGCAGGACGCCACATAGTCCCCAGCTTGCGCCCACCCTTTAGAAGGGACTTGCGACCATTGGCGTCAATGATCTGAAGCGAGACAGGCGCAGGGACATCGAGCGTCAGCGGCACCACCAACAGGCGACCGAACATCCGCCCGAAGTGCTGTGCCACGCCGTCCGCTTGCGGGATTTCATTGGCCTGCACAATGCGGCACAGCTCCACGCAATCAAGCTCTAGCCACGGCGCCCCCACCACGCGCCCCACGCGCTTTCTTGCCAAGTACGGATGCGGAGTCTCGGAAGGATGCGCCGCCTCAAGAATGCAGTTGGCGAGCCGCGCTACTGCCCTTTGAGTCGCCTGCATCACAGCGTTTTCCTCAGTCCGCCGCCGATCTCTTTCCGCCTTGAGCTTCAACCAATCTTCCCGAGGAAGGCGCCCCGTACTGCCGTAGCTGTAGAAGAAGCACGCCTTCCGCCCGTCCGTCCAGTTCTGCACAAAGCCGCCCTGTCCATCAGGAAAGAAGCGAATGCGCCCGCTACCGCGCCCATGCCGCGAGCCCTCTACATTCGCCGCAATGAAGCCCGAGCCGCGCATATCTTTCGGCTCCACGCCGCAGTAATGGCAGGCCTCCTCTACCGTTCGAAATGTCGGATGTTTCATCTCGCCACCTCACGCCAAATAGTCGGCACCGCCACAAACAGCGCGGGCTTTTCTTCTTCTGTGCGAACTTCGGCACGCGCAGCCGAGAACCACAAAATTACCTTTCTAATCAGTGACATATGCCCCCCCGCTTACTCATTCGGTAGTCGGCATCCGACACCGCCTCAGAAGCGTCCGCGCAGAACTGCGTCAGGGACGCCATCAGCTGAAGCGTCTCCGCGAGGCGAAGACGATCCACGTCACCGCCGTACGTCACTGCGTCCGCGATCATGCCCAGAGTCGCCGCAACGCCCGAGCCGACGACCTGAATCGATTGAAGTTCTTTCGCCAACTGCGGCACGTCCTCCGCAACCAGCGCCTTCACAACGGAGCCCAGGCATGTAGTCGTGAAATCCTGAGAGAGGTAAGAAGCCGCCTCAAACGGCTTTTCAGAAATGTTTTTCATGAACGCATCACCGCCTGACAGGGCGCAAAAAGCCCCGAGGTACCACCCATCAGGCAGTGCTCCTTGTCAGTTAGTTGAGCGTGTCGGCAAGCGCCGTTGTGTACTGGCGACCGTTCGCCGCCATCGTCTCGCGAGGCGTAGGCAAAGCCGCCTGCAAGGTCTCAAGCAACGCGGCTCCTCGAATGAAGTCCGTCACCTCGAAACCCGCCAAGGCGCTTTTGTGCCCCTTCTCTTCGAACGTCCGCACGACATCCATCAGAGCATCCGCCGCATCAAAGAGGACATCGGACGTAACACCGTGATCTGCGAGCGTGTACCGCTCAGGCCACAGGAAGGCGCGAGCTACTTCGGGGATGCGCTCCACGTTCACCAGTGGATTAGCCCACCGAGAACGAGCGCCCGCACCGTTCGGCGTAGCAGGGAAGGTCAAAGCATCCGCCGCGCTGAGGATGTTTCCCGCCGCCTTGATCTGCGAGACGAGAACTCCCGACGACAGGCGGGACTTGCTGACCGCGGCCGCCTTCTTTGTCAGCGCCTCAAACACGGAGCGAGTCTTGCGGCACGCTTCACGAATAAAGGTGACGTTGTTCGCGGGCGCCGAGGCAGGACACGCAAGCGCGAGGCGCAGAGCTTGAGCTGCGTCCGCAGGAACTTCGGAGGGATGCCACGCCGAAAGAGACATCTCAAGCACTGCGGCAGTTTGGCTGTAGAACGGCACGGAGACGAGAGGCTTAGTCATTGTCGGCCTCCTCTTCGTCGCAGGCCGCGCCCGAGCGCAAGCGCCAGTCCCGATTAAGCGACTCCAGCGTGACGACGCGGAGCACGCCGCGCGTGAAAGCTTCAAGGTCTTGCCGCTGAATTTCGGTGAGCTGAGGCGCCCACGGACGTGCGTGGTAGGAACCTTCAGTTACGCGATAGAGAATATTGAAGGCCGCATCCGATGCGGCATGGAGACGAGACGCCAATTCGTCCGACAAGTCGGCGCTGAGGTTATGCGTCAAGAAAGCCTGCACGGTCTCGGCCGTGAGGACTTCGGGCGTAGCTTCGCCCTGATGAGGATGAGTTGCACTCATGGTGCTTTCTCCTGTGTATCGGTTTTGAAGGCCGATCACACCGCCGCCAAGCGGGTGAGCGACACCGTACAGGTTGGCGGACTGACACACAGGGATCAGCAAGCCCGAAGGCTTCCTATACGGCGCGCTCGTCAAAGAGTGCACTGCATACGAATCAAGGCCAATAAAGAAAACGCCACGACGATGACGTGACGCGGCGATGATTCGCCTGTGTAGCAGGCCGCCAAGCCCGCACCCCTTCAGTGGAAGAGGCGCAAGGATTATGCCGCCATTCGTGGACAGAATGCAAGCCAGCGCGCTATGCTTCAGGGCATCATTAGAAAGCCTTTTGGGCATCAGGCCACACACCTGAAGCCCATTTTTTTTGCCCTCGCCACGGCGCCCACACCAACAGCGAAACCCAATATTTGCAGGGGTTCGCAGGCGGGTAGACGCAGCGTTTTGGAGTTTTCCGACACGCATCATTTGGCCTCCCCGTCATGCTCTTCCGCCGACTTCACCAAGGGAAAATGCGGATGAGCAAAAACGCCCTGTACCAGCTTTGTTCGGTCTCGAATCCCAACGAATCCGAGGAATGCGTAGAGCGCCGCCGCCGTCATGCTGTAGGTATCTTCCCAATGGCCGCCCCGCGAAGGATGCGCGGTCACGGGCTCCACTTCCGCCATAAGGCAAGGGCAGACGTCCAGCAGTGTCTCCAGTTCCCCCAACGCCTTCACGTGAGCGACACCGAGAGCCACCGCCACGTCAGCAAGCAGAAACTCGCCCTCAATGGCCTTGCGGAACTCTGCTTTCTTCGCCTTCATGCCGACACCCCGCGATGAGCGTCAGCCCACTGGCGAACCTCTGCGATGTTGAACATCAGCGCCCGCCCAAACTTCACGCATCGCGGAAAGTGCTTTGTCTCGTCTTTGAGCCACCGTTGGATAGTGCGAGCCGAGACGCCGCAGTAAATCCCCGTTTCACCGACTCGCCACCACTCACGTGCGACAGCTGGCGCCGATGCGCTGGCGGTTGTTTTGCTTTTTGTCATGTCTGTTCCCCCTTGCCGCCGTGCCGTGCCAATCACGACATACAACGACATCGAACGAACCGCATTGAACCGAGCAAAAAGCGCCCTGCATAGACCTATACCACCCCCTGCACGGGGGGTATACCACCCCCTCCATAGGGGTACAAAAAAGGGATGACACTCACGCGCCATCCCCTGCAATCATTGGGCTGAAACTAAATCAGTCGTTATTGTTTTACGCCGTTCCCTGTTCTGTCCCAGTTGACTAGGTTCAGTATGGCGGCATTCTCGTTTCGGCTCCACCGCGCTGATGATTCTGTCCCATCAGAGCAACGAACGTCGTTAAGCCGACTTTCGCATTCTTGCTTCACGCTGTAGCCGCGGCGGATTTCTCCATCACGCTCAAACGAAGCCCATAGCCGCACCGCCTCCGCCAAGGGAGCGCGGTACCGTTCCCCCTTGTCATTGAACAGCGCTCGAATATCCGCCACCGTCACGCCGTCGGCAAGCTCCTCATCGTCACCAGGCGCAGGCACAGGCGCGAGAGCCGCCGCAGTGTCAGCAGTCTTCGCTGTCGGCGGCACCTCATCCCGCGGCGGCGAACACGCGCGCAACTCCGCCGACACCTCATCAGGGAGCGCGGGAACTATTGGCAACCTGTCGCTATACAAACCGTCAAACCAACGAGGCTTATTAATTCCCATACGGTGCTCAAGCCATAGTTTGTAATATGCCTCACGAGGAAACTCAGCCCTATCTGCGGATAAGACATCAAGCGGATTCGCGAACTTATAGCCTTCGAGTACATAGCAAGGCCACTCAGGGTTTCTACACCGCTTCACTTGAGCATGTAGCCACGCTTGAAGTTCTGGCGCGGCAGGGTGCTCCTTCGTCGTGAACTTGTGTCCGTGACGGATGCTTTCAAGCGAAAGGGTCTCGGCCCTGTTATTTGCCTCCCAGTCATAGTTAAGTTCTAGCATCAAAGCGACCGCCTGACTTATGGTGTATGTCCTGACACTTTTTTGTATATCTAGCGGGTAGGGAGTGCCGCGGTAAGCGCAGAACTCCCGAAAAGCTTTTACGGGATAGGTAGGCGCCATATCAGACGCATACCTATCAAGCGCATACCCATCAGACTCATACCAGCAGAACGAGTACAGGTAATCAGAACGGTACGGCATATTTCTCCCGTTCCTCTTTCTTGAGAAGCTTTAAGTAGCCACCTACCTTAGCCTCGAAAACCTCGTTAGATTCGTCCGAACCATCGAAGGATGCGGGATCTATACCTGCAAGCAAGCAAGCGAACTCTGCAAGCGTGAAACTTTGCTTTTTCAATAGCGCCTCAAACTTCATGCTTTCGCGATCAAGCGGCAGGCCATACTTTGGGGATGCGGTCTCACCCATTGTTGCCACCTCAGTCCGCCGTCAAAATGAGGGAAAGCGGACGCGCAAACGGTTTAGCCGAGGCGGCAGGCCATCACCGACAAGCAGGGAGCTACCCTGCTAGGCGCGTCCTCTTTCATTGTAGCGACATAGCACGACATGTGATGACAGCGCGGCAGAGACTAGCGCCCACAATGCCGACGAGCATCCGCCAAAAGGTTAACTTTTGACAACATCCCAAGCGCCACAACTCCGCCCGCAACGCCATCAACGCAGAAGAAACACCGCTGGCGGACACCGCGCTATGATGTTGGCGAGCCTTGAGCGCCACCGAGCGCCGCTCACCCCGTTCACCAGCCGCGAGCGGGGTTTTCTTTTATGGGCGCCGTGCAAATGTGGAAACCCACAAAAGCACAGCACTGGCGCAGAACCTCCGCGCCGCCTCACCAGCCCCGCGCCCGCAAGCCGCGACAGCTCACCCCGCTTTTCCACATGGCAGTCCGCTGAGAGCAGGCCACCGCGCCCGCGACACTGGCCGCGAAGGTTTTCACCAAAATCGGCGAAAACTCCCGCCGACGTTCCAACGGCAAGACACGCCGCGCTGATGGGGCTGAAGCTGGCGAACAGCGTACCGCCCCGCCCGACAGGCGGAAAACGGAGTTTCTTCGGGCTTCGCTCGGGCTTCGCTCTAGCTTCGCTCTAGCTTCATTTCGGAAAATTCTCGGGGTTCGCCCGAAGTTCGATCGCCAACGCGATCTCAGAAAGCCGACACCGACCGCCACCTTTTCGGCGCAAAAATCAGCGGAAGCAGCCGCTATATAAATTTTCTATCGGCAAGTGCTACAGATAAGAGAGCGGCTATCTCAATTCACCATAATGAGACTTATGTCAAATTATCGAGGCATCAACCCCTAATAGAATCAATGGGCTAGAAGACTTTAAGGGTTAACCCGCACAAAATCTGGCTAAATTTCATTTTTGATTCATGCTCCACGGCGCCCCTGTCCTAGGGTTATCCCTGACACAGACGGACACAGGAAGACAGGCAAGGAGCCCCCTGCTAGCGACCGCCCAAAAGAAAGCGCGGTCAGGTTTTTCACCCGAACCGCGCCTTGATCCCTGCCTTACCAAAAAGGAACCATGCCCCCATTTTAGCCGCACGCCCCTGCATCAAGCGGGATCCGCCACGACACCATAAACGAAACGCGGCGAGCATCCCTCAACACTTGCCGCGTTACCCCTTCGCTTCTCAACCATCATGGATTTAGCGGGATTGTATCAGCCGCCGCTGGCACACCGCACTCGCTACAGAAACCTTGAAAGTACCCCGCTGTCTACGGCTTTCAGAAAGCGCAAGTTCCGCAAGTCTTCCAACCGATCCTCTATCTCGTCTCGCTGTTCGCACAGCGCGTTGAACTTGTCCCAGTGCATCCCCTTGGGCTTTTCGTCCCACCCGCCGCCGCGTTCTAGCAGTTTCACCCACAGCCTATCGCGAGCGTGCATCAGCCGCGCCTCAGCTCCTACGCTTTCAATCTTGTAGGACAGCCCCGCCGACTGCCGCGAGCACCAGCGCCCGCCATGCAGGTAGAGCGCCGCGCAGGCCGCGCCCGAGACAGCGCACACCAGATAGATACGAGAGCCGCCGTAGTGGCAAGGCCGCCGAATGTAGGGTATCTGCCCCGCGCCTATGGATTCGCCGTCAGCGAACTCCGCCCGCCAATCAATGGCGCCTTCCTCTTGCTGGCTCAACTCAACGCGCACCCACGGCTTTCCGCCGCGAGGGTAGTCCACTGTTAGTGAAGTGTCCTTTCTCTGTTCGTAGAGTTTCACAATCAAGCCAAGCAACTTCACGGGAAGTTTTGGGTAGTCGTCCGCCCACTGTCTTGTCCGATCACGCACGATAAGCCCCCTTTCGTTCAAAGACTAACTTTTACTAACACCCCGCCGACGTCACGCCCGCAAGATAAGCCGTTCCGAATCCAAAAACTATAGGGAAGTTTTTCAGCGGCAAACGTACCTTTTCACCTCTGAAGCCCCGTCACCACAGGCGCGAGCGGCATTCTCTACCGCCGTGGGCAGTCGCTCCCATCGCCCGATCTCGAAAACGACGAGAATCCCTAGGCCACGGCGCCCAACAACCTCCGCCGTTCGCGAGCGATCAACCGCAGAATTCAGTCAGCCATCCAGCCGCGACAAAAACCGCCGCCCCGCCGTCAGCGCACTTCCGCTTTCTGTCTTTGGCCGCCGTCCTCATAGTCCTTTCATCGTCGCAAAAATCTCAGCCATGCTGCCGAAAACGATAGTTCTGGTGCTATAGCTTTCTCGAATTCAATTGCTTTTCGGTTATTGTTTTATCTTTATCTTCTTATCTAGGTTATTTAAATCTTTTATATACATATATGTATATATATTTAATAAAATATATACTTTGGGTCACGGGTCAACGTGGGTCACTGTTTGGTCACTGTTGGGTCACTGCCTAGTAAAAACCCCGATCACGCCAATATTTGCAGGGGATAGCGGGCTTTTTGGTCACTTGGGTCACGCATTTTCGTGCGTTTTACATGGGAGAAATGTTGAGACCTCGCCATCAGCACCACCTAGGAAACCGCGTTAAAGCCCCGCCGCCGCTTACGCCGCGCCTCACCCGCCTATGAAAAAGGCCGCACCCCATGCGGAGCACGACCTACAACTGCGATCTTAGTTCGGGGACTCAGCTACCGAAATACAAGTTATGCCTTGATCTCGTCCCAGTCGGGAGGGCACTCGCTGAAAAGGAAATCAGCCCAAGCCTGCATCAATGGCCGCCTCTCTTCCGCCAACCTAGTCCGCATATAAGCACCGTTGTACTTGTCTATCTTGTGGTGCAGTGCGCTTTCGATCAATAGTGGGTTCGCGTCCTCGCGCTTGATAGCCCATGTAGCGAAGTCCGCCCGCGCCGTCCCGTGCATTGTCATGATCTTCCCGCTACGCTTATCAAAGAACCCCGATCCGCCGCAGGCCTTATCCGCCACCGACACCCTGCGAATAAGGACAGTGATCGCGCTATTCCGAAGGACAGTCCCCGTCCTAGACACAAACACCGCTTCACCACTGCGCAGGCCTAGCCGCTCAATACGCCGCAGAATAGCCACCGCCTGACGGCTCAACGGAACCTCGTGTTCCCCGTTGGCAGATACCTTCATTTTTTGCGCAGGTATCGTCCACAGTTCAGCCCCCGCCGTTAGGTCTATGTCTTTCCACTCGGCATGACAAACGTTGTCAGATATGGGATTTTTTACGACGTTCCCCAGCCGTGAACAAGTCAGCAAATCAAAGAGAGCCGCAAGCGTCCCCATGTTGTTAAGCCGACCATCAGACACCAACAGCCGCACAAAGCGCGGCACGTCTTCCAACGGGCAGGCGGGATGATTTTCAACCTGTTTGCACAGTTCCCTTTTCGGGAGCAACCCCTTTAGCGCTTCACTTGTCGCAGGGTTTCCGAGGGCAGTTTCGCGCACCCCGACATCAGACCGACTGCACCAGCTGAAGAAAATTAACAGCAGATTTCGAACGCGATCCCCCGCCGACAGCCGCTCAACCATAGTGGGAGCGAGAACCGCCGCAACATCGGGCGGCCTTATGTCGTTCACCTTCATTCGCCCTAGCTTCTCTTCCACGTATTCGCGGTAAACCCAACGGTAGTCCTGAAGAGTTTTGGCGTTTTTCCACCGTTTGGCGGCAGACGTTTCGCAGTACTCGAAAAAGCGATTGAACAAGTCCGCCGTCGTTTCGCCCTCTTTCTTCGCCGCCACTGGCGCAGACCGCGCCCGAGGATTCTTTCCGTTGGCCAAGTCGTCCATCACTCGCCGCGCCGCGTCTCTCGCTTGCTGAAGCGTCAGCGCCCCCTCTGTCTCGGAATAGCTGAAAGCCCCCAGCCCAAAGCGCTGAGTCGTACCACCACGACGAATCTTGAAAAGCCACGATGCCGTCAATCCACCCGACGCCGCTTTGCGGACACGTAGCAAAAGCGTTCCATCCACGCCACCCACATTGTGCTCACCCTCGATAGACGAGCGCCGCCGAACTTCGAGCGGCCTTAGCACTGTTGCAACTCTTGCCATTTGAAAGCCTCACACTTGCCGCCGTTATTGGTCTCGGCGTTCTCAGGGGTACTCTGAAGGTCTCCCAAAGCCCGGGGGTACTTTCAGGGGTACTCTCAGAGTTTACAGCCTATGGCTTTCAGTGTCGTTCTGTGTCGTGCTATGTCGTCTAGATGTTGCGGGTATCGCGATGATTTGAAAAGGTTTTTGATTCCCTTTGTCTTTTAATGACTTCTAATGTCGCCATCAAAACGGTTGTGAAGTTAACAACATCACCTCATCAATGCGCTACTGGTTCACTGCATGCAGTTCGTCTCTTCAGATACGTTTGATTTTTGCTGTTTTTACGGCATTTTCATTAAATCCGGCTGACTGCCGTACAATGATTGGAGAGCATCGCCCCGCGAGCTTCCGTCCCCTGCATTCAGAAGAAAGGCTTGTCATGAAAACGCTTCCGCTAGGCACTCAATCTTTCGTCAAGCTTCGAAACGAAAACAAGTATTACATTGACAAAACACCTTTCATCAAAGCCGTGATGGAAAATGCCGCGGACGTGCTTCTTATCGCTCGTCCTCGCAGATTCGGAAAGACGCTCTTCATGGATACCATGAGGTGCTTTTTGGACCTTTCTCCTGACGTCAAGGAAATCCGTCCTCTTTTCACCGGTCTTAAAGTTTTGGACGACAAGCCGTTCTGCGACACCTTCTTGGGCCAGCATCCCGTCGTTTTTGTCTCGTTCAAAAACATAGACAGCCCGACCTTTGATGTGGCTTACCAAAAAATGGCCGAGTTGGTATCCGACACCACCAAGGAATTCGCCTTTCTCGCAGACAGCCCGAAGTTGCTTCCCGACGACAAGACGCGTCTAAAAAATTACATGAACCTGCTCTATCTGCAGGAGAGAACAACTCAAGCGACGGGAGCAATTACAGCGTCGCTCAAGGACCTTGTCGCTTTCTTGTGCAAACACTACGGCAAGCAGGTCATTCTGCTCATTGACGAATACGACGTGCCGCTTGCCAAAGCGTCTGCCGGCGGCTACTACGACGCCATGCTGCCGCTGATCCGAGGAATTCTTGGCGAAGTGCTGAAGCCTGCCCCCAACGCCATATCCTGCCTGCGAAAGGCTGTTCTCAC
This sequence comes from Acutalibacteraceae bacterium, assembly GCA_963647785.1. Classification (GTDB taxonomy): domain Bacteria; phylum Pseudomonadota; class Gammaproteobacteria; order Burkholderiales; family Burkholderiaceae_F; genus Duodenibacillus. The sequence continues at coordinate 22,050 of CAVJBF010000027.1, forward strand.
CGGCTGTCTGCGAGTTGGCAAAGAAAGCATCTTCACTGGCCTTAATAACCCTGACGTCAACACAATCTGCTCAGAAGACACGACGCTGAGCGAAGCCATCGGCTTTACTACGTCCGACGTCAAACAAATCCTCAAAGACTATGGGCTTCAATTTCGCTTTGATGACGTCAAGACATGGTATGACGGCTATCGCTTTTTCCGAAGTGACATGTACTGTCCCTGGGACGTAATCAACTTCTGCGACAAGGCACTCAAGAGCGGCGAGCCAGAGCGATACCGGCCGAGAAACTACTGGGCCAACTCCAGCGGGAACGATGTCATCGACGAATTTCTCGGCTTTCTCTCGGGCGAGGAAACTGACAAGATGCAAGCGCTTCTTGAC
>CAVJBF010000027.1:22441-27860 GCA_963647785.1 Acutalibacteraceae bacterium
GGCGCCATTGTCATCACCGTCAACGAAAAGCTCAACTACGGCGAGCTGTCGCAGCACAATCCCGACGACTTCTGGACGCTGCTCCTCTTTACGGGCTACCTAACGATCGACGAACCGCTGCCCGACAGCGCAACGTCCTTCCGAGTGCGTCTGCCCAATGAAGAAATCCGCGAAACGTTTCAAGAAAAGGTCAAAGACTATTTTTCGAAAAAAAACAACGCAAGCGCACAGCATGGCATCTTGCTCGCTCAAGCCGCCTTCGCTGGAGACGCCCGCGCGATGAAAAACGTGCTGACGCCGGTGCTTGAAGGCTACGTTGCCATCCGAGACGCTGCGAGTCGGGCCAAGCCGGAAAACTACTACCAAGGCTTTCTCGCCGCGCTGTTTGCCTGCGCCGGCGCCACCATCAAGAACTTTGATCCAAATGGCGAAGCCGGCGACGGCTATGTCGATTTCCTCTTCACCTCAAGCAACGAAAGCATCGGCGTCGTGATTGAAATCAAGCGCTGCGCCAAAAAAGAGGACCTTATCACTACTGCTGAAAAGGCTTTGCAGCAGGTGCAATCGTGACGCTATGCGCAAGGCCTCGTCCCGTTTGACTGCGAAGCGCGCTTTGCCTACGGCATAGCCTTCAGCGGCAAGTCCTGCGCCGTCCGCATGCAGGCGCTGTGATGGCACGCTTCCTGCGTCAGGCGCTCTGCTTTTTGCGCCACCACGCCGGCTGTGTCTCCTTCGCGGGCGCCATCTTCACCATCCGCGGATCAAACCTTGCCAGCACGTCAATCAAGTCCGACTGCGCCGCGATCACGCCCTCGATATCCTTGTAGACCTCAGGCGACTCGTCCAAAGGACCGGAGAGAAGCCGCACGCGGCGCTCCTCGAGAATCTCCTGCATCCGTGCTTCACGACAGGAGACCGACGCCGCGGGCCTGCTTTCCATCATCGACCTTGACCTATCGCGCTACGACACAAGCTCGCGCAGCGCTTTCAAACCGCGCGTCGCGAAGGCGTGTCGTTTTTGAAGGCCGGCATCGAAACCAAGAACACCGCCTTCAACTCCATGATCGACGACATCACCCGCGTTTGCACCGTCTCGGATGATCCCATCTTGCTCACGGGCGCATCGAGCGTCGGAAAGACGCGGCTCGCACACCTTATCTACGACTGGAAAGCTCAAAGCGCGGTGGCAACCGGCCGAGGACGGTTGCCAGGCAACGGACGACAAATCGCTCGTGCGAGAGGTTCTTGGTGACACTGCCGCACAGCTCGATCGCTTTGACGTCGTGCAGCTTGCGGACGTCATCCGCATCTGCCGCCAGTCAAAGACCTTGTCCGACGCCGGGCAAACGCTCTTTGCGCAGAGTCTGGCGCGACGCAAGAGCACGAATGACTCCGATCAGCTTAGAAAGTACCTGAGCAGGTTCGGACTCTCATGGGAGAAGGTCCAGACTCGCAGCTAAGACGAACTAGCGGGGTGCCAACATGTTGGCACCCCAAACGCTGACCAAACAGCAAGCTCCGTCTCGGCAGCCGACGCACCGCCGCCGTTTGGTCAGCGCTTGACGTCAGAAGTGCAACTCTCCGCTTCTAGCGAGCTCTGTCTGACAGAGAGTGCCAACATGTTGGCACCCCCTCCTCCCGAAACTTCACTTTGCGGCGCAGTCTTGCCTCAAGCAATTTTCCGATCCGACTTAATCCTCTCAACATCGATGTAAAACACCGTCCAGCAACAACCTTCGTACGTCGGATCGCTCTGATGAGTCGCCACTGGCTGCGGCTCAGGAATTGCTCGCCCCAGATCGAGCTCAACCTCGATCCAGCCTTGAGATGCCTCCTTAAGACAACGAGCGAGATCCGCCTCGCTGTAGGCTTCGGTAATGACGCCGGGCAGATCGGGGATCGTCGCCGAATAAACGCCGTTCGTATTCCAGACGGTTTTTATCGGCTAGCAAAACCCTTTTCGTTTATCGACAGTCAGCCTATCGGCGACATGCCGTAGAGCTCTCGAGAGCGGTTAACGAACGCCATCGTGTCCAACACGATCTCTCGCTGCCGAAAAACCTCGGCCTTCGCTGTAAAGAGTGACTGCACGGCGGCGACATTGAAGACGCCGCCCGACTTGATATAGTAGTAGCCGCGCACAGAAGGCTTGCCGGTCTCCAAATCCTGCAGTCGGTTCTTTCCCTTGAGCTCAACGTACGGCACCTCCATCTGCAGCACCTTCTGCAGATCTGTCATGGTGCGAAAGAACGACGGCTTGCTAATCTTCATCGCATCCATGAGCGTCGGGGCGTTGCGCTTTTCGGGCGGCAGCGCGTCCAAAAGGAACACGAGCTGCAAAAGCCGAAAGCAGTAGTCAGCGTTCGTCGTTCCACGTCCGCGCGAACGGGCGGCTTGTCTTGCTTGCATCGCGCTACTTTCCGGCCTTCTCTTCGAAGTCTTCGTTGCTCGTCACCTTGTCAGCACTCACCGGGGCCTTAAGCCGGACGATGTCCGCTGGATCCACAGCGATCGCCTTTCCTTCGTAGAGGAACACCACCTTCCCAGCTTCGCTGGTTTCGATGTTGCTCATGAGCGTGCCATGAAAGAGCTTGTCACCCTTCTTCGCGTGACGGCGCAGAACCGCCTTGAAGCAGACGCCGCGCACGTCGGGCAGCTCATGGCAACCTTCCGAAAGCTCCCAGCGTGACTGCAGGCGGCGCTTCACCGGCGCTTCTTGTTCGGTCTTCCCATCCTGAATATTCGTTTCGTCACCGGCCTCGTCTACCTTGTCTTCAACAACAGGAGCAGGCGGCGTCACCGGCTGCGGCGTCACTATGTCGGACGTTGCCTTGCTCTCGAGCTCTGCCTGCAGGCGCTTTGCGTCCGCACGGCTGATAGGCTCGGCCTCTGCCTCTTCATAGGGGGCGAAAAGCTCGGCAAACCGCGCAGCGTTCTTTTCGACGCAGTGCACCAGCGTCGTCATTGTGACGACGTCTCGGAGATTGCGCTTTTCAAAGTAATCGCGCAGCTGCTGCGGCGCACGATCGATTGCGAGAAAATTCTGGATGTAGCCGCGAGACTTGCCAAAGCGCTCCGCGAGATTCACGACGGAAATGCCCTGCGCGACGGCAGAGGCAAAGCTTCTCCCCAATTCCAGGGGCGTAAGCGGCATGCGCATCAGGTTTGCCGCCACTTGCTTCAACTCCCATTCCGCCGTTTTGGAATAGGTGAGGTTCGTCACCATCGCCGGGATGACTTCAAGGCCGGCAATTTTTGCCGCGCGCCAGCGGCATTCGCCGTCCAAAATGATGTACTTCTGATCGGTCGGATCCCGACGTGCGAGGATGATGGGAAGCTGAACCCCCTCCACTTTGATGCTTGCCGCTAGCGACTGGATGTCTTCCTGCAACTGCGCGTTTTCAAAACTCGTGCGCACTTGCTCCATCGCCTTGATTTCCTCGAGCGGCACCTGTCGGTATTCGCGGTCTTTTCTGGCCACCGTCGTGAGGGCCGAAATGCCAGACGCCGCAGCATCCAAACCGGAAATCGTCGGTGCCACCTTCTTGACAACGGGTTTTGCAGGAGACGAAGAAGACTTGACTCCGCCCTTTAAACTAAATGTCTTTGCCATTATCAAGCCCTCAAAGCTTCCGCCTTTTTGATTCGCTGGTCAAGTTCCTTGAAAAGCGATGCCATCTCTTCTGCCGCGGATTTTCCATTCTTGATTTCCCAGATTGGGACGCCTTCGCCGCCCGTCATCGCCATGTCATAGGGAGAACGGTGCTGAAGAATCGTCTTGAAGACGCCGTCCTTCAACATTTCCTGCACCGCCTTCACAGAGCGCTTCTGGTTGCCGGTCTTGTCGAAGTCATTAATAACCAGCCCCAAAAACGTGACGTTTTCATTCCAGTTTTCCTTGATGCGAGCTAGCGTCTTTGACATGTCCGTCAAGCCGTCCATCGCAAGGCCGCTCAATTTCAATGGACTGACAACATAGTCAGCTGCGATGAGAGAGGCGACGAGCGCCGTTGCCAGCTCCGGCTGGCAGTCGAGGATTATGTAGTCGTAGGCGTCGCGCAACAGGTTGATGCGCTGCTGTGGCAACTGGATCGTCTTCCCCTGCACAAGAATGTCGTCGTCCACAGCGAGCACCTGATCCATCACGGTCTGGTGATCAAGCGTCGCGCCAATCAAGTCGATGCCGCGCTTTGTTTCATGAACCACCAGATCTTCAAGTTCGGGTTCAAAGAGCTGATAGCTCTTCGTGTCTGTCGGCGCCAGCTGATCTTCGGGGCCAAGCAACAGGCGCGTGGAATTTGCCTGCTTGTCCATGTCGATGAAGAGGACGCGCTTCTTTTTTTTCAGCGCGTAATAAAAAGCAGCCTGCATGGAAAGCGTGGTTTTTCCCACCCCGCCTTTCTGATTGGCAAAGGCTATGACTCGTGCCATGGCGTACCCCGAAAACAAGATTTCGGCATCCTATCAGGGTTCATTGTCTTATCGAACGAGGCAACATGACATAAATCAATGAGTCTCATTTTTTGAGACCCAACCATTCAGGTGCCAACATGTTGGCAGTCTTCATTTCCTCTGATTTTGTTTGAAATCCAATTTTCATCGACTCAAAAATGCTGTTGCAATCGCCCCACCACCTTTTTTCTTCTGTCCCTGCCAACGTGTTGACACACTTCCATGCATTTGAAAAAAGATGAAGCAAAAAAATGTCTCATAGGTGTCAGCCAGCACTACTTTTTTATACAGGGGGCTCCTACAAAAAGGGGGTGCCAACATGTTGGCACCCTCCGCAGTTATAAGGATTAGAAACAAATCAACCTATAGACCTTGCAAAAGTAACTTCATTTAAAATCAATGAAGAACAAACTCAACCCCATCTAAATTGTTGTGTTCCTATTCCTAAGCTAGGAATCACATGGTAATAATCTGACCTCTTTAGTTCAATAAGACATTGAGATAGCGTTGTTTTATGAAAAATACGAATGCCAAGCACACAATTTCCCAATCCAGTGGCATTTCTGTCTCTGCTTGCTGAACTTTGAATTCAACACTTCAGTCGCGCCATCGTCTTTTGCGGGTTCTGGTGACTGCCAACATGTTGGCAGGGGCAACTAGTTTTTCGTCGCAGTCACGTATGTTTTCTTTTCATCGATGCAATGAAAGTCGACTTGCACAACCGGCTGCAAGCAATTTTTTCCGTCATGTTCATTCTCGTGTGAAAGCACTCAGTTTTCGCGGAAAGATTCTTTGAAGGTGCCAACATGTTGGCACCCACATCCATGGCCATATAAGCCGAACCGTGACTTCCTCGCCCTAAATAAAGGACGAGGATTCCCTACTGAGTCACGGAGCAAGCCCCATGATCTCCTCGATGGGTTCCTGCTGCTGACCCGAGCCCGTCTCAAAGAGACGCCCCGAATTC
>CAVJBF010000028.1:0-27247 GCA_963647785.1 Acutalibacteraceae bacterium
AGATTCAATCGTCAGTACCCACGCTTATCGGTTCGTCTGTTCAAATTTTTAAAGAACTTCTACAAAAAAACTGGTTGCGGGGGCAGGATTTGAACCTACGACCTTCGGGTTATGAGCCCGACGAGCTACCGGACTGCTCCACCCCGCGATCCGTCTTTTTTACTCTCGCCATTTCTCCGGCGAGACTGCGCATATTACGCACACTTCTTTCCGATGTCAAATCTTCTACACAAAAATTTTCTGCACACCGCTCTAAAAGCTTGTCAGCGAAAGCCATCAAACTCAATGATTTCAGTGCGTCACGGCATTTTCGTCTGTTAAAATTTCTTTTTCTTCTGTTGTTTGCAGTTGCCGTCATGTCCATTTTCTCTGCCTTCGCTCAAAAGCTGCTCCCTCGTCTAAACCCTGTGAGAGCCCAGCAGCTGGTTTCAGACAATCTCGACTGGGCGGCTACGCTGGGATGCACCGCCGACATCACACGCATCCCGCAGGAAGACCCTGTCCGCGTCATGGGTCTTCGCTTTCCCAATCGCATTGGCCTTGCCGCAGGCTTTGACCGCGCAGGCACCTCCGTAAGCGCACTGGGCTCTTTCGGCTTCGGCCACGTGGAAGTCGGCACCATTCGTCCGTCAAGCCTCACCCCCCGTGCCCCGCATCGCATCCGTCGCCTCACAAAGGAAAGAGTCATCATGGAAAGAGGCGAAGCCGCAGGCCTCGGCCTGAGTGCCGTCGCAACGAATTTAAAAAGCGCACAGGCCTTCGCCCTCCGAGGCGGCGTCCTGGGATTGAGTCTTGCGCCAGAGGACCTCAACGCCGACCGCTTCAAAAAAACCGCGTCACTCGCGGACTACCTTGCTGTCAATGGCGCCAGAACCTCGCCGCAGCAGCTGCTGAACCTTCTCCAAAACCTTCCTCATTGGAAACAGCAGGCCGATGACGCCGGCCTCAAGCCCACGCCCGTCGCTCTGAAGCTTTCTCCCGATCTGTCGGAATCTGACTTTCTGTCCCTTCTCGATGCCGCCGCCCCCGTCGCTGACGCCTTGATTCTCACAGGGAGGTCTTACACGGGCGTCGCTGGCGGCACAGATCTTGCAGCGAACGATCGACTCTCCGGCGCCCCGCTTGCCGAACGGTCGCTTGAGGCACTCAACAAAGCATCGGAACATCTTGCCGGCGCCCTCCCCCTCATTGCTTCGGGGGGCATTCTCTCGGAAAAAGACTGCCTCGAGCGGCTTGATGCCGGCGCAACGCTCGTGCAGCTCTTTTCCGGCCTCATTTTCAACGGCCCCCTCTTCGTCGCCGACTGCGTTGACGCCGCGGCGCGCTGGGCTCAGGAATCCAACCGCTGAACGCTCCGTCGCCTGAGGTACAATCGCGCGCACTGATTCCGGCGGAATATCAATCGGCAAAGACAAGAACAAAGCCGAGCATCCGCGTTCCGCCGCCAACCCCACAAAGTCACTCTCGGATTTCCTATGTACGAAACCGTTCCGGTTCGCCCCGGCTTTTGGAACGTGCCCTTCTGGGCGGAGATCGGCATCTATCTGCTCGCCGCCATCACGGTTGCCGTGTGCGTCGCTGGCGTGATCCGCACCATCAAGAACCACCACGCCAGCGTGCCCGAGGCCGCCCGCAGCCCCTTCTCCCTTGCTGACTTTCTGAAGGAAGTCTTCGGTCAGGCCAAAGTGGCGCAGACCGGCCCCGGCAAAACCCACGTGGTGATGTTCTGGGGCTTCATTCTCCTTTTTCTCGGCACAGCGACAGCCACGCTCGACTGGGACGTCGGCCACTACCTCTTTGACCGCCAGTTTCTGCAGGGGTGGGTTTATCTGGGGTTCAAGCTCATTCTGGACATGGCGGGCGCGGCCGTTTTGCTGGGCCTTGCGGTTGCCGCCGTGCGCCGCTACGTGCTCCACGACGCCCGCGTCGAAGCCGACGGTCGGTTTGTCGGAATTCTCGCGTCGCTTGCTGCCATCGTCCTCACAGGCTTTCTGACGGAAGCCATTCGCCTCGCGGTGCAGCACCCCGACTGGCGCGTCTTCTCCCCGGTGGGAAACGCGCTTTCGCTTCTTTTTGCCAACGCAGACGATGACACGCTCAAGACGCTCCACACTTTCGTGTGGGTGATCCACGGCCTCGCCTCCCTCTCCTTCATTGCGGCGCTGCCCCTCACCTACTACTCGCATCTCTTCAAGACGCCGCTCTCCATCGCGAGGCGCAAGGCAACGCCTGCCGGCGCCATCGACAAAATCGAAAACATTGAAGAGCAGGAATCCTTCGGCATCTCGCGCTTTGAACAGTTCACTTCGCTGGACCGCACCCGCATGGACGGCTGCACGGAATGCGGCCGCTGCCGCAGCGTCTGCCCGGCGGTGAAGGCGGCGACGCCCTTGGATCCGAAGCGCCTCGTGACGTCACTCAAGGTGCGGCTCAACAGCCCCGCGGACTCGCGAGATCTCATCGGCGGCATCATCGAAAAAGATGCTCTCTGGAGCTGCACCACATGCGGCGCCTGCGCACGCGTCTGTCCAGCGGACATTCCAATTCCAGATCTAGTGGTATCGATGCGCCGACATCTTGCGCTCGAGCAAGGCGAATTTCCCGACGGGCTCGCCGGAAGTCTTGAAAACACGGCTTCCGTCGGCAATCCCTGGGGCATGGATCCTGGGAGCCGGCTCGCGTGGGCAAAGGACCTTGACGTCCCGCGCGCCAAGCCCGGCATTGACTACGACGTTCTCTACTGGGTTGGCTGCTCCGCGTCTTACGACAAGCGGGCGCAGAAGATCGCCCGCGCCATGGTGAAGATTCTTCGGACGGCGGGCGTTAAGTTTGCCGTCATGACCGAAGAGCGGTGCCACGCTGACTTTGCGCGTCGCGCAGGCGAGGAATACCTCTTTCAAACGGCCGCCGCAGAAAACATCGAGAATCTCTCAAAGTACCGCTTCAAGCGACTGCTCGCCGCCTGCCCGCACTGCTTCAACACATTCAAGAACGAATACCCGCAGTTTGATGGCGGCCGCTTTGACGTGGTGGATCACGCGAGCTTCATCGAGGAGCTCATTGAAGCCGGACGGCTCACCCCTGAAAAGCGCGACGCCTCCATGGCCTATCACGACCCCTGCTACCTCGCCCGCTACAACGGCGTCACCACTGCGCCGCGCCGGATTCTTTCCGCGCTCGGCATCCGTGCAACAACGCCTGCGGCAGGCGGCGAAGCCACCAACTGCTGCGGCGCGGGCGGCGCCCAGATCTTCATGGACCGCCCGGCGCGCATCAACGTCATCCGCTTGAAGGAACTCAAGGCCGCCGACGCCTGCGGCGCCGCAAGCGCCTGCCCGCACTGCATGACGATGCTCACAAGCGCCGCCGCACAGGAAAAACCGGGTGAAGCGCCTTATCCTTTGAAGGACATTGCCGAACTCGTGGCGGAGCGCCTGCCGGATTCCTCGCCCAGCAGCTGCGCCGCCTGAAGCTACGATAAAAACACACGATCATGAGCTTTACCTTCGAAAACAACGGAAAGAACGTTCAGGTTCTGGAACGCGCCGCTCATGCCCTGGACGTCATCGCGGGCAGCGACGAACCGCTCGCGAGCAACCAGATCGCCAAGGCAACCGGGCTTAACGCCTCGAGTCTGCACCGCCTTCTCTGGACGCTTTCCGATCTAGGCTTTCTCGAGCATCACGAGGACGGCACCTGGCAGCTCGGACTGCGCTTTCTGGAGTACAGCAACCGCGTGAGAAAGGCGCTCCCCGTCCGAGCCGCCGCCATCGACATCATGCGAGCGCTTTTCGAAAAAACAGGACTCGCCGTTCACCTTTGCATGCGCTCGGGCGACAGCATCATCTACGTTGACCACCTCTACGCCGCAGAAACAGGCGTGCGCTTCTCGCGTCAGGTGGGGGCGCTCGCCCCCTTGCACTGCTCCTCAGGCGGCAAGCTCTTTCTCAGCGCCTTCACCCCGGATGAACTTTCAGGCTACATCACCCGCACGGGACTCAAGGCGAGAACTGACAAGTCCATCGTGACGCGCGAGCGTCTTGTGATGGCTCTCGATCACGTTCGAGAGCGCGGCTGGTCCGAAGACAACGAGGAGCTCGAATACGGCATTCGCTGCGTGGGCGCGCCGATCCGAGACGAGAGCGGACGCATCATCGCCGCCATGACGCTCATGAGCGAAGGCGTCATGGACAACAAGCCGCTTTACGTAGATCTCATCACCAAGGCAGCCGCCGCAGTCACCAAGCTTCTGCAGCAAAGCGCAGTGCCCGCCGCAGGCGCCTGAAGCCTGCCGCTGATCCAAACGCTGAGGCCCGGCAAATGCCAGGCCTCGTCATGTCAGTCTTGTCCTCAAGGCGCTTTTAGAAGCCGCGCTCCTTGTTGGCTTCCTGCGCCGTCTTCACCACGCGGCGCGCCAGCGCCGACGTGGGGTCAATGATGAAGACCGTCTTGCCAGCCACCTCCATGTCGCCTTCATCGAGAATCAGCGGCAGCTCCGTGCACCCCAGAATAAGCACATTGCAGTCGTAGGTCTTCACCATGTATTCGGCTGTACTCACCAGATCCTCACGACAGACGCCGTCGGTGTAGCCCGCCTTGGCGCCCTTGGGGCCGTAGATCGCCGCCATGACGCGCTCCTGATGCGCTGCATCCGGCACAAACATGGCGATCCCCATCGCCTCCGCCTTCTTCGTATAGATCCCCGTCTTCACCGTTCCCGTCGTCGCGAGCAGCCCCACGCGAGCCTTGTCGCCGAACTTCACCGCGATTTCATCCATGCAGGCCTTCTGCATGTTGATGAACGGAATGCAGAGATGACGCTCCATGTAGGGCACGAAGGCATGCGCTGTATTGCAGGGAATGATGAGCGCGTCGCAACCGTCCTTTTCCAGACGCTTGGCGCAGTGGTAGAGCGCAAGCGTCGGGTCAGTGCCATTGTCAAGAAGGCACTTCGTGCGATCCGGAATCTGCGGATTCTGCTCAATCACGACGCGGATGTGCTCCTGATCGTTCGCCGCCGGCGTCGCCTTCGTAATCTTGTCGTAAAGGTCCACCGTCGCCGCGGGACCAAGGCCGCCGATCATGCCCACCTTGAAGGGCTTGGCGGGAATGCCGCCGCAAGCCGCAAGGAGCTTCTCCGCGTAGCTTCCCGCCGCCAGCAGCTCGCCATCATCGCCGCAAGGATCCACCAGACGCGCCGCGGCTTCCGCCTCCAGTTCGCCAAACCACTGGTGCGGACAGGCGCAGGTGAAGGCCACCACGGGAAAGCCCTTTTCAAAAAGCGACTCCGCAGCGTTAAAGAGCTCGATCTTTCGATCCCCGAGCTTCATGCGATCATCCGGCGCATCCTGCCGCAGCGCGGTTTCTTCGATCACCACGCGCGCCGTAGGATCCTTTGCAAGAATCGCCGCCTTCAAGGCCACCGCCCGCTCCGGATGGGCGCCCGCCACAATGCCGATGCTCTTCATTTTTTCTCTCCTTCTCGCGGCCGCCCTTCGGAAAGCCGCCGCCAACTTGAATCTCGCGGCCAAACACCAGAAACCCGCCGCTTGCGCCGGGAAAGAATATCAGAACGCCTTTGCCCCGGCGCCCGCACGTGTCATCTTTGATCACAGCGGGTGCAAAAAAAGGCTGTCCGCCAAGGACAGCCTTTTTTGCATGCCGGGCTCAAAAGCTACATGAGCTCCCAGGGCTTTGTCTGTGCAAAAACCGTATTGAATTCAGTTTCATCCTCGAGCCACCGCTTCATGCGCAGCATGTCGTCCGCGCGCCGGCTGTTCGTTTCCGAGTCAAGCACCACCATGACGAGGCGATGCCCGGCAAATTCGCTCTGCACCACCATGCAGCGGCCGGCCGCCGTAGTAAAGCCCGTCTTCTGCAGCCCCACCTTCCAGCGCGGATCGCCGATCAGACGATTCGTCGTCTGCATGTGCAGCGTCCGCGTGCCGGCGTCGATCACCGCCACAGGCGTCGTCGAAGCCTTGCGGATCATTTCATGCTGATGCGCCGCCGCAGCAAGCAACCCCAGATCACGCGCCGTGGAGATGTTGTCGTTGGAGAGCCCCGTCGGATCGGAGAAATGGCTCGATTCCATGCCAAGCTCCGCCGCTTTGGCATTCATCGCCTCCACAAACGCCTTGACGCCCCCCGGATAGGTTCTCGCCAGCATGTGCGCCGCACGGTTGTCCGAACTCATGAGCGCCGCGCGCAGCGTCGCCTCGCGGGTGAGCACCATGCCGACTTTGAGCTTGCTTTCGGCCTTGCTCTTCACGTAGTCCGCCCGGGCCACAGCAAGCCGGGCCGTCATTGGCAGTTCGCTCTCCATGATGACAAGCGCCGTCATGAGCTTTGTGACGGAGGCGATCGGAAGCGGAACATCCGCATTCTTTTCAAAGAAGACTTCGCCCGAGTCCTCGTCAGCCATGTAGGCAACGGAGCTCGAGAGCTCCAAGGGATCGGGCGTGTCGCGAAGGCCGGCGAGCATCGCGGCGGAAGGACCGCGGCGACGCAGCGAGACGCGCGGACGCTTCTTCGCTGTCACCACGCGCTCAGGCGAGGCGTATCCCATCACCGGACGCAGGGACGCCACCTCCGCGGGCGCGGCGCCGACGGAAGCGGAAAAGACCGCCATGAGACTCGCGGCAAGGGCCGCACAAAAGAATCGCAGGAACACGAAAAGGCGCCTTTCAAAAAAGGAAACGGACGGATGTTACGTTGTTTTCCCTTGAAAACCAAATATCGGCTCCGCTGATCAGAGTCGGCGGATCGATTCCCAGACGCGGGCAAGCCGCTTCACGCTCACGGGCACCGGGGTTCGCAGCTCCTGCGCAAAAAATGAGACGCGCAGTTCTTCCAAAAGCCAACCAAAGTCCGCCAGCCGCTCGTCAGCCTGTCCGCGGCGCGCCGCCAGCTCTCGATAATAGGGAACCGAGAGCTGCGTCAGCTCCTGCATCTTCTGCGCATCGCGCGCCGGATCGTTTCGAAGCTTGTCCAGCCGCACGTTCACCGCCTTCACATAGCGCACGTAGTGCCGCAGGCGCTCCTCATTCACGGACAAAAGGAAATGCTTCGGAAAGAGGCGCTTTAACTGCGTCGTGATGTCCTTCACCGCCTCGGGGTAGGCCTTCGCCGCCTGCAGCTTCTTGGGAATCGAGGCGAGCTCCGTCGCCACCGCCTCCACCGTGCGAGCAATCTCCTGACCAATAAGGGAGAGCTTCGTTCGCGCTGCGTCCTTTCGCTCGCCAAAGCCCTGCGCGTTGACGGGCCATGGCTTTTCCATGGCGCAGATTTCAACCGCCAGCGCCGTCACGTCGTCCCTCAGTGCTTCAAAGCTTTCAAAGCCCGCGGCCGCGGGCTCCACGACGCCTGCCATCATCTGCACGCGGTGCAGCCCGTTCAGATTCTTTTCAAGATACTTCACCTGCTCCTTCATCTGAATCATGAAAAGGCGCCGCAGTCCCGCTCGATGCTGCTTCTCCGCCTGCTGCGGATCGTCAAAAACTTCCAGCGAGCAGTAGTCGCCGCGATCCACGAGCGCCGGATGACCGATCAAGGTTTCGCCGCGCCGCTGAATTTCCATCAGTTCGGGAAGTTCGCCGAAGTTCCACACCGTGATGTGGTCCGCCAGATCCTCGGCGACGCTCTGATCGGCTTCTGCCACCGTACGGAAGCTCTCCTGCGCCGCCTCGCCCAGTTCGCTTCTCAGCTCAGCGAGATTGCGCCCCATCGCCAGCTGCCGCCCGTGCTCGTCGATCACCTTGAAATTCATGATGAGGTGCTTTGCGAGAAACTCCGGCTTGAAATCCTCGCGATTGCAGCGAATGCCGGTCTCCTGCGCGATGTCTTCAATCAAGGCGTCCGTCAAGGTCCGGCCGGGCTGCGGCGCGCCTTCCTTCGTTCGCGTGAAGAATCCCGCCGCGTAGTCCGAGAGCGGCACGCAGTGGCGCCGCAGCTTCTGCGGCAGGCTCTTTAAAAGACTCTGCACCTTTTCCTTCACCATGCCCGGCACAAGCCAGTCGCAGCGCGCGGGATCGATCTGGTTCAAGGCAAAGAGCGGCACCGCAAGCGTCACGCCGTCTCGGGGCGCCCCCGGCTCGAAGTGGTAGGTCACCGCCATGTCCGTGCCTGCCATTCGGAGCTTTTTCGGAAAATAGTCCGTCGTAATGCCCTGCGCATCGTGGCGCATCAGCTCTTCGCGCGTGAGAAAGAGAACCTTGGGCGTCGTCTTCTGCGCTTCCTTGAGCCAGGCTTCAAAGGAAGTCTGGTCGGCCACATCCTTGGCAATGTGCTCGTCGTAGTAGGCGTAGATGAGATCGTCGTCCACCAGCACGTCGGGGCGGCGGCTCTTTGCCTCAATGTCGCGAATCTCTTTTACGAGGTCCTGATTGTGCCGAAAGAACGCCGCGCGGCTTTCAAATTCGCCTTCAACGAGCGCCTGCCGGATGAAGATCTCGCGGGAGAGCTTCGGGTCGTGCTGCGTATAGGTGACGCGCCGCTGCTGATAAACGGGAAGCCCGTAGAGCGTGCCTCGTTCAAAAGCCGTCACAGCGCCGCGCTTTTTCTCCCAGTGGGGCTCCGACCAGCTCTTTTTCAAGAGGCTTCCGGCCGCCGCCTCCACCCACTCGGGCTCGATCTCCGCACTGCAGCGCGCAAAGAGCCGGCTCGTCTCCACAAGTTCCGAGGCCATCACCCAGCGACAGGCCTTTTTGGCGATGGCGCTGCCCGGCCACAGCCAGAAATGGATGCCGCGTGCTCCCAAGTAGGGAGGGGCCCGGAAGTCGGCATCCAGCTGCCGGCAGCCGAGGTTGCCCAAAAGCCCCGTCAAAAGGGCCTGATGCAGCTCTTCGTAGCGCGCCGGCGCCGTGTTTCGCTTCCAGCCGATGTCGTTCGTCAATTCCAGCAGCTGCTTGTAGACGTCCCGCCACTCCCGCAGGCGCCGGGGCGACAGAAACTTCTGCCGCACGCTTTCGGTGAGCTTCTTGTTGCTTTCCTTTTCCGCCCTCGCCTTCTCAAACCACTGCCAGATTTTTACGTAGGAGAGGAAGTCGCTTCGCTCATCTTTGAAGGCCTTGTGCGCCGCGTCAGCCGCCTGCTGCGCCTCAATCGGGCGCTCTCGGGGATCCTGCACGGAAAGGCCAGAAACAATGACGAGCGCTTCAGCCAAGGCGCCGCGCTCGGAGGCGGCAAGCAGCATGCGGGAGAACTTCGGATCGACGGGCAGACGCGCGAGCTTTCGCCCCACGTCCGTCAAATTTCCCACGTCATCAATTGCTCCAAGCTCCGTCAGGATGGCGTAGCCGTCCGCCACGGCGCGCGCGGGCGGCGGCTCCACAAACGGAAAATCACGCACTTCGCCCAATTTGAGCGACTTCATGCGCAGGATGACGGCCGCGAGGTTGCTTCGCAGAATTTCCGGATCCGTGAAGGCGGAGCGCCGCGCCCAGTCGTTTTCATCGTAAAGGCGGATGCAGATGCCGTCGGCGACGCGGCCGCAGCGGCCGGCGCGCTGATTGGCGGAAGCCTGGCTCACGGGCTCGATCAGAAGCTGCTCCACCTTGTTGCGGTAGGAATAGCGCTTCACGCGGGCAAAGCCCGTGTCCACCACAAAGCGAATGCCGGGCACGGTGAGCGACGTTTCCGCCACGTTCGTTGCGAGCACCACGCGGCGCACGCCGCCTGGCGCAAAGACGCGCTCCTGATCGGCGGCCGAGAGCCGCGCGTACAAAGGGAGCACATCGAGCGTGCCGGGGCGGTGCCGCCGGCTGATCACCTCGGCCGCCTCGCGGATTTCACGCTCGCCCGGCAAGAACACCAGAATGTCGCCGCGTCCGGCAGACTCCAGCTCCTCCACGGCGTCCGCAATCGCCTCCATCCCCGTCTTGTCGTCCGTCTCGTCCACGTCCTCCACGGGCCGCCAGCGAATTTCCACGGGATAAGTGCGTCCGGAAATCGTGAAGACGGGCGCCGGATGCTCCGCATCCCGCCCGAAGTGCTTGGCAAAGCGCTCGGCGTCAATCGTGGCGGAGGTGACGATGACTTTCAAGTCAGGGCGTTTCGGAAGAAGCTTCTTCAGGTAGCCCAAAAGAAAGTCGATGTTGATCGAGCGCTCATGCGCTTCGTCAATGATGATGGTGTCGTAGCGCTTCAAGAGGGGATCCGTCTGCGTTTCAGCCAGCAGGATGCCGTCCGTCATCAGCTTGATCGTCGCCCCGGGACCCGTCTCGTCCGTAAAGCGCACCTTGAAGCCCACGACGTCGCCGGGTTTTGTGTGCAGCTCCTCGGCCAGGCGCTTCGCTATTGAGCTTGCCGCAATGCGCCGCGGCTGCGTGTGGCCGATGAGGCCCTTTTTTCCCCGCCCGGCCATGAGGCAGATCTTGGGGAGCTGCGTCGTCTTGCCCGACCCCGTCTCGCCGCAGACGATGATGACCTGATTCTCCTTCACAGCCTTCACGAGTTCGTCCCCTCGCTCGCTCACGGGGAGTCCCGGCATCAGCGTGAAGGGCGGAATGGGCGTTCGACTTTCTTCAAACGAAAGGCGCTGAGGCTTGGCGGGCTTTTCTGCCGCAGCATCCGCGGGCTTGGCGACAGGCGTCCGGCGATCGGGGAGCCGCCCCGAAAAAACGCGGGCCGCCTTTTTCAGCTTTGCAGCAGGCGCTTCATCCGGCGTTCTTGTCGTCTGCAGGAACGTTTTCTTCACGGGCGGCTTCTCCACCGCAGCAGCCGGCGCCGGACGCTTCACAGCGGCAGGCTTCTGCGGCGCCGCTGGCTTCGGAGCCGCCTTCACAGTCGTTTCCATCATTTTGCGCAGGGAATCAAACGGGCGGCTCGTGGCAGCGTCAGACATGGCTTGAAGAAAAAAGAGGGGGAGAAAACTCAGAACAACGGCTGGCGGGCTCACAACAAGCCGTCAGCGTCTACAATCGGGGGCTTATTGCGCCGCAGCCCGAAAACGGACGGCGCCAACCCCGCATTTAGAAGGATGAAGCATTATGGCACGCACCGTGCAATGCATTAAGCTCAAGAAGGAGGCCGAAGGCCTCGACTTTCCGCCGGTGCCGGGCGAGCTCGGCAAGAAAATCTGGGCGCAGGTGAGCAAGGAAGCCTGGGAAGACTGGAAGAAGCTGCAGACCATGATGATCAATGAATACGGTCTCAACTGCGCGGACATCAAGGTGCGCCAGCACCTCATGAGCCAGTGCGAGCAGTACTTCTTCGGCGCGGGCGTCGAAAACGTGCCGAACCACACGCCGGTGGAGGAAAAGAAGGCTTAAGCGCTTTCCTCCTCCTATGAAAACGCCGTCCGAAGGCTTGTCCCGCGGACGGCGTTTTGCCATGGTCTGAAGAACTCCCGGTCAGCGCACGAACTTCTTCACGCCGTCCGGGGTCCCCAAGAGGAGCACGTCCGCCGGCCTCGCCGCAAAGAGCCCGCAGGTGACAACGCCCGCCATGGCGCTCATCTCCTGCTCCATCGCGCAGGCTTCATGAATCGAGAGGCCGCGCACGTCGAGAATGCGGTTGCCATTGTCCGTCGTGAAGTCTCGCTCCACGGGGTCGCCCCCCCAGCGCGCCTTGATGCGGCGGGCGAGCAGCCCCGCCGCCATCGGAATCACTTCCACGGGGAGCGGAAACTTCCCGAGGGTTTCCACCTTCTTCGTCGCGTCCGCAATGCAGACGAAGGTCTTTGAAGCGCTCGCCACGATCTTCTCGCGGGTGAGCGCTCCGCCCCCGCCCTTCACCATTTCAAAGCGGCCGTTGATTTCATCGGCGCCGTCCACGTAGACCGAAATGTCTTCGGCGAGCTCATTCAAGTCGATCACCTTGAAGCCCAGCTTCCTCAATTTCTCGCTGGAGCGCACCGAGCTTGAAACACAGGCGGAGGGCTTCTTTCCCGTTTCCGCCAGCCCGTCAATGAAGAAATCCACCGTCGAGCCCGTGCCCACGCCGAGAATCTCCCCGTCCTTCACATAATCCAGCGCGGCATAGGCCGTCGCACGCTTCATGGCATTCTGATCCATACAATTGCTTCCTCATTGCTCCGCAAACC
The DNA here is from genome assembly GCA_963647785.1 of Acutalibacteraceae bacterium. Taxonomy (GTDB): domain Bacteria; phylum Pseudomonadota; class Gammaproteobacteria; order Burkholderiales; family Burkholderiaceae_F; genus Duodenibacillus. The sequence continues at coordinate 12,044 of CAVJBF010000028.1, forward strand.
GCGGCGTAAGCGGCAAGGACTGTCCATTGCCTTGCGCCGCCGCTATTTTGGCAGAGGCTCCCTGCTCCATGTCTAATGACTTCTCCCCGTCAGCTGAAGCGTCGGCGCTCGCACACCAGCTCCTCTCCCCCGTCACCGCCGCCGGCAACTACGCCGCCGCGCTTCTTGCCCTCTTGTCCGCCGAGTCGCTCACGCCGGAAAAAGCCAGAGAGGGTCTCGCGCTCATTCTGCATGAGACAGATCGCGCCAAGCGCGCTGCACAAGCCATGAAGCGCCTCTTTCGCGCCGAGCACCCCGACTTTTCTACGGCGTCCCCCCTCGTGCTCGCTCGAGAGGCGGCAGACGCCGCTCCGGCGCATCTCATCGCCTCGCCCCGGCTGCCGGCCGTGCGCTGCGACGCCGGCCTCATTCATGAAGCGCTTGTCAATCTTCTTGTGAACGCCGAGGCCGCCCGGCGCGCCAGCGGCCTCCACGGCGCCGTGACGCTCGAGCTGCAGCCCGCAGGCGACGCCGTTCTCTTTCGCATCACGAACCCCGCCGCTCGCCCCGAAGACGCGCAGCGCATCATGATGACGCCCGGCCGCACAACGTCACAGGCGGGCACGGGGCTGGGGCTTCTTCTCGTTCGCCGCATCCTCGCTGCGCATGCTTCCGAACTGGTCATTTCGACTGATCCCGGCGCCGTGAGCACCGCCTTCAAGCTGTCTGTCGCGTGAATCGACTTGCCCCCAACAAAACCCTTACAGGTTTACCCTAGGTGCGCTAAAATCGGCGCACTCTCAAGACGAGGGGCGGCGTCGGGCCTTCCCTCGTCTGTTCGTTTTCTTGCGGAGCGTCCCCCATGTCCTTTTCCGATTACCTCACGCCCTCGTCACAGCCTCTGGGCACCGTCTTTGTGGTGGACGACGACGAAGCTGTGCGTGATTCCGTGCGCTGGCTTCTGGAATCAAGCAACTACAAGGTGGAGCTCTTTGACAGCGGCGAAAGCTTCATGACGCACTACCAGCCCAATCAGGTGGGGGTCTTGCTGCTGGACGTCCGCATGAACGGCATGAGCGGCCTTGAGGTGCAGGACCATCTGATCGCCCGCAAATCGGATCTGCCCGTCATCATGCTCACCGCCTACGGCGACGTGCAGATGGCGGTGACGGCGCTTAAAAAGGGCGCCGTAGACTTCATTGAAAAGCCCTTTGACCACGCAGCGCTGCGCCAGCTCGTGGAAAAGATGCTCGTTGAAGCCAACCGCCGCCGCAACCAGAACGAGCGAGAAATCATCGGACAGCAGAAGATGGCAAAGCTCACGCCCCGCGAGCGTCAGGTTCTGGAGCGCATCGTCTCCGGCCGCCTCAACAAGCAGATCGCCGACGACCTGGGCATCTCCATCAAAACGGTGGAAGCGCACCGCGCCTCCATCATGGACAAGACCGGCTCGGGCACCGTAGCGGATCTGATGCGCGTGGTGATGGATTCGGGCGAGCGCCTGTAACGTCATCCCGCCGATTATCCCGCATTTCATGCGGCGCCAACAAAAACAACATCGCGCCGCATTTCGTTATCGTCCCTGATTCATGTCGCAAGCCTACTTTCTCATTCCGGGACTGCTTCTGCCCCCCGGCGCCCGCGAGGGCGTCCCGCCTGAAACCCTCCAAGCCGCCGCCCGCCTCTCGAAAAGCGTGAAGGGCGCGCCCGTGCGGCAGACCTTGGTCACCGCCCCGCTGGCAGGAAGCCCGCACCTTGCGTGGTTCTGGCGCGTCGTGACGCGCCGCGGCCTGCCCTTTTCGTCGGCGCCTTTTGCCTGGCTCATCGACGACGGCCCGGACCTCACGAGTGAAATCTGGTCGCTCGTCTTTTTTGCGACCAATGAATCTGGAGCCCCGGAGGAGCTCACGCTGGACGACGACGCCGTGGAGCGCCTCTGCCAGCTCGTGCGAAAGCCTCTTGAAGCACGCGGCTTCACGCTGCAGCGCTGGGACCGCACCTTCTACCTCACACGACTGACGGGCTGGGGCGTCATGACGCCCGAATGGCCGGTGATCCGCGCGGGGCTCGCCTCGCCTTTTGACGTGGCGCCCCTGCCCGACGCACCGGCTTCCATCGCAGCCGATGCGCTTTCCGACCTTGAGGACCTCACCAGCCTCCTCAAGACAGCCAGTCTTCACGACGCCGCAGGTCGCGTCATCTCGGGACTTGCCATCACGGGCGGCGGCTGCCAGCAGCGCTTCAACCCGCCCACGAAGATTCGCAGCGTCCTCGCCGACACGCCCTTCATTCGTAGCTGGGCGCAGGAGTCGGGCATTCTCAACCACCGCACGGGTCGCGTGACGGGCGCCGTCGAGTGGCCGCAGGACGCGCCCCCGGGGGACGGCATCGCCGTATTGGACGATCTCTACGAGCCGTGGCTCGCACGTGACTGGATTGCTTGGAGCCAGGCGCTCCCCGGCGTCGTGCAGTCCTTTGAAACACTTTCCGCCGCTGCGAAAAAGAAAAACTGCAGCACGTCGCTCGTTGTCGCCTGCGGCATGACCGACACAGTCACCCTGACGACGTCGATGGCGGGCGCCACGGGGCTTCTTGCGCGCTTGACGCAGAAGGCGCTTTCGGCCGACGCATGGATTTTTGAATAGGCGACGTCATGGCAACCCAGTTTCAAATCCGGCCGTACGACAAGGCGGCCTTTGAGTCTCTCACTTGCGCCGGCATGCTTCGCCCCATCGCTCAGGCACTCGCCGCCCGCGGCGTGAGAACCCCTGACGACCTGCGGGAGGACTGGAAGTCGCTGCTGCCGCCGTCCACCTTGGAAGGCACGGAAGCCGCGGCGAAGCTGCTGGCTGACCTGCGGGAATCCCGCGGCTGCGTCGTCATCGTCGCCGACTACGACTGCGACGGCGCCACGGCGTGCGCAATTGCGGTGCGCGGCCTCACGGCGCTTGGCATCCCGGCAAGCTACGTGGTTCCTGACCGCTTCAAGCTCGGGTATGGCCTTTCGCCCGAAATCGTGGACCTCTGCTGTGAAGCATCTCCCCGACCCGACCTCATTGTGACAGTGGACAACGGGATCGCGAGCGTCGAAGGCGTGGCGCACGCGAAGGCGCTGGGACTCAAAGTCCTCATCACCGACCACCATCTTCCGGCCGAAACGCTCCCCGAAGCCGACTGCATCGTGAACCCCAACTTGAGAGAGAGCGCCTTTGAAAGCAAGGCGCTCGCGGGTTGCGGCGTGATGTACTACGTCCTTCTCGCGCTTCGGGCCGAGCTGCGGCGCCGCGGGGTCTTCACGGCCGCCACGCAGCCGCGGCTTGACACTCTCGCAGACCTCGTCGCCCTCGGAACCGTCGCCGACGTCGTGAAGCTTGACAAGAACAACCGCATCCTCGTCGCGCAGGGCTTGAATCGCATTCGCCGCGGCGACGCGCATCCCGGCGTGGCAGCGCTCCTGGCAGCCGCGGGACGCGACTGGGCGAAGGCCTCGGCGCGCGACTTCGCGTTTGCGGTCGCCCCTCGCATCAATGCCGCCGGACGCCTCACCGGCATGGGCGTTGGCATTCGATGCCTTTTGGCTGACGACGCCTCAGAGGCGCAAAGCGCCGCGCTTCAATTGGAAGACTTGAATCGCGAGCGGCGTGACTTGGAAGACGCCATGCAAAGCGACGCCGCAGACTACGTGGCTCAAATCGACTGGCGCAGCAAGGCGACCGTGACGCTCTACGACGGCGGATGGCATCAGGGCGTGGTGGGGCTTGTGGCAAGCCGCGTGAAGGAGCGCATCCATCGCCCCGTCATCGCATTTGCCAACGACGGCGAAGAAGACCTCAAAGGGTCCGGCCGCTCCATTGAAGGCGTGCACTTGAGGGACGCCTTGGACGCCGTGAGCAAGATGGCGCCCGACGTCATCGAGCGTTTCGGCGGGCATGCCTTGGCCGCCGGCCTCACGATCAAGAAAGAGAATCTGAGGCGTTTTTCTTCGCTCTTTGAATTCTGCGTCGCCCGCATGGTGGATCCGGCGGTCTTCAACCGCATCGTGAAGGTGGACGGCGCCCTGTCGCCCGAGGAGATTTCGTTTCCCCTCGTGGAAGCCATCGCAGGACGCATCTGGGGACAGGGATTCGAGCCTCCGTTGTTTGCCAACGACTTCACCATCCTCTCGCAGCGCGTTTTAAAGGACGCGCACCTGAAGCTCTTTCTTGACTTGAACGGCACGCGCTTTGACGCGATCTTCTTTCGGCACAACACGCCGCTCCCCGAGCGCGTTCGCCTGGCGTACCGCCCGGAAATCAACGAATTTCAGGGACGCCGCACGGTGCAGCTCGTCATTGAGGCCGCGGAAGTCTGACCGCGTCCCAAAAGAGCGAAAAACGCCCGCTTTTTCAAAATTTTCCGGCCGGCCGCCCCGTATAATGACGGGTTCTCATGCCGCGCCGGACGCCGTCCGGCGCTCCCATCAATAAAAAATCATCTTCAGACAACATGGACGCCGAACGCATCAATTACGTTTATCGCACCTGTGAAGACCTGGCTCACCGTCTTGCTGAGCTTAGGGGGTATCTTTGACGTCGACCAAAAGGAACGTCGGCTCGAAGAAGTCAATCAGGAAATGGAAAACCCGGATCTCTGGAATGATCCGGAGCACGCTCAGAAAGTAAGCAAGGAAAAGAAGGTTCTCGACGATCTCGTGGGAAGCTTTGAGCGGCTCTCCGCCGGCATTGCGGACGCCAAGGAGCTCTTTGACATGAGCCTTGCTGACGCTGACGACGCGGGCGCCGAAACCGTCGCCGCCGAAGTCGAAGGGTTTGAAAAGGACGTCGAAAAGCTCGAATTCAAGCGCATGTTCAACAAGCCCATGGATTCGGCGAACTGCTACATCGAAATTCAGGCGGGCGCGGGCGGCACGGAAGCTCAGGACTGGGCGAGCATGCTGGAGCGCATGTACCTGCGCTACACCGAACGCACGGGCTTCACCGCGAAGCTCACCGAAGAAACCGAAGGCGACGTCGCCGGCATCAAGGGCTGCACCATCTACGTTGAAGGCGAATGGGCCTACGGGACGCTGCGCACCGAAACCGGCATCCACCGTCTCGTGCGAAAGAGCCCCTTTGACGCCAATGCGCGACGCCACACGTCCTTTGCCTCCGTCTACATCTACCCCGAAGTGGACGATTCGATTGAAATCACGGTGAACCCCGCGGATCTGCGCGTGGACGTCTTCCGCGCCTCGGGCGCCGGCGGCCAGCACATTCAGAAGACCGAGTCCGCCGTGCGAATCACGCACATCCCCACCGGGATCGTGACGGTCTGCCAGGACGACCGCAGCCAGCACAACAATCGCGAGCAGGCGCTGCGCCAGCTGAAGGCGAAGCTCTACGAAGCCGAATTGCGAAAGCGCATGGCCGAGCAGGAAAAGCTTGAAGAGGCAAAGAGCGACATCGGCTGGGGCCACCAGATTCGCAGCTACGTTCTCGACCAGAGCCGCGTAAAGGACCTTCGCACCAACGTGGAGACCGGAAACACGGGCGCCGTTCTGGACGGCGACCTTGACCAGTTCATCCAGGCGAGCCTCAAGATGGGCGTTTGATGCGCCAAAACCCAATTTTTTCGACAGAAAGAAAATGACTGAACAGCAGACGAAGCAGACGATGGCCGAACTGGCCGCCGAAGACGAAAACCATATCATCGCAGAGCGCCGCGCCAAGCTCGCGCGCCTGCGCGAAGCGGGCGTCGCCTACCCCAACGACTTCGCGCGCGCCGACCTCTTCGGCGACCTGCGCGCGAAGTGGGGCGACGCCACGAAGGAAGACCTCGAAGCCGCGGCGCCTCAAGTAGCGGTCTCCGGGCGCATGATGCTAAAGCGCATCATGGGCAAGGCCTCCTTTGCGACCGTGCATGACTTCACGGGCGACATGCAGTACTTCATCACCCCGTCTGAAGTGGGGGACGAGTCCTACGCGCAATTCAAGACGATGGACCTGGGCGACATCGTCGCCGCCGAAGGCACGCTCTTTCGCACGAACCGCGGCGAACTGTCGGTGCGCGTGAAAAAGCTTCGCCTCATGACAAAGTCCATTCGTCCGCTGCCGGACAAGCACAAGGGCCTCACCGACCCCGAACAGTGCTGCCGCCAGCGCTACGCGGACCTGATCGTCAACGCCGAAAGCCGCCAGCGCTTTGAGACCCGCAGCAAGATCGTCGCGGGCGTGCGCGAATTCATGGGCGCCAACCGCTTCATGGAAGTCGAGACGCCGATGCTCAATCCGATCCCGGGCGGCGCCAACGCCAAGCCCTTCGTGACGCACCACAACGCGCTCGACATGCAGCTCTTTCTGCGAATCGCGCCGGAGCTCTACTTAAAGCGCCTTGTCGTAGGCGGCTTTGAGCGCGTCTTCGAAATCAACCGATGCTTCAGAAACGAAGGCATCGACACGCGCCACAACCCTGAATTCACAACGATCGAGTTCTACGCCACGTACTGGACGTATCGCGATCAGATGGAATTCACGGAAAACCTGTTGCGCACCGTCGCTCAGAAGGCGATCGGCTCGATGAAGTTCACGTATCAGGGCACGGAAATCGACCTTGAAAAGCCCTTTGCGAAGCTCACGCCTGAACAGGCGATCATGAAGTATGCGCCGCAGTACACGGAAGAGAACTTGAAGGACGAAGCGTTCCTGCGCGCCGAGCTGAAGCGCCTGGGCGAACCCCAGCCCGAGTGGGTCGGCATGGGCGCCCTCGTGATGGGGCTCTTTGAAGCCGTCGCCGAAGGCAAGCTGATCGAGCCCACCTTCATCATCGACTACCCGGTGGAAATCAGCCCCCTGGCGCGCGCCTCCGACACGCGTCCGGGACTTACCGAGCGCTTTGAGCTCTTCATCTACGGCCGCGAGCTCGCCAACGGCTTCTCCGAATTGAACGATCCGGAAGACCAGGCGCGACGCTTTCAGGCGCAGGCTGACGCAAAGAGCCACGGCGACGACGAAGCCATGTACTACGACGCGGACTTCATCCGCGCGCTGGAGTACGGCCTTCCGCCCACCGCTGGCTGCGGCATCGGCATTGACCGATTCGTGATGCTCCTCACAAACGCCTCCACGATCCGCGACGTGCTGCTCTTCCCGACCCTGCGTCCGGAAGCCTGACGATGACGACCGACCGAATGTTCGGCAGCCATCCTGCCGAAGGCCGGTCTCTCGTGATCCGGAGCGGCGGCTGCGGCTGGCTTACGCCCGCCGCAGCCGCCGCTCTGGGCGAACTGCCCGAAGCGCTGCTTCGGGCTTTTCATTTCACGACGGACGCCGTCACGCTCACGCTGCCTGACGACAACCGCGAGGCGAACGCCTTTCTCGCTACGCTTTCCCGCACGCTTTATGCCGCGGGAAAGCTCCCTGACTGGCGAGACGAGCTTCTTGACGTCTTGACCGCCGAAGACGCCCCTTCGGGACTCGTTTTGGAGCGCTCCGCCTTCCGTCTTTTTGGCCTCACGACGCGCGCCGTCTACGCCGTCGCCGCTACGCCTGAGGGCTTGTACTGGCTCGGGCGCCGCAGCAGCAAAAAGCGCATCGATCCCGGGCTTTACGATACCTTGGCCAGCGGCCTCATCGCCGCAGGCGAAACGCCTGACATCGCCGTACGCCGGGAAACCGACGAGGAAGCGGGTCTGAAGGAGCCCGACGTCACGTTTGAAAAAACGCCGGTCGAATACCGAATCAGCCGCTCCGTGCCCGAAGGCTGGATGACAGAAATCACCTACGCCTACCGCAGCACCACCGCCGCCGGCGTCTTTCCCGTCCCTCGCGACGGCGAAGTTGCGACGTTTTATTGCGCCGACAGCAAGAAGCTCCATGCGTTCTGTCACATGGGACTTCTCACCTACGAAACCGAAGCCGCCTTGAAGGCGCTTCAACTTCTTTAAAGGCAACGTCATGCGAATCGCCACCTGGAACGTCAACAGCATCAAGATGCGCGCCGAGCAGGCTGCTGCCTGGATCAATTCCGCCGCCATTGACGTCCTTTTCATGCAGGAAACAAAGACGACGGACGACGGCTTTCCCGCCGCTCTCTTTGAAGCCGCGGACTTTGACGTCTGGTTTGACGGACAGAAGACTTACAACGGCGTTGCGATGGCCGTGCGCCGCGGCGCGGCAACGGTTTCTCGCGTCATGAAGGGCCTGCCCGGCTATCCCGACGAACAAAAGCGCTTCATCGCAGCGGACCTGACGCTCCCTGACGGAACCCTTCTCACCGCAGCAGGCGTTTACGTCCCCAACGGTCAGGAGGTGGCCTCCCCCAAGTACCTCTACAAGCTGGACTGGCTCGCCGCCCTCACGCATTGGGCGCGGCGTGAGGCACGCGACGGCCGGGCGATGCTCATTGCGGGCGACTTCAACATCGCGCCCACCGACGCCGACGTCTGGGATCCCGAAAGCTGGAAGAACAAGATCCTGGTTTCGCCCCCTGAGCGAGCGGCGCTCACAGCGCTTCAGGAGGCCGGGCTCACCGACGCGTGGGAAGCGGGGCTCCACGCTCCGGAAACCTATTCATGGTGGGACTACCGGCAGTCAGGGTTTGAAAAGAACCACGGCCTCCGGATCGACCTGATGCTCTCAACCGACGCGCTTTTAAAGCGAATGACGGCCGTTGTCGTGGACACGACGCCCCGCGCGACAGAGAAACCGAGCGACCACGCGCCTGTCGTCATGACCATCGCGTAGCCGCGCAGCCAGTACGCCACGAGCATCTACGGACTGCCGTTGCAGGATGCGCTGAGAACCAAAAACTGCCAGAAATTAACGCCCGCGAGATTCGTGGTCAAGCGGGCGTTGGGAGATTTGTTGCATTCAAAGGCCGCACCGAGATCCTCCTCGCGTGCGGCCTTTTTCGGCATCCAAGCTCACAGAGCTTCGAGCGGCCTACGGCACCTTGAACTTGAAGTCGTGGCACTGGGCGCAGAAGTTTTCGCTCGCTTCATGCATGCGATGGCAGTTCGTGCACTCCAGCTGATCCTGATAGTGCGGGGACATGTGCGGATTCTGCGGCTTCACGTTCTTCGTCTTCTGAACGAGCTGCTTCGTTGGGTGGCACTGCGTGCACTTCTTGATGTCCGGCGGATCGAGTTCAGCCGGGTTGCCCTTGCCATGGCACATCTGGCAGTTCATGCCGCGAGCGACATGGCGATCGGCGCCGAACTTCTCAGCGGCGCAGGCTTCGCCGGCCAGGAAGAACGCAGCGCAGAGGCTGAGCACTAAAGCGGTACGCTTCATGATGGGGTTCTCCTCAAAACGGGGTAGAGAGTTGTAATCCTTATGGAGCGTCATTATTACCTTAAGCGAGCCTGACGTCTTCGTTCATGGAACCGATTTCGCCTTAGGGATTTCACTCATCCGCCTGCCGTCTGATGGCGATTTCTGCCGTCGCGTCAATCCCGTTCGTCAAGCCACGCAGAAAGGATCGCCTCGAGCCGCGCCTCGTTGCTCTTTTCCGGATCGTCGTCAAAATCGGGAAGCGCCATCACCATGGCATGCAGTTCCGTCAACCGAAGCGTCACCGGATCCAAGTCAGGTTGCTCGTCGTAAAGCGCTTCGGCAATCGCCTGCGCGTCCGTCCATTTCAGCATGCTGTCTCTCCTTGAAGAAAAGCCTGCCGCGGCGCTCAAGACCGAAGCAGGCTGCTTTTCACTGAACGGCTTACTCCGTCACGATGTTGCGATTGCGAGCCGGAATCTCAATCGTGATGTCTTCCGTCCCCATCACCGTCTGGCACGCGAGCCGCGACTGCGCCGTGACGCCGAAGGCGTTGTCCAAGTGGTCATACTCGTCGTCGCTCGGCTCGCCCAGGCTCTCAAATCCCGATTTCACGATGACGTGGCAGGTGGCGCAGGCGCAGTTGTACTCGCAGGCGTGCGGAATTGCGACGCCCGCCTTGTTCAAGGCCTGCGCGAGCTTTTCGCCCGTCTTCACTTCAACCTGAGCGCCCTGCGGGCAGATCTTCTCGTTCGGCAGCACCGTTACGATAGGCATGGATGTCTCCTGAAATTTTTTAAAGGGTGTTGATGTTCTGGCCGGCAAGCGCCCGACGAATGCTTCGATCCATGCGGCGGGCGGCAAATTCCCCCGTCGCGCGGGTGAGGTTTTCCAATTCCGCCTTGATCGCCGCGGGGTCTGTTCCCAAGGCCGCCTTTTTCAACGCCGCTTCCGCGGCATCAATCGCGGCGCGCTCTTCCGCCGAAAGAAGATCGGCGTCTTCAGCCATTGCAGATTCTGTGGATTCAATGAGGCGGTCGGCCTCGACGCGGTTTTCGCGAAGCTCGCGCTCAGCCATGTCGCTCTTGGCAGCCTCGCTGCCGTCCTTCAACATGCCGATGATGTCCTCGTCCGTGAGGCCGTAGCTCGGCTTCACGCGCACCGAGCTCTCCACCCCCGTGTGCTGCTCGCGCGCGGAGACGGAAAGGAGGCCGTCAGCGTCGATCTGAAACGTCACGCGAATGCGCGCGGCGCCTGCCGCCATTGGAGGAATCCCCCGAAGCTCAAAGCGCGCGAGCGACCGGCAGGCGTCCACCACTTCGCGCTCGCCTTGCACGACATGGATCGCCATCGCGGTCTGGCCGTCCTTGAAGGTCGTGAAGTCCTGCGCCATCGCGGTCGGAATCGCCGTGTTGCGCGGAATCACCTTTTCGACGAGTCCGCCCATGGTCTCAAGCCCCAGCGACAGTGGCGTGACGTCGAGCAACAGCCAATCGTCGCCTGAGGCGGCGTTGCCCGCCAATTTGTTGGCCTGCATCGCAGCGCCCACCGCCACCACCTTGTCGGGGTCGATGTCGCACAGCGGCGTCTTTCCAAAGAAGTCTGCCGCCGCGCAGCGCACGCACGGCATGCGCGTCGCGCCCCCCACCAAGACAACGCCCTTGATGTCGGCCGCGGTCTTTTTGGCGTCCTTCAGAACCTGCGCCACCGCGTCCGTCGTCTTCTTCACAAGCGGGCAGACCATCTCGTCAAAGGCGCGGCGCGTGAGCGTTTTCTGAATCTTGCGGCCGTCCGAAAGCTCAAGCGAAATTTCACTCTCAGCCGCCTCAGTCAGCGCTTCGCGCGCGGCTTTTGCGGCCTGCGTCAGTCGCCGCTTGTCCTGCGCGGACAAGACGTCGCCGTCCGAAGCGAAGCCTTCCAAGGCCCAGCAGACCACGCGATGATCGAAGTCGTCCCCGCCCAGCGCCGAGTTGCCGCCCGTGGCAAGCACTTCAAAGACGCCCTTCGTAAGCTCGAGAAGCGACACGTCAAAGGTGCCGCCCCCCAGGTCATAAATGAGGTAGAGCCCCTCGGCGCCGTTGTCAAGGCCGTAGGCCAGAGCCGCTGCCGTAGGTTCGTTTAAAAGGCGCAAGACATTGAGACCCGCAAGCTTGGCGGCGTCCTTCGTCGCCTGACGCTGCGCATCATCAAAGTACGCCGGCACCGTGATCACCGCGCCAACGAGCTCGCCTCCAAGGCGAGATTCGGCGCGAAGCCTCAGGGCCTTCAAAACTTCAGCCGACACTTCCACGGGGCTCTTGACCCCGGCCGCGGTCACGAGACGCACCATGCCGTCGCCTTCGGCAAAGCGATACGGCAGCGTCACGTTCCCCGCGATGTCCTTCAAGCCCCGGCCGATGAGGCGCTTCGCGCTGCTCACGGTATTCAAAGGATCCGTGGCCTGTTCAGCCATCGCCTCCCACCCCGTGTGCACCACGCCGTCCGGCAAGAAGCGCACGACAGAGGGAAAAAGATCGCGTCCCGCCTCATCCGGAATCACCTCCGCGGAGCCGTTGATAACGGACGCCACGAGCGAATTCGTCGTTCCAAGGTCGATGCCCACGGCAAGCCGCTCTTCATGCGGCGCCGCGGACATGCCGGGCTCGGCGATCTGCAAAAGCCCCATAGAGTCAAAATCGGTCATATCGTTTCCGTCCGGCCCGCCAAAGACGCGGCCATCTTTTCAATGAACATCAGCCGACGCACGGCGCCGCGCGCCTTCGCAGCGTCAAAGGCGTCGTCCAGCGCTTCGCCCAGAATCTCTCGCTCCTTTTCGCCCGCCTCGCGCACTTCCACTAGAAGCGCCGACTTGCCGGCATCGCCCGACTCCTCCATGCGCTCGCGCCACTCCATCTGCTGCATCAGAAACGCGGGATCCATGCGGGTGTCCGTTTCCGTCGCAAGGTCAACGCCCCTGAGCTTCAAGAGCTCGGTCGCACGACCAACGTCGGTTGCCAGAGCGTCGCGCGCCTCATTGATGCGGCCCGCCCACTGCTCGGCGACGCGCCGCTCGGCGGCGGGGCGCCCGGCAAAACGATCGGGATGCACGAGCGCAATGGCTTTCTTCCACGCGGCCTGCACGTCATCCGTGCTGAGGCGAAACTTTTCCGGAAGTCCCAGAAGCGAAAACGCGGTCATCTGCGCCATGATCGTAGCCTAGACGTGGAACGACTTGCCGCAGCCGCAGCGTTCTTTTTCGTTGGGGTTGTTGTACTTGAACCCTTCCTGCAGCCCCTGCTTCACGTAGTCAAGCTCGGTGCCGTCAATGTAGGGAAGGCTCTTCGCGTCCACGATCACCTTGACGCCGTGACTCTCCCAGGACTGGTCGTCAACATTTAACGCATCGGCGAACTCGAGCTTGTAGGCCATGCCCGAGCAACCCGACGTCTTCACGCCGAGCCGCAGGCCGATGCCCTTGCCGCGCTTGGCAAGAAAGGCCGCCACGTGGCGCGCGGCCGCTTCCGTCAATGTCACTGCCATTTTGCGTCTCCTTACTTCGCGGCCTGCTTCTTGCGATAGTCGTCGATCGCCGCCTTCACAGCGTCCTCGGCAAGAATCGAGCAGTGAATCTTCACCGGGGGGAGCGCGAGCTCTTCGGCGATCGCGGAATTCGTGATCTTTTCAGCGTCTTCAATGCGCTTGCCCTTCACCCACTCCGTCACCAAGGACGACGAGGCAATCGCCGAGCCGCAGCCGTAGGTCTTGAACTTCGCGTCTTCAATGACGCCCTCATCGTTCACCTTGATCTGCAGGCGCATCACGTCGCCGCAGGCGGGCGCGCCCACCATGCCGGTGCCGACCTGGCTGTCTTCCTTGTCAAGCGTGCCCACGTTGCGGGGGTGCTCGTAGTGGTCCATCAATTTTTCGCTGTAAGGCATGTTCTCTTCTCCGAAATGCTGACAGGCGTCCGGGCGGATGAACGCTCCGCCCCGTCACCCCGAAATTAGTGTTCGCTCCACTGCACCTGACCCAGGTCGACGCCCTCCTTGTGCATCTCCCACAGGGGGGACATTTCACGCAGGCGCGCCACTTCGCGGGTGAGCGTCTCGATTGCAAAGTCGATCTCTTCTTCGGTCGTAAAGCGCCCCAGCGTAAAGCGAATCGAGCTGTGGGCGAGCTCGTCCTCGCGTCCGAGCGCCTTCAAAACGTAGCTCGGCTCGAGCGACGCCGACGTGCAGGCCGAGCCCGAGCTCACCGCGAGGTCCTTCACCGCCATCATGAGGCTTTCGCCTTCGATGAACTTGAAGGAGACGTTGAGGTTCGTCACGGCGCGATGCTCCATGTCGCCGTTGATGACGATCTCAGGAATGTTCTTTTGAATGCCCGCGAGAAGCCGGTCGCGCAGGGCGCGCTCGCGCTTCATCTCTTCGGGCTGCTCCAACTTCATCAAGCGATACGCTTCCCCCATGCCCACGATCTGGTGCGTGGCCAGCGTGCCCGAGCGCATGCCGCGCTCATGGCCGCCGCCGTGGATCTGCGCTTCCAGGCGAACGCGCGGCTTGCGGCGCACATAGAGAGCGCCGATCCCCTTGGGGCCGTAGACCTTGTGAGCCGAGAGGCTCATGAGGTCGATCTTCAACTTTTCCATGTCGAGATCCATCTTGCCCACGGCCTGCGTCGCGTCGCAGTGGAAAAGGACGCCGTGGCGTCGGCACATTTCGCCGATGGCGGCGATGTCCTGAATGACGCCGATCTCATTGTTGACGCCCATCACGGAAACAAGCGTCGTGTCCGGGCGAATGGCGGCTTCGAGCGCCGCAAGATCGAGAAGGCCGTTTTCCTGCACGTCCATGTACGTGACTTCGTAGCCTTCCTCTTCCAAATGGCGCATGGAGTCCAGAATCGCCTTGTGCTCAGTCTTCACCGTGATGAGGTGCTTGCCCTTGTCGCGGTAGAAGTGGGCCGCGCCCTTTACGGCAAGGTTGTCGGCTTCCGTTGCGCCCGACGTCCACACGATTTCTCGCGGATCAGCGTTGATGTAGGCGGCAACGTTGGCGCGGGCCTCCTCAACCGCCTTCTCCGCCTCCCAGCCGTAGGCGTGGGAGCGGCTCGCCGGATTGCCGAACTTGTCGCACAGGTACGTGAACATCTTCACCGCCACCCGGGGATCCACCGGCGTCGTTGCAGAGTAGTCGAGATAAACAGGCAGTTTGAGCGTCATTTTTTGACTGCCGGCTGCTCGTAAGGCAGATCCGGCTCCTTTCTGAGTCAAGGGAATTGATCAAATGGTTTGGCGAGGTGTGTTTACAAGGGCTCTGGAGGTCTTACCACCGCCTCCCGGGCTCGGGCGGCCGCTTCGTGAGCGGCTCTTCGTTCTTCGTAGCGTTCACGGATGTCAGCGAGCGTCTGCGCGTTCAGAAATTCCGCCATCCGTACATTGAGTTCGGACCAGAGACCATGCGCGAGGCACTCGGCGCCGCCGCGGCACGTGGCGCCGCCCTTGCACTGCGTGGCGTCCACCTGCTCCTCCACCGCACTCACAATTTCGCCCGCAGTAATTTCATCAGCGCCTCGGGACAGGCGATAGCCGCCGCCCGGCCCCCGAAGGCTCGTCACGAGATTGGCGCGACGCAGCTTGCAGAAAATCTGCTCGAGATAGGCCACTGAAATCGACTGGCGCTTCGCGATGTCACTCAAGCGCACCGGGCCTTTTTCGCCGTAGAGCGCGAGATCGATCATGCTCGTAACCGCAAAGCGGCCGCGTGTAGTGAGTTTCATTGAACTGGGTCTCCGTCATTCAGTCTCTTCTTTTGGGGGTTGCTTTTAATAGCTGACTGAATTGGTCGGGAATCATACAGGAATTTTTCGCCAATAGTTGAGGGTACTTCTAAAAATTGGGCAGGGAGCGAATTGAGGCACTAGGGTAAACACCTAATTGCTGGTAAGTGGATATCGGAGGCAAAAACTCCCCCTACCCCATGACCATTGAGAATGCGGG
>CAVJBF010000029.1:0-26223 GCA_963647785.1 Acutalibacteraceae bacterium
TTGAACTACTCGAAACCAAGGATATTGTCAAGAAATGATTCATGCAATCGCCCTGCACGTTTGGAAGGTGGCGCCGTGGCGAGCCTTACGCTGCCTGTGTTCAACAATGAAGAGGCTTCATCATGACCAGCAATCCCCTCATCCGCATCGTGGACGACGAAGCTGAGGTGCGCGACTCCTTGAAGCTCATGCTCGAATGCGAAGGCTGGGAGGTGAAGGCTTATGAAGGCGGTCGCGCCTTCATTCAGGACTTCGAGCGGCATCGCCCGGGGTGCGCGCTGCTTGACGTGCGCATGCCCGACTGATCCGGGCCTCAGCTGCAACAACGCCTCAAGGAGGACAGCTCGACGCTGCCGGTTGTCTTCATCACAAGTTATTCCGACATCGATGTGGCGATTGAAACACTGAAGGCGGGCGCCTTTGACTTTCTTTTGAAGCCGGTGGATCCTGACAAGCTTCTAGATGTGATCGACAAGGCGGTGAAAAAGAGCCTTCTTGCAGCGTTGGGCGCGGCGGTTCCCGAGCATTTGAATGCTGTGCTGGGCACCTTGTCCGAGCAGCCAAGGCGGGTGCTCAAGATGATGTGCGACGGACTCAACGATGCGGCGATTGCTGAACGCCTCGGGCTTTCCGTGCGCACGGCGCAGGTTTATCGAGCGTCTGTCTACAAGGCGCTGGGCGTTCATTCGGTGAAGCAGTTTGCGCTTCTCATTGAGCCGATTCGAGAGACTGGTTTTCTTGCGCGCGATTGATCTCCGCAAAATTACTTAAGCAAGATGGCGGATACATTCTCCGGTGACATGCGAAGGAAAGTCTTCCTTCGAAACAAAAACGGAGAGTGAAGAATGAAAAAACTGCTTATTGCCACCGCCGTAACGCTCGCTTGCACGGGCGCCCTTGCGGCAAATCAGACCTACAACGTTGACGTGGTTGTCGTGGGGGCCGGAGCTGGCGGCACCGTGGCCGGTGTAAGTGCTGTGGAAGCGGGTTTGAAGACTGTGATGCTCGAAAAGAACGCCTATGCGGGTGGTGCGGGCAACTACATGGAAGGCAGTTTTGCCGCGGAAAGCTTTCTGCAGAAGGCTAAGGGTGTGAAGCTTACGAAGACGGAGGCCTTCAATCGCATGGCGGCTTATCACCACTGGCGCGTGAATGCGCCTCTGATGAAGGCGTTTGTTGATCACACCGCAGACACGATCAAGTGGGTGGACGATCACGGCGTTCACTGGAAGGAAGTGAAGACCGCGTGGCGCAACAACGACATTCTGACGTGGCACATCTACCCGAAGGCAGGCTCCTTGCCGAAGGCGATGGTGGAAGCCTTTGAAAAGCAGGGCGGCAAGCTCCTTCTTTCTACGCCGGCGCAGAAGCTTATCTACAAGAACGGCAAGGTGACGGGCGTCATCGCCAAAAATGAAGACGGCGACACGATCACTGTGAACGCGAAGAACGTGATTCTGGCAACGGGCGGCTACAATTTCAATGAGAAGATGGTGAAGAAGCTCACAGGCATCGACATGAATCCGGTGGGCGCTCTGGGCCGCACGGGCGACGGCATCAACATGGCCTTCAAGGTGGGCGCCGTGGGCGACAACATGGGCCCCATGATGATCAATGGCGCCTTCATGCCTGCCAAGGGCGAAGCGATTTGCAACGGCCCCAACAAGGAGTTGCGCGCTCTCTTTCGCCAGGGCCTTCTCTACGTGGATGCGACAGGAAACCGCTTTTTCAACGAAGAGCTGACAATCGACTGGCCCACCGCCTCGAACGCTATTGCGCGCTCCGGTGAATACACGTACATTGTGTTTGACGAAGCGACGAAGCGCGACATTTCAACCGAAGGAAAGGGCTACCCCAATCCGTGCGGCAACTTCATTCAGCGGCATCAGGCTGCAACGCAGCTCGATGAGCTCCTGAGGGCCAACGAAAAGAAGGGCAATGTCTTCATCGGCAACACAATTGAAGAAGTGGCGAAGAAGGCCGGCATGGATCCTGCCATTCTGAAGGACTCTGCCGATCGCATGACGAAGTATGCCAAGCAGGGCAAGGATGATCAGTTCGGCAAGGATCCCTACTACCTGCGTGCGGTGAGTGAAGGACCGTTCTATGTGGTTCGCGGGAAGCTTGATACGCTCACGAGCTTGAACGGCGTCAAGGTGAACGAGCACCTTCAAGTGTTGAACAAGAAGGATCACGTCATTCCGGGACTCTATGCCATCGGTCATGATGCGGGCGGCATGTATGGCGACTCCTACGACTTGAAGGTGGGCGAAGGCACTGCTTCTTCGTTTGCCATCACCTCGGCTCGCATGGCGGTTGAGCACATCGTGCAGACAATGAAGAGGTGACCCCCGAAAGTTTTTCCTTTTCCTTCGGGGCGATCGATGTTGCGTCGGTCGCCCCGATTTTGAGTCCGCGCTCCCCGTTTCGTTGAGGTCGAATTTCTGACAACACGGATGCAAACCGTGACAGTTTTGTTAGAAATGATGGGTTTCTCCGGAGGACTTGCGGTATTGCCTATGACGCTGTCGAGGCGCTCGCTACACTGCCGGCACTCGCCTGAAAGACGGCGACGCGAATACAAAACAATCAACCCCGCAAAGAGACATCCATCATGCTTCGCAGAACGCTTCTCTCCGCCGCCGCATCTGCGGCGATTCTGGGCCTCGCCGGCACGGCGCAGGCTGCTTCCACTACGACGCTTCGCGTCGGCGTCACCGCCGGACTTCATGCGGAAATCCTTGAAAAGGTTGTTCCGTTTGCCAAAGCCAGAGGCCTCACTCTGAAGGTCTACGAGTTTCAAGACTACGTTCGCCCGAACGCGGCGTTGGCGGACGGGGACCTTGACTTGAATATCTTCCAGACGAAGCCGTTTCTTGAAGCCGCCTGCCGCGACCGCGGCTACAAGTTGACGCCCGTGGGCGAGACGTTCACGTTCCCGATGGCCTTCTACTCGAAGAAGGTGAAGTCCTGGAAGGAATTGAAGAAGGGCGCCCGCGTTGGCATTCCGAACGATCCGTCGCAGGGCGGCCGCGCGCTCATCCTCTTGGCGTCCACAGGCCTCGTCAAGCTCAAGGACAACAAGAATCTCATGAGCTCGGTGCTTGACATCAAGGAGAATCCGAAGCGCATTCGTATCGTGGAACTGGAAGCTGCGCAGCTGCCGCATTCGCTGTCTGACCTTGACGCCGCGGCGATCAACGGGAACTACGCCAACAGCGCGGGCCTCAATCCGACGCGCGACGGCATCCTCGTCGAGGACGGCAACAGCCCGTACGTGAACTACATCGTGGTGCGCGACGAAGACAAGACGAAGCCCTGGGTGAAGACCTTCATCGAAGCCTACCAGCAGCCCGAAGTGTCTGAATTCATCAAGAAGCACTACGGCGGTACGGTGATCCCGGCGTTCTGACGAGGGTCGGCGCTAAGAAGCGGGCGGCGGTCATTAAACTGTCGCCCGATCTTTGTCTTCTGTTCGCTTCACGCATGAGCATGTTCCAAAAACTCACGGCCACGCACTGGGGGCTGGTAAGGCCAGTGTATGAAGGCGCCCGTCTGGCGGGCCTCGCTGCGCATGAAGCAGATCCGCGCCCGAGCCCGGTGCTGGGGGAGTTGGCGCGGCTTTGGGCGAGTCCGTCACGCATTTTGCAGCCCGCGGTGCGCGAAGGCTTTCTCAAGGGAAACCGCCGCTCGGGAGAAGCCAGAGGCAAAGAGCCTTTCGTTGAAGTCTCTTGGGACGAGGCGCTCGATCTTGCGGCGTCGGAGCTTGATCGCGTCTACCGCGACTTTGGGCCATCAGTTGTTTTCGGACGCTCCTACGGCTGGAAGTCAACGGGGCTCGTGAATTCTTCCATCACGCTGCTGCAACGGCTTTTAAACCTCTGCGGCGGCTTCATCCGAACGACGAACAGCTACTCCACGGCGGCGATTGCGACGATCTTGCCGTACGTTCTTGGGGAAAAGGATCCGCGCTCTGAAGCGTGGGACAGCGTTTTGGAAAATGCCGAGCGCGTGGTGTTCTGGGGGTGCGATCCGCTTGTCACGAATGACATCGACTGGACGACGACCCTTCACAACGCGGCGCCCTATTACCGCGCGCTGCGGGATTCGTCGATCGAAACGCTTTGCATCAATCCCCTGCGGCCTGCGACGGCGCACTTTTTAGGAAGCCGCTGGATAGCGCCCCGGCCTGGCACTGACACGGCGCTCATGCTGGGGGTGATGCATGCGCTCCTTCACAACGGGGCAAACGAAGACTGCATCCGCCGGATGGCGTCGGGATGGGACGAGCTGAAGGCTGTCATCACGGGGGCGGCGGATGGTGTGGTCAAGACGCCTGCGTGGGCTGCGCGGGAGACGGGAATTTCGGAGAATGTCATCCAGTCGCTGGCGGCGGACTGGCAGTCGCATCGAACGAAGATTGTGATGGGCTGGGGGCCGCAGCGGCGGCCCTACGGCGAGCAGATGCCGTGGATGGTGACGGCGCTTGCGGTCGTGCTGGGACAGATTGGTCTTCCGGGCGGCGGCGTGAGCTTTAATGCGCACTATTCGCAGGGCGGGTGTCCAACGGGCGTTGGGCCGCGTGTTCGGGGCATCACGGAAAAAGTGGCGCCCGCGCGCGCCTTCAAGGACACGGGGCCGTTGCCTGTGATTCCGGTCGCGCGCTTTGCGGACTGCTTTTTGAATCCCGGCAAGACGATTGACTACAACGGGCGCCGGGTGACGTACCCCGACGTGAAGCTCGTTTTCTGGGCAGGCGGCAATCCTTTTGCGCACCAGCCGCAGACGGCGCGCCTCATGGCGGCGTGGTGGCGGCCCGAGACGGTGATTGTGGCGGACACGGCGTGGACGGCGACGGCGAGGCACGCTGACATTGTGCTGCCGGCGCAGACCGTCTTTGAGCACGACGACATCACCGGAATCGGCACTTACACAAACGACGGCATCGCGGCGATGCAGGCGTTTGTTCCGCCCGCGGGCGAGGCGCGCAGCGACTACGAGATCATGCGCGGGTTGGCAAGGCGTCTCGGAGTGGAAGCCGACTATACCGAAGGACGGACAGAGGCGGATTGGATTCGCGCGATTTACGAGGAGACAGCGTCCGCCGGGCGATCGATGGGCGTGACGCTCCCTGCCTTTGGCGACTTCTGGCGCGAGGGGACGTTTTTTTATGAACGGCGTGAAGCCGACCGGCATTTCGTGCCGTGGGCGGATTTTCGGCGGGATCCTTCGGCGCACCCCTTGAAAACGGAGAGCGGCCGCATTCAGCTTTATTCCCCGACCATTGCCTCCTTTCACTACCCGGACTGTCCGGGGCTACCTTCGTATTTGACCGAAAAAGGGGAGAGGCCTGCAGGGGCGCTTCATTTTCTGAGTCCGAAGTATCGGATGCGGCTTCATAGTCAGTTGGACGGCGTGCAGGACAATCCGGGCGCTCAGGGGCGCGAGCGCTGCCGCATTCATCCCGAGGACGCTCGAGCCCGCGGCATCAAAGAGGGCGACACGGTGAAGCTTGCCAACGACCGGGGCGCAGCGCTTTTTGCAGCGGAGGTGACGGAGGATGTGATGCCTGGGGCCGTCGCTGCGCCGCACGGCGCTTGGTGCGAGCCTGTCGAGACTGCTTGTGGCGTGATTGACAACCACGGCTGCGCCAATATGCTCACGGAAGACCGGCCCACGTCGGCGCTTGCTTGCGGCAATGTAGCGTCGGGAGGCTGGGTGACGCTGGAAAAATGGACGGGGCCCGACCGTCCGGTGGAAAACCGCCAGGCGCCCAACATGAAGCGTCGTCAGGACGTGGTGCCATAGCCGGCATCACGCGACATTTCGCAATGTCAAGGCTCGATGCGGGCGTGAGAACGCCAGCGAGCTTGTTTTGCGGAGATCGCGGCAAAATGGTGGAAGCGTTCGGAGAAAATCGATGCCCTTTGCCCAGAACATTTTTGACCTCACGCAGGTGATTCATCCCGACATGCCGGTCTATCCCGGGGACGAAGCGCCTGAGTTGGTGCCGACAGCGACGGTGGAGAAGGACGGCTACGCTGTCACCAGGCTCTCCGTGCCTACGCACTGCGGCACGCATGTGGATGCGCCGGCACATCTCATCGCTGGAGGCCGTCGGTTCGCTGACTATCCCGTTTCGCAGTTCATGGGGCGAGCGCTGGTTGTGGACTGCCGTGAGGCGGTCTGTGCGGAAGATCGAAAGATCACGGAGGCGATGGTAAAGCCTGTGTTCTCCCTCGTGAGCGAAGCGGACTTTCTGCTGCTCGCCACTGGGTGGTCGCGTTTTTGGGGAATGCCGCGGTACTTTGAGGATTTCCCGGTGATGAATGACGCCGTGCTCGCGCTTGCTGCCAGCGGAAAGTTCAAGGGCGTGGGCTTGGACACGCCGAGTCCTGATCGTGTTGCCGACGCTTTTGAAAACGCGCACAAACGGCTTCTGGCGACGGGATGTACGCTCATTTTTGAAAATCTTCGGGATTTGGAGATTCTGGCGCCGGGCCTGTGGAACTTTGCGGCACTTCCGCTGCGGTGGGATGGAACGGACGGTTCGCCTGTGAGAGCCGTGGCGTGGCGGTGAGCTCAGACGGTAGAAAAAGGCGGGATGTCGAGCGATTGCGCCGCCATTTTTGGCGGGAAAAACAAAAGCCCGGAACAAGTCCGGGCTTTTTGAATTCTGGCGGAAGGGGAGGGATTCGAACCCTCGGTGCCCTATTGGACACGCCGCCTTTCCAGGGCGGTACATTCAACCACTCTGCCACCCTTCCAAGATGGCCTCGCATTTGAGCCTTGCTCAGGTTTTCTTGAGCTCGGCGGAGCGCTGAGTCCCCTGCGAAGATTGCGCATTATACAGAGGATCGCCCCTTTTTCCAGGGGGATGTGGCAAAAAAGTTTGATTAGCTGGGTAGATAATTGATTGGCAAGCAATATTTTTCTTCGACAGCGGAATGGATCATCCGTTTTGCCTGAAAAACGCAGTTTTCTGCTGTTTTCGCTTGGTTGAGCGGGTTCCTGCGCTACTGAAAAAGGCGTCCGCTAATAATGGCCTCCTTCGACATTTCATGAAGGAGGCCTTCTTATGCAGAAGCCGGTATTGTTGTTGATGGGTGCGGGCCAAATTGGTCTTGCAATTACACGCCGCGTGGCGCAGGACATGAAGGTCGTGGTGGGCGACAAGCGCGAAGCGAACGCCTCGGCGGGGGCAAAACTTCTGACGGACGCCGGTTTTGACGCCGTCGCGACCGAAGCGGATCTCGCGAGCCGTGAATCGATTCGAGATTTCATTGCTTTGGGACAGACGTTTGGCGACATCACGATGCTGGTCAACGCTGCGGGCGTGTCGCCCAGTCAGGCGTCAATCGAGACCATCCTGAAGGTGGACCTCTACGGCACGGCGGTGCTTTTGGAAGAAGTGGGCAAGGTGATCGCCCGCGGGGGCGCTGGCATCACGATCTCAAGCCAGTCCGGCCATCGCATGAAGCAACTTGCGCCCGAGGAGGATGAGCTTCTGGCGACAACGCCTGCGGAAGACCTTTTGAAGCTGCCGATGCTCGCGCCTGGCGCCATTCGTGACACGTTGCACGCCTACCAGATGGCAAAGCGCTGCAACGTAAAGCGCGTGATGGCGGAAGCGGTGAAGTGGGGTGCGCGCGGGGCGCGCATCAATTCCGTGTCGCCCGGCATCATCGTGACGCCATTGGCGATCGATGAATTCAACGGGCCGCGCGGCGACTTCTATAAGACGATGTTCGCGAAGTGTCCGGCGGGGCGTCCCGGCACCGCCGATGAAGTGGCGGCGCTCGC
Organism: Acutalibacteraceae bacterium; assembly: GCA_963647785.1. Classification (GTDB taxonomy): domain Bacteria; phylum Pseudomonadota; class Gammaproteobacteria; order Burkholderiales; family Burkholderiaceae_F; genus Duodenibacillus. The sequence continues at coordinate 7,804 of CAVJBF010000029.1, forward strand.
GCAGCTCATGCTTGGGCGTGAAGGCGCCTTCATCACGGGGTCGGATTTTCTGATTGACGGTGGGGCGACGGCAAGCTACTTCTACGGACCGCTGAAGCCTGCTAAGTAGTTTTTGGCAGACAGTCAAAAGCCCGGCGCCTTGAGGCAAACCGGGCTTTTTTGACAGGCGACCAGGATCAGGCTGCGGCGCCAGACGTTTCCGCCGCTTGCGCAAGGTAACGCTTCAAGAATTCCTTCGTGCGCTCCTTCTGGGGATGAACGAGAACGTCCTTGGGCTTGCCCTGCTCCACGACGAGGCCGTCCGCCATGAAGACCACCCAGTCGGCGACTTCGCGCGTGAAGGGAATCTCATGCGTCACCACGACCATGGTGAAGCCGTCGTCAGCAAGCTGCCGGATGACGCCCAGCACTTCGCCCACCAACTGCGGGTCAAGGGCTGACGTCGGTTCGTCAAAAAGCAGGAGGTCTGGCTTGATGCAGAGGGCGCGCGCAATGGAGACGCGCTGCTGCTGGCCGCCCGAGAGGCGCTTGGGGTATTCGTTCGCCTTCTGCGCGAGGCCTACGCGCGCGAGAAGGTTCAGAGCGCGCTCCCGCACGATGTCGGGGTCTTCGCCATGGACTCGCACCGGCACCTCCATGACGTTTTCCAAAACCGTCATGTGAGGAAAGAGGTTGAAGCTTTGAAAGACCATGCCGACTTTGCTGCGCTGGCGTGCGGTGACGCTGTAGGGCGCTTCTTCGAGTTCGCCGTTTTTTTCAACGTACCCGATCTGCACGCCGTCCACCTGAATGGAGCCCGCGTCCATCTTTTCAAGGTGATTGATGCAGCGCAGAAACGTGGACTTTCCGGAGCCCGATGGCCCCAGGATCGCCACCACCTTGCCGCGGTGCACTTCAAGGTCGATGCCCTTTAAGACTTGCACGCCGTTGAAGCTCTTTTGGACGTTGCGGGCGAGCACCACGATGTCCGGGCCTTCGGTGATGGGGGCGACCGTTGTCTGGTCGCGTCCGGCGGAAATTTTCGTTGTCATGAGTCGTCTCCGAAGGAATCAGGCTTGAGCGGGCGCTGCAGGGGCCGCGCCGCGCTCGCCTTTGGCAAAGCGCTTCTCAATGCGCGCCTGAACGAAGGTGAGCACCGAGGTGATGACGAGGTACCAGATCACGGCGACGATGAGAAGCGGAATGATCTGGAAGTTCTGGTTGTAGATCGCTTGCACGGAGTAAAGGAGGTCGTCCATGGCGATGATGGAGACCATGGCGGTCGCCTTGATCATCGAAATCACTTGGTTTCCGGTGGGCGGCACGATGGCGCGCATCGCCTGCGGCAGCAGCACGCGAAAGAGGATTTGCCGCTTGCTCATGCCAAAGGCTTCCGCCGTCTCGCGCTGTGCGGGATCGACCGACTGCAGCCCCGCGCGGATGATCTCCGCCATGTAGGCGCCTTCATTCAAGGAGAGGCCCACAATGGCGGCAGTCAAGGGCGTGATGACGGTATTTGTGTCCACTGCAAAGACGCCCGGAATGCCCAGCACGGGAAAAAGCGCCGAGAGGTTGTACCAGAAAAGAAGCTGAACGAGAAGCGGCGTTGAGCGGAAGAACCAAAGGTAAAGGTCGGAGAGGCCCATGAAAAAGCGCAGTCTGGAGAGCTTTCCAACGGCGCACACAAGGCCAAGCACGATGCCAAGGAGCATCGACACTACCGTGAGCGAAAGCGTCACGCCGATGCCGTGCATAACGGACGCGTCAAAGAGGTATTGCCCAACCACGCTCCAGCCGAAATTTGGGTTGACGGCGCAGAGGTAGAGAACGAGAAGGATGAGAAACGAGAGGACGATCGTCACCGCTGTGCGCACCGGATGACGACGGGGCGCGGCGTGCGCCACGTTCTTTGCGCGGGATTCGAGGACTTTTTCGTTGAGGTCAGGCGTAGTGAACATGCGAGTCACTCCTGCCGCAGGGCGTTCGTCGGGGAAGAGGGCGTCCTGCGGCGGCAAGGTTTCAAGCTAGCTCGGGCTTGGAAAAGCGCCGGTTTTCAAGGACGGGAAGCGCCGCGCGGGTTGACGCGACGAGGTCATGGTCGATCTCCGCAAAAAGGAGCTCGTCCGTGATGCCCGCCTGTGCGGTCACGACCCCTAGAGGATTCACGACCTTGGAGCAGCCGATGTTGACGGGGCCGCACTCGGAAACCGCAGCCATGAAGCAGGTGTTTTCGAGGGCGCGCGCTCTCACGTTAAGGTCCCAGTGCATTTCCTTCAAGGGGCCCTTCACCCAGGCGGCGGGCAGAACGAGGAGGTCCGCGCCGTCCAACGCAAGGCGCCGCGCGAGTTCCGGAAAGCGCACGTCGTAGCACGTCATGAAGCCTGCGGTGAAGGGACCGATCTTGACCAATCCCGGTACTTCGTCGCCCGGAACCACGTTGTCGCTTTCCTTTCCCTTGAAGGCGTCGTAGAGGTGCAGTTTCGTGTAGACGAGCTCCAGCTTTCCGTTGCGGGCGACAATGAGGTCATTGTGCACGCGCGCTTCGCCCGGCACTTTGATGTGCACGGTGCCGACGACAGCAATGTCCTTGCCTTCGGTGGCCTTCACGAGACCAGTGACGAAGGAGCCGTCAAGCGTTTCGGCGTGATCGCGGGACCAGCTGCCGACGCCGGGCTTGCGGGCGATGATGCCCTCAGGGAGAACGAGAAGCTTCGCGCCCGCAGCGTGGGCTCGGTCAACGAGGCTCTTTACGATGGCGAGATTTTCTTCGCTCGTCTCCTTCACGAAGAACTGGGCGAGCGCAATCCTGGTGGCAGTCACAGGCGGTACTCCTCGGGGAAGAGCTTTTGAGCGGTGTTGAGATGCGCGGTGAGGTGCTGCTCGTAGGCTTCGCGGCAGAAGTCGTCCACCATCTTCTGGTTGGCGGCGAACCCGTAGGCGTCGTAGTCTTCGCCCAGCAGCGCCCCTTCGTCGATCAGATCCTTGATGATCCAGGGCGTCGTCTCCGCATAGCGGCGGCGCTTTTCGCGCCACATCTTGCGGGAGGCGTCGAGCAGCTCGCACAGGGCCTTCACCGCCCACGGATTCTTTTTGACGAAGCTTTCCTTCATGGCGAGGATGTGAATCCCTGGCACGTAGCCCGTCTCCTTGAAGTAGGCGGCTTCGTGCGCCTTGAAGTCCTCCACCACGGGACGCAGGTCCATCACGCCCGGCGTGAAGTAGCCGCGCGGCATGAAGGCCTGGAACATGGCGTCGATGTCGCCGTCGTGGAGCATGTCGACCAAGGGCTTTTCGTTGGGTTCATGCGTGACGTTCTTTCCGTTCCAGAACTGCTTGCCGCGGTTGGGCTCGATCGTGTCGGCTGCGGTGCAGCGCGTGAGAATCCAGTGAATCTTGTCGCAGTCCACTCCCTCGCGGCGCAACAGGGCGCGCGTCCAGGTGTTGCCCGAGTCCTGCCAGCCCGAAAGGCCGATTGTCTTGCCTTCGAGGTCTTTCAAGGATTTCAAGGGGCTCGCCTTCGTGGTCACGATGTTGCGGGTGCGAAAGCCGCGCATGATGAAGAACGGCACGGCGACGATGCCCTGGGCCGTCCCCTGATCGACGCGCAAGTTGTAGCGCGAGAGGCTCATTTCCGCAGCGTCCGCTTTCGGATCGTCTGCAACGTTGTCAATGAGGGATTTGACGCGCGTTGCCTTGATGTCAAATTGGTCTGAAGTGACGTCCCCCAAGAGGAGAGGCGTCCAGAAATCCCAGTCGCGGAACTTGATGTGAAGAGGCGTTGCCATGATGTTGTTTCCTTAAATCGGTAGTGTGAATGAACTGGATGCCTCAAAGATGAGCCTTGACGCGCACCTATTTTGCGCGAATGCTCGATTGTGGGGCAAAGATAGAGGCGTTACTTGGCGGCACCGGCCTTGTTCATGCCGGCTTCAGCAAGGATGTTGTTGTCCAGGCCCCACTTCTTCATGATCTTTTCGTAGGTGCCGTTCTTCTGCAGGATCTTGAAGGCGTCCAGAAGAACGGGGCCGAGGGCGGAGCCTTTCGCAACCACCGCGCCCTGATAGAGGTCGCCAAAGCCGTTCTTGCGGCCCGCAGCGGCGATTTCAAGGTGCGCCTTGTCCTGATTCACAAAGTAGGAAAGCGGCGCCTGTGAGGAGAAGAATGCGTCGGCGCGGCCTGAGCGGACGGCAAGAAGGGGTGCCGCCTGGCCTTCATAGGAAAGGACGTTGACGGGCTTCTTGCCCGCTTTCACGCAGGCTTCGGACTGCTTGCGGATGGTGCGCTCGGCAGAGCCCGCCGCCATGACGGAGACGCGCAGGCCGCAGGTGTCGGCGATGTCGTTCACTTTCTTGGGATTGCCCTTGGCGACCGCAAAGACGACGTACTCCTGCACGTAGTCCACGAAGTCATTCTGCTGCTCGCGGTCCGGAAAATCGCCCACCGGGGCGATCGAGGCGTCGTAGCGGTTGGAGCGGATGCCGAGCAGAACGGCGGAGAGGCCTTGAAGCGGCGTATGAACGACCTTCAAGCCGAGAAGTTCGCCGATCGCTTTGGCAAAGTCTGCCGTGGCGCCGTCCAATTCGTTGTTGCCCTTCGTGATGGAGTAGGGGACGAAGGTGCCGTTTACGGCGTTGCGCAGAACGCCCGAGGCGCGGATCGCTTCCGGCACGCGGGCGGCGAGGGCGGCATCGTAGGCTTGCGTCGGTATGTCGCCAGCGAGCGAGGCGCCGGAGACCAGCGTCATCAGGGCGGCGGCGAGGGATGTCTTGAGTGTCAGCATTTGGTTTCTCCCAGTTTCTTGTGCGTCTGCCGCCGAGGGGGCGGGCGACAGATTCGATGACAAAGGCCTACGCAAGAAGCGTGCCAAGACTTACTTTCGCGTGGTGGCGACGTTGAGGCCGGGTTGAGAGAGCTTGTTGTTCACGAGCCCCCATTTTTCCATGATGCGGTCATAGGTTCCATTTTCGTGGAGCTCCTCGAAAACCTTCACGAGGACGGGGCCGAGGGGCGAGTTCTTGGCGACCACTGCGCCTTGGTAGAGGTCGCCGAAGCCGTTTTTGCGACCGACGGCGGCGAGTTCGAGATGCTCTGGGTCTTTGCCGACGAAGTGCGAAAGAGGCGCCTGAGAGGAGAAGAACGCATCCGCTCGGCCCGAGCGAACGGCGAGCAAAGGCGCAGCCTGGCCTTCAAAGCTCATGACGTGCACGGCGGGCTTGCCTTCCTTCACGCAGGCTTCGGATTGCTTTCGAATCGTGCGTTCGGCGGAGCCGCCCGCCATGACGGAGACGCGCAGGCCGCAGGTGTCGGCGATGTCGTTCACCTTCTTGGGATTGCCTTTGGCAACTGCAAAGATCACGTACTCCTGCACGTAGTCCGCGAAGTCGTTCTGCTGCTCGCGATCCGGGAAGTCGCCGCACGGTTCGATCGACACGTCGAAGCGGCCGGCGCGGATGCCCAGCAGCATGGCGGCAAAGCCTTGCGCCACGGTGTGCGTCACCTTGACGCCCAGCACTTCGCCCACGGCCTTCGCGAAGTCTGCGGTGGCGCCTTCAATCGAGTTGTCGGGGTTGGCGATGGTGTAGGGGACGAAGCTGCCGGTGACGACGTTGCGAAGAACGCCTGCGTCTCGGATGGCGGCGGGGAGCGCCTTCGCAAGCTCCGCGTCATAGGTCTGAGTCGGAATGTCGGCGGCGAAGACGGACGTGAAGCCGGCGAGAGCAGCGGCGGCTGCCGTGAGTTTCTGTGTGAGTTTCATGGGAAGGGGCGGCCGGGGCGCCGCGGCGGGTTGTTGCAATGGGAGAAAGTGTAGGAAGCGGCGGCTGTCGCGAAATGTCGGCAGTTTGGACATTGTGGGTAACCGAGACGGACTTCGCGCAAAGGAAGGCGGATTGTCATTGACTTGTCATCTGGCGTCACGGACGCGTCACGGCATTACGGTCAAACGGTCACAGTTGCAGAGCAGACTCGCGATCGTCCTATTTCAACCAAAGGGAGTCCTTTTTCATGGACTGGTATGTCGTGCTGCTCATCTTCCTCGGGGTGACGGCAGCGTTTGATCTATTCGTCGGTGTCAGCAATGACGCCGTGAACTTTCTCAATTCGGCGCTGGGCTGCCGGATTGCCTCTTTCCGCACCACGATGTGGGTGGCGTCGATCGGCGTGATGCTGGGCGCCACCTTCTCTTCGGGCATGATGGAGATCGCCCGCTCCGGCGTCTTTCATCCGCAGATGTTCTCTTTTGCAGAGATCATGGTGATCTTCTTTGCGGTGATGGTGGCGGACATCATCCTGCTCGACACGTTCAATTCTTTGGGACTGCCAACGTCCACCACGGTGTCGATCGTCTTTGAACTGCTGGGCAGCGCCGTGGCGGCCGCGGTTTTCAAGTTGGTGAGCGAAGGCGCTGACTGGTCGGCCGTCGCGGACTACATCAACAGCTCCAAAGCCCTCACCATCGTGTCGGGCATTTTGATTTCAGTTGCGGTCGCCTTCGTGACGGGCGCCGTGGTGCAGTTCGTGATGCGTCTGGTGTTTTCTTTCCATGTGGAGAACGCCTACAAGAAGTTCGGCGCGCTTTTTGCGGGCATGGCGGTGACGGCGATCGTCTACTTTCTCGTGATGAAGGGCGCCAAGGGCGCAAGCTTCATGCGCCCCGAATGGATCCAGTGGATGGCGGCGAACACGGGCTCGATTGTTCTCACGCTTTTCGCAGGCTTCACGATTCTCTTTGAAGCGCTCATTCTTTTTTTCAAGGTGAACATCTTCAAGGTGATCATTCTTCTGGGGACGTTCTCGCTTGCATTTGCGTTCGCGGGGAACGACCTCGTGAACTTCGTGGGCGTGCCCTTGGCGGCGTGGGAGAGCTGGCAGGAGTGGAGCACTTCGGGGGCTTCTGCTGAGAGCTTCATGATGGCGGGGCTTTTGAAGCCCAGCCAGGCGCCGACGATCTTCTTGCTGGGGTCCGGGCTTGTGATGGTCCTGACGCTTTGGTTCTCCAAGAAGGCCTATCGCGTCGTGCAGACGTCGATCAACCTCTCCGCAACGAATTCGGGCGAAGAGGAGCAGTTCGGCGCGTCGCTCCCCGGGCGCATGATTGTTCGCGGCGCGATGAGCCTGGGGCGCATCGTTCATCAGATCATTCCGATGCCAGTGAATCGCGCGATCAGCTCGCGCTTTGCGCCGGTGGCGCTCGAAAAGGGCGAGGTGCCGCTGCCCTTTGACTACGTTCGCGCTTCCGTGAACCTCGTCGTGAGCGCGGCGCTCATTGCGTCGGCGACGAGCCTGAAGCTGCCGCTTTCGACGACTTACGTCACCTTCATGGTGGCGATGGGTTCGTCCTTTGCGGACGGCGCGTGGGATCGAGAAAGTGCGGTGTACCGCATCTCGGGCGTTCTCACGGTGATTTCCGGCTGGTTCCTCACCGCGCTTACGGCGAGTTCGCTTGCGGCAATCATCGCCTGCGCCGTGCTCTGGGGCGGCGAAGCAGTGGCCGTGGCTCTCGCTGCCGTGGCGCTGGGACTTCTCATTCGCTCCAACTTGAAAGCCGGCAAGGGGGACGATGAAATCCGCATGACGATGTCGACAAAGTACGACGCGAAGACCGTGGCGGTGATGGTGCGTGACAAGGCAGAACAGCGGCTCCTGTCGACGCTCTCCCTCTTCTACGGTCTGGTAAGTGACTTCTTTGCGGACAGCGAGTCGAAGCTGCGCCGCACAAAGACGGACGTGAGCGAACTTTTTGACGACTTGAGCCGCGACCGGAGCATCTACTACAAGATGGCCAATGCGGAAGTGAAGGCGAGAAAGGAAGACTTTGATGCTCGCTACGGCTACTATCGCATCTGCACCAACATGCGCGAAGTGGGGCGGAGCCTGCAGAATCTTGCCAAGCAGACGCTGGACCATGTAGCAAACCGCCACCGCGTCTTTGACGGCGAACTGCGCACGAACCTCACGGGGCTCTCCGAACTGTTGCTTTCCGCATCGCTTCGAGACGACGGCAAGGCAGATCCGCAGAAGCTTGCTGCGGCGTCGCCAAGGATCATCGAAGAGATCGATCGCCTGCAGGCGGAGCTCTTGAGAAAGATTCCGTCGGGGCAGCTCTCAGTGCGCGGGTGCGAGCTTTATTTGAACTTCCTTCTCTTTGCTCGTGATCTCGTAAGCCGCTACGACGCGGCGGCAGTAATTGAGGCGAAGCTCGGGGCGGACAGCGAGAAAAAATAGGCGAAGACATCCCGCCACAGCCAGCGCCGCATCGGTGGAGAAAGCCGATGCGGCGCTAGCGTTATTTTGAATGGGAATTCAATCGGTTTCAGAATAGTCAGTGATTGAATATTCCTTGAGCTCAAGCCCAACAAAAATTGCAACGACAAGCTTGAGATTCGGAATATGACGGATGTTGACGCCGCGGGCGTAGTCGAAAGCTTGTTTTCTGGCTTGGGCTAGCAAGGCTTCAATGGATCGTTTGGTAGCTCGTGACTTTGGCAGATGCTTTAGTTCAAAAAGGTAGGAAGGTCCGTTGCATGTCGATTGAAGAAGGATGTCTAGGGTTCCTCCGGTGCCCAAGGATTGAATTTCACCAGAATGGTGGTAGTGGGGGGCAAAGTTGGCGGCAACCAGCAATCCTGTCTGGAAATCACTTTCGTCAAGATGCAGAAGCTTAAGAGAGCCGCAGCTCTCCCGAAGATCATTGACGATGCATTCAAGCAGTGGCTTGGGATCGCCTTTGTCGAGTGGTTCAACGGCAGCTTCATAAGTGGATCGGTGGCTTTGCCAGTCGGGCATGTGGCGCAAAACCTGAAAATACACATCAAAGAATTGCTGAGCCATGGCTCGATTGGGAATGACAAGCGCCGGACGGGGGCCATGCGCATAAGTGAGGTAGCCGAGATAAACCAATGCGGTAAGAAGTCCTTTCTTTGAAAGACGGCCATTGGCTTGAAGGTTTAGCTGTTCGGGCTCCCTGCTGAAAGGGATGGGGGTGCGGCTGATGGCTTGTCGTACGATGTCCTCTACATCCTTTTTTTGACCAAGTTTAAGAATGCCGTGAATTTTGCTAAGGTCGCTGGCGACGGATGGATCTAAAAGCTGATCGGGTTCTCTATTAAAATTCCGTAAATAATCTAGATAATACAAGCACATTGAAGCATTGAAAACCGTCTCGTCGCTGTCAAAGCTAAAGCGATAGCCGTTGTACCACTCTTGCATGCGAGCGACCAGCTCGCTGATCGTGAATCCCATTTTTTTAAGATTGACGAGTTGAGGCACAAGAGACGCTAACTCGGATTCACTGAAGCCATACATGCCGGCAAGGCTAGGGTAGGAGGTAAGGTTCTTGGCAATGGAAAAACCTGACGTCATTGAGTCCAGAGAGATGGACGTGACGCCCGTGATGAAAATGCGGGCGATGCTGCCTTGTTCGACAGCGCATCGCTTCAGCTGACTGAAGAAGTTTTTGAAGAAGCCGTCAGTGGTGGTGATCTTTAGGAAAGTTTTGGGGTTCGATGAAAGCAAGACATTGGCGAAATTGTCGTATTCATCGATGATGACAAAGAGCTTTCGTCCTGTGACCGGCCGAGTGAAGGCGATGAAGTCAACAAGAAGTGAGGAAGGATCGGTTGCTTTTTCTGCCTTTTCTTTAAGGAATGACTGGTATCCCTCAATGGGGTAGCGGGAAAAAAATTCCTGCAAGCGTTCTTTTAACGCCTTGGTGAATGAAATAATCAAATCAATTGTATTAATACCTGAAAAATCAAGTTTAAGAACGTAAAACGTGCTGGCAAGTTTTGTCTTGTGCTGACCGATGTAGGTTCCTTTGAAATTCTTTTCAAAGTCATCAGCGGCAGCTCGATCGTAGTAAGCCTGAAGAGTTGAGGTAAAGAGCGTTTTTCCGAAGCGTCGCGGGCGGATGATGAAGGGAAATCGGGTTCCGCAACCTTCCAGCAATTCAATGTAGTGCGTTTTGTCGACATAGGAAAAGTTGCCTTCTCGAATTTCCGAGAAGACCGATTCGCCGAAGGGGGCAAGCTTCAGTGAAAGAGTTGTGTTCATAGAAATTACGCGAGGAAACCTGCGACTTCAGTCGCGTGAGGAATCGCGTTCTCCTTGATCAGTTGAATTAAAAACGTTTTTCGCTTTTCCAGAAGTTTCAGTTTCTTGCAACTAACGCCGGCAGAAATTCGTTCGCCCGTCAGCGAGCGAATGCCAAATGAGCCAGAACTACGGCGGCCATGGATAAACGCTTCCTGTCCGGCGTACCGCACCTTGTCGAACAAGCAAAAGCCCTTCACTTCGCAAGGCGCCTGCTGGCGCTTGCGGGCGCCGCCCTTGAGAATTGACATCTTGAGCAACTCTCGATTGTGCTTGCGCGTCTGCTTCTGAAGGAAATAACCGCCGAGCCGCATGGCTCCAAAGGTTCCCGCAATGCAGAAAGCATCCGCAAGATGTGTTTTCTCGACGCCGTGCTGAATTTGGTTGTTCTTGGTGATATAGCCGCAGGTGTTCTGCACCTCAATTTCGGGATGTTGCGCCTTCAGACGATTGAAGAAGGTCCGCCGCATGACGCCCATGAAGGTTGCATCACGAAAACTTTGCCCCCGCTGTTGCTTCAGGACAATCTTTCCAGCGTGGTACGCCTTATGGCAGGTTTCACCGAGCGTGATGAGATTGTTCGGTGCGTCTCCACCCGTTTTCCGGCTTTCAAGGTGATGGACATTGAGAATCGGATCCTTGGATTTGCTGTGGCAATGACAGCACTTATGCCCGTCCCGAAAAAGAACGTACTCGCGTACATTCCAGAAGCCGAGCTGATCGCCCTGCTGATACTGAGTGCCTTCAATGGCCTGATTTTTGATCTTCTGGAGGTCGAAAGACGCCGTCTCTACGACGATCTTCGATACTGGCAGGAGCTTTCGGACGGCCGCTACTCGGCAGAGGTGAGCATGGGTTTTGTTCTCAATGCTTGGCGCCAGCCAGCCCTTGTTCTTGCTGTGAACGCGATTGTCAAAGCGCGGCGCGCGATGGCGCGTCTTTCGGGGGCGGCGAGCACAGTGCAAGGCCCGGCGGGTGGAAAGCAAGTCCATGACGTTGGTGCAAAGCTCGTTTTCTGAGGCGTAGAGTTCCGCCTTGTCCGTTGAAGCCGACAAGCCGATGGTTTTCGATCCGGCATTGACGTCCCGCGTCACTGGCTGCACGGTTTCGCCCGTCGCTTGAGTGAGTTGGATGGCAAAGGGCGTACGACGCTTTGCCACCGCCTTCTTTTCCTTTAGCAAACGCCGAGCCTTAGTCGGTGAGCACGGTATCAGCGGCTGTCCTCGTTGGTTCAAAACAAATACTCTCAAGTTTGTTTCCTCGGGCTTAAGCCCGGTAAAAATCCTTCGCTCATGTTGGGAGGGGGATCTTGTCCGCAACACCGCACCTGCCTCTCAGTGCTTTTAATCACGGGTCGCAGAGCGCGGGACTAGGATTGACATTCCGCGGTGCCTATGCATTCCGCAACCAACGTAGTTTGGCTTTCGCCAACCTGGTGCTAGTCAATCAAGGCTTGCTTTCTCAAGCCTCTGCCTTTAGGCAGGTGGGGACGATGGTGGTTCAAGCGAAGCCATGAAGGGATTTGTTGTCATTATAGAGTCAAATGTTGGAGGTGATGAGTTTTCCTATAAAAAATCAATGAATAAGGAAGGATTGATAGGGCGCATTTTGAATGATGAAGCCGAAGCATGGAAGCGAGGAAGTTGAGAATGGGAAAAACGGTTGTAAACCCAGTTGCCTTTCGATATAATCATGCGTCTTTGCCGACAGGGGGATTCCTCTTTCGTCAGACATGGTTGGGCCGGTCGCTCTGGTAGGCGGCGGGCTCGGTAAATAGCGCGCCGGACGACATCCAGGTGGCTCGATGAGAGACAACCGCGCGACCGGCGTAAGACTGATAAAACTTGGAGTAATTCAAATGACCAGCATGCGTGAAATGCTCGAGGCGGGCTGCCACTTCGGCCACCAGACCCGTTTCTGGAACCCGAAGATGGCTCAGTACATCTTCGGCGCCCGCAACAAGATTCACATCATCAACCTCGAAAAGACGGTTGAAAAGTTCGACGAAGCCACGAAGTTCATCCGTGAACTCGCGGCTCGCGGCGGCAAGGTCCTCTTTGTGGACAGCAAGCGCGGCGGCCGTGAAATCATCGTTGAAGAAGCGCAGCGCTGCGGCTGCGGCTGGGTTGACCAGCGCTGGCTGGGCGGCACGCTCACCAACTTCAAGACCGTGAAGCAGACGATCCGTCACCTGAAGGACATGGAGCAGACGATCGCCGAAGGCGGCCTCGAGAAGATGAGCAAGAAGGAAGCCCTCGACTTCACCCGTGAAATCGAGAAGCTCAACAAGTCCATCGGCGGCATCAAGGAAATGACGAGCCTCCCGGACGCCCTCTTCATCGTTGACGTCGGCTACCACAAGATCGCCATCTCCGAAGCCAACAAGCTCGGCATTCCGGTTGTGGCTGTTGTCGATACGAACTGCAGCCCGGACGGCGTTGACTACGTCATCCCCGGCAACGACGACTCTTCGAAGGCCGTCAAGATCTACGCCGCCGGCATCGCTGACGCGGTGCTCGCTGGCAAGGCTGATCGCGCTACCGGCGCTGAAGAAGCCACCGCTGAAGAATTCGTGGAAGTCGAAGCGACCCCCGCTGCCTAATTCTTCCGGCTGCTAGTCAAGCAAAAAAGGCGCACCTTCTGACCCGCTTCCGGCGAGTCCCGGAATGCGCCTTTTTTCATACCGCTACCCAATTTTCTCAGTGAATCGGCTTGGTGCCGGTTCCGACTCGATAGGAGTTCTAAAGAATGGCTGTTATTACTGCCGCGATGGTGAAGGCGCTTCGTGAAAAGACCGACGCCCCGATGATGGAATGCAAGAAGGCCCTCACGGAAGCTGAAGGCGACGCTGCCAAGGCCGAAGAGATCCTGCGCGTGAAGCTCGGCAACAAGGCGAGCAAGGCCGCCGCCCGCGTCACCGCCGAAGGCGTTGTGGCCGTCTACATCGCTCCCGATGCCAAGACCGCCGCGATCCTCGAAGTCAACTCGGAAACTGACTTCGTCGCGAAGAACCCCGAATTCCTCCAGATGGCTGCCGACGCTGCCAAGCTCGTTGCGGAAAAGAATCCCGCTGACGTGGCTGCTCTCGCTGCGCTCGAATTGAATGGTCAGCCCCTTGAAGCCGTGCGCACCGCGCTCGTCGGCAAGATCGGCGAAAACATGACCTTCCGTCGCTTCAAGCGCATGGAAGCTCAGGGCAAGCTGCACCAGTACGTGCACGGCGGCAGCAAGATCGCTGCCCTCGTTGACGTGGTGGGCGGCGACGACGATCTCGCGCACGACGTGGCGATGCACATCGCCGCTTCGAAGCCGAAGGCCCTTGACAAGGACGGCATCGATCAGTCGCTCATTGACACGGAACGCCGCGTCGCCATCGAAAAGGCGAAGGAAGCCGGCAAGCCCGAAGCCATGCTCGAACGCATCGCCGAAGGCACCGTGCAGAAGTTCCTGAAGGAAGTCACCCTTCTCAACCAGCCGTTCGTGAAGGATGACAAGCAGACGATCGCTCAGCTTCTGAAGAGCAAGAACGCCTCTGTCGCTGACTTCGCGCTCTACGTGGTGGGCGAAGGCATTGAAAAGCGTCAGGACGACTTCGCGGCTGAAGTGGCTGCCCAGACGGCTGCGGCTCGCAAGGCTTAATTGATGCCCTGAGCCGGCTTTTATTCTGGCTTCAGGTTCAAGGCGCCGTTTCCGTCTGCTCTCCTAAAAGGCGAGCAGGCGGAAGCGGCGTTTTCTTTTCGTTTGCCAGGCAGGTTGATGGGAGCTGCGAGCGTGAAAATCGGAAATCCTTTGCCCTCAGGGGCGTGAGGACTGCGTCGTCAAAATCTCTGTTTCGCCTCAGCCCGAAGCCCGTCGTTTCGCGTTATCATCCGCCCCAAATTCTGGGAGCGGGCCGGCGGCACACCGACGCGTTCCTTTTTTGCGGACTAAAGAATCGAGAGGAGAGACGGTCATGACCGACGCCAAGCGTGAACCCAAGTACAAACGCATTCTTCTGAAGCTTTCCGGCGAATCGCTGATGGGCGAAGACGCCTTCGGCATCAACCGCACGACGCTTGCGTCGATTGTGGAAGACATCAAGGAAGTGCTTGATCTCGGAGTTCAGGTGGGCATCGTCGTGGGCGGCGGCAACATCTTCCGCGGCGTGGCGCTTGGTGCCACGGGCATGGACCGCGCCACGGGCGACTACATGGGCATGCTTGCCACCGTCATGAACGCGATGGCGCTGCAGGATGCGCTTCGCAACGCAGGCGTTGAAGCCCGCGTGCAGAGCGCCTTGACGATTGAGCAAGTCGCTGAGCGCTACATCCGCGGCCGCGCGCTGCGTCACTTGGAAAAGGGCCGCGTCGTGATCTTCGGCGCTGGCACGGGCAATCCCTTTTTCACGACTGACACGACGGCGGCGCTGCGAGGCGCAGAAATCGGTGCTGAGATCGTTTTGAAGGCGACCAAGGTGGACGGCATCTATTCCGAGGATCCGAAGAAGAATCCGAACGCGACGCTCTACCATGACATCACTTTCAACGAAGCGATGCAACGCGATCTGAAGGTTTTGGATGCCACGGCATTCGCGCTCTGCCGCGACCAGAAGCTGCCGATCAAGGTCTTCTCCATTTTGAAGAAGGGCGCCATGGCTCGCGTTGTGATGGGCGAAGACGAAGGCACGCTCGTTCACTTATAATCAACCGACTGCCTTCGGGCGAAACACTAACGACATCAGGCCATCATGACCACTATTGCTGAAATCCGTCAGACCGCCGAGCACAAGATGACGCGCTCCGTGGAGTCTCTTAAGGAAGAATTCGTGAAGCTGCGCACGGGTCGCGCTTCCACTGGTCTTCTCGAACACGTTCAGGTGGAGTACTACGGCTCCATGGCGCCCCTTTCTCAGGTGGCGAATCTTGGCGTGGCAGACGCCCGCACCCTCACGGTGCAGCCTTGGGATCGCAAGATGATTCCGATCATCGAAAAGGCGATTTTGACGAGCGATCTGGGTTTGAATCCCGCGACGAGCGGCGACCTCATCCGCGTGCCGCTGCCGCCCTTGACCGAAGAGCGTCGTCGTGAAATCACGAAGGTCGTGCGCGCCGAAGGCGAAGACGCGAAGGTTGCTATCCGCAACCTCCGCCGTGACGCAAACGAACAGGTGAAGAAGCTTGAGAAGGCGAAGGAAGTGAGCGAGGACGAGAGCCGCGCTGCTGAAAAGGACATCCAGACCTTGACGGACAAGTTCATCAAGCTCGTCGATGCCGCCGTCGCCGACAAGGAAAAGGAAGTGATGACGGTCTAGTCCGTTGTGAAGCTTTCCTTCATGAGCCCCGCCGGAGGCGACCAGCGCTTTCCGCGGGGCTTTTTGTTATACGCAGAATTAATTTCATGACTCAGTCTATTCCTCAGCACGTAGCGGTGATCATGGACGGGAACGGCCGCTGGGCCAAGGCCCGCTTCATGCCGCGCGTCGAAGGCCATCGACGTGGCATGCAGGCGCTGCGGCGCTTGACGGAAGCTGCGCGACGGGCGGGCGTGAAGCATCTCACGGTTTTTGCATTCTCGAGTGAAAACTGGAAGCGTCCCGCCGATGAAGTGAACGCCCTCATGAAGTTCTTCGTGATGGGGTTGAAGGACCAGAAGAAGCTGCTTCTCGAAACGGACATACGGCTCCATGTCGTGGGCGACACGGCGGCGTTCCCTGACGAGTTGCAGCGCACCATTCGCGAGACGGAGGCGGTGACGGCGCACTGCCAGTCGATGACCTTGAACATCTGTGCGAACTACGGCGGCCGCTGGGACATTGCGGATGCGGTGAATCGTCTGATCTCTGCCGGGCGCCCCGTGACGGTGGAGACGATTAACGAGTGCCTCAACCTCTCGTGGGCGGGCCCGGTGGACCTCATGATCCGCACCGGTGGCGAGCAGCGCATCTCGAACTTCATCCTCTGGCAGGCGGCTTACGCCGAGCTCTGGTTTACGGAAGTGCTCTGGCCTGACTTTGCTGCCAAAGATTTGGAAGAAGCCATGGCGTGGTTTGCCGGTCGTGAGCGACGCTTTGGAAAAACGGGCGACCAGGTGAAAAACGGCGGCTAGCCTTGAAAGGAGTCAACAAATGCTCAAAACTCGTGTGATCACAGCGGCGGTGCTCCTTGCGATCTTCGCGGCTGCCTGGCACGTTTCGCTACCCTTATTTGAAACGCTGATGGCTGGCGCCTTCATGGCGGCTCTGGCTGAATGGCTTCGCATGCTGGGGGCAAGCCGCGGTTCTGCGATCGGGGCGGGCGTGACGACGACACTTTTGGCGGGCGTTGTGGCGTTCACCGGACTTCTTCCGCCGGCGGACGTGCTCGTTGTGGTGACGGGCGTCGTGACGGCGGCGTGGATCGTTTTGACAGCGGTGCTCTTTGCGCGGCGCGAGCAGGGCTTTCGCATGAACAAGGCGGTGTCTGCGGTCTTGGCGTGGGTCTTTCCCCTCGCGACGTGGCTGGGCTTCATGGTGACGATGTCAAAGGGCATTGTCTTCATGCTCTCTGTCTTTGCCGTGGTGTGGCTCGCGGACATCTGCGCTTACTTCTGCGGCCGTGCTTTCGGAAAAACGAAGATGGCGCCTGCGATCAGTCCGGGGAAGACCTGGGCGGGCGCAGCGGGGGCCGTGGTTTTCGTGTTCCTCTTTGCTGCAGCGGCGTTTGAGCTGCTGCCGAAGGACGTGATCTTTACGAGCCTTGTCTTTGACCGGCTGGGGCATGTGGCAGGCTTTGCGACGGTGTTCCTTTTGGTTGCCATGTCGATTGCGGGCGACCTCTTTGAGTCAGCGCAGAAGCGTCAGGCGGGGATGAAGGATTCAAGTCATCTTCTTCCGGGGCACGGTGGTTTTTATGACCGCTTTGACTCTGCGCAGGCGGTGTTTCCGGCGGCGGCATTTTTGACGCTTCTTGTTTGAAGCAGCGTTGACTAGAGATCCATTGGTCGGTTCTGGCGGAAGCGCCTTCGGCCGACGCACCAACGAAATGGAGCCCGGACAGATGATGTTTCGGGCTCGATTTGCATGAAACCGAAAAACACATGGCAGGCTGGCGTCGATGCTTGTGATCCCGCGAGGAGCGTAGGGGACGCCCGCATTCAAACCGTCGCCCGAACAGACGGGAAAGCCCCAAACCGGCGTTTTAATTCTGATAATTGCCTCGTTTGTTTCTACGTAAAACAGCATTTAATCAAAATCTAAACGCACTGCAGTCTTGACGAGAGGCTCGATCGTGAGGATGTTTGGGTGACGAGGAACTCTGACGAGATGATGCACTCAGTGCCTTGCCTCAACTTCGTGAACTTCCGTGCAGCGGCTTCGCAACACAGATGCGGTTTGAAGCACGACGGAGAGTCCGATGAGCACGAGGCCGCACCAGAAGGAGGCGTTCAATTCACGCGCCTCGTCAAAGAGCACCATGGCGATGAGTATCGAGTAGATGGGCTCGAGGTTGTACGAAAGGTTCATCGTGAAGGCGGAGATCCGTTGCAGGGCAACGAGTTGCAGCAGGTACATGCCTAGCGTCACCACGGTGGAAAAGATCAAAATGTAAAGTGCATCGGGCCAAAGCGTCGGCCAGAAGACGGTGTCGGGCGCGACATGAAAGAGGATGGGCAGTCCGGCGGTGAGGGCCAGGAATGCTCCGGCAAACTCCCAGAGTAGCACGGTCTGAGTGTTGTGCCGTCGCTGGCTTCGCTTCATGAAGATCGCAATGAGCGCAGCGCCGGCGGCGGAAAGGACGCCGTAGAAGATGCCGAGGCGGTAGCGCGAGTCGAAATGAAAGATGAGAGCAATGCCGAGAATGGTGAGAAGCGAGAAGCTGATTTCCTTGACGGATGGGAGACGGCGCTCAAGAAGCGGTTCAAAGAGCGCAGTGAAGAATCCGACGGTGGAGAAGGTCACGACGCCGATGCTGACATTGCTCTCCTTGATGGCGGCGTAAAAGCCGATCCATTGAAATCCCAGACAGGCGCCCAGCGTGAGGATGCTGAGGCGATCACGCCAGGTGGTTGCCTGCAGCTTTTTCATGGCGGCGACGATCAGCCAGAGAGCGATTCCTCCCACCAGGGCGCGCCACCAGACGACGAGGTAGGCGGAGAGGTCGATCAACTTGCCGAAGATGCCTGTCCAGCCCGCAAGCAAGATGGAAAGATGCAGGCTCAGAAAAGCGGTGCGCATGAGTTGGTTTCGGAAAAATCGAGGATGAGGTTGAAATGAGGAGGAATCTTATAGCTTGTCGCAAGAAGGTGCCACGGCGACTGGCTGAAAACCTTGGGTTTTGCCGCCTGTCTCGAGAGTTCTACCTGAAAATTGCAGATATTTTCTGCTTTTTTATTGAC
>CAVJBF010000030.1:0-25088 GCA_963647785.1 Acutalibacteraceae bacterium
TTGTTGGGGGATTGTCTTTGATTTTTTGTCATTTTCGGAGGTATGGGGAGCTTACTTTTTATAAGTTCGAGATCAAATTTTTTGAGAAGTTCACATATGTGCAAAAAATCACATACTGAAAAGCAAAAACAAATCAATGGGAAGAGCAGTTTTTTGAAGAATAAAAAGCCGGCGCGTCGGCCGGCTTCAACACAAGCGGATCAGAGCTCGCCTGCGCGCGGCTTTTCACCGCGGCCGGCGACGGCTCTGTCGAAGACGCCGTTGGGCAGCATTCGAAGGAGCTTTGCGACAATCCCCATCTGCCACGGAATCGTGCGGTAGGAGACGTGCGCGTCGATCGCTCGCACCGCGCGCCGCGCGAATTCGTCGGCGTCCAGAATGAAGGGCATCTTGTAGGGGTTTTTCGCGGTGAGCGGCGTTCGAACGAAGCCGGGCGAAATCGTTGTCACGTCGATGCCGAATTTGCGCACGTCGTTTCGAAGGCTCTCGAGGTAGCTGATCACCGCCGCTTTGCTTGAGCAGTAAGCTTCGCTTCCCGGCAGGCCCCGGATGCCTGCCACCGATCCCGTGCCCACGAAGTGGCCGCGGCCGCGCTGGGCCATCGGTTCGATGAAAGGCTGGAAGGTGTAGGCCATCGCAAAGACGTTGGTGCGGTAGACGCGCTCCAAAACGTCGATGTCTTCGGCGTATTCGGTCTTTACGCCGATCGAGATGCCGGCGTTGGCGATGACGGTGTCAACAGCCCCCTTGGCTTCAAAGTCGCGGGCGGCTTCGGCGAGCGCCTGCCGGTCAGTGACGTCAAGCGCATACGTTTCGTGGCCCGCGCCCGGGAGCTGGGAAAGCACGGAGGCGAGCTTTTCGCTGCTGCGGCCCACAAGGCCCAGCACATCGCCTCGCGCGGCGAAGATCTTGGCCATTTCGGCCCCGATGCCGCTGGAGGCGCCGGTGATGAAGATGCGCATGACGGTCTCCTAAACGGGAAGAATCAAGCTTTCTTGGCAGTTTCTACGAGCTCGCGAAGCACGTCAATCGTGCGGCGGCGAGTGCCCGCCAAATGCGGCGCCGTGAGGTACTTGCCCGCAACGCCCACGGACGGCGTGGAGTCAACGCCATAGCTCTTCCAGAGAGAAGAGGCCTGGCGGGATTTCGCAACCACAGAGAAGCCTGCGATGGAGCGCTTCCAGACGGATTCGGTGATGCCGTGGCCGGTCACCCACTTCTGAACGTCGTTTGTCATGTCGGTGACGTCCTTCCAGTCGTGCTCCTCCTTGATCACCCACTCCCAGAAGGGCATGTGAAGAGTGGAGAGCTTGCCGAGCGCTTCAAAGGCGAAATACGTGCGCGGGAAGATTTCGTAGGTGTCGCTCCAGGCCACGGGGACGCGGACCACCTTGACGGAGCCGTCGGCGGGCAGGGATTTCACGTACTCCTCCATCACGGGAGCGAACGTGAGGCAGTGCGGGCACGTGTAGGCAAAGAAGTCATGAATGATGACGGGCTTTCCGGCCATGGGCACCTCGGGGCGCACCACGAGGTACTCCTTGCCGGCGGTGAAGGCGGCGAAGGACGCGAGGGGCAGGCCCGAGAGCGCGAGGGAGGCTCCGGAGACGGCAACGAGCCGGCGGCGAGACAGCATGATGAAATTTCCTTTCAAAAATCAGTCTTGGAGACGGAGCACCGTCCCCTGAATGGCATTGTCGGCGAGGCTCTGCTTGATTTCCTCGGCCTGAGCGCTGGTGTCAAAGGGCCCCACGCGCACGCGGTAGAGACGCTTGCCGTCTTCGTTGCGGTAGCTGATCTTCGCGTCGAGTCCAATGAAGGCGATGCGGGCGAGCATGCTTTCGGCATCCGTGCTCTGGCTGAAGGCGCCTGCCTGCACCCAGTAGCGGCGGGTGTCCAGCTTGTCGTCAGCCGCCGCCTGGTCCGCAGGCGCCATCGTCGGACCGTTTGCGACGGAGCCCGTTGCGGTGATGGTCGCCACGGCGTCCGCCGTCTTCTGAACCGTTCCCTGGCCTTCCTTGTAGAGGGCCTGGTTGGGATCCTTCTGACGGCGCACGCCGTCATCGTCGTTCTGGACGGCCTGCACCTTCGAGACGAAGGGGACGGGCGCGTCGTTGATGATCTTGAAGGCCGCGGCGCTGATCGCGAGCGCCACGGTGACCCCGAGCGCAAACGACCAGAAGAGCGCGGCGGCTCCGAAAGACTTTTTGGCGGGCATCGTGGGGACTCCCGGTTACATGTGGTCGGGCGCGGAGATGCCGAGCACGGTGAGACCGTTGCGCAGCACCTGGCGGGCGGCGAGCAAAAGGGCAAGACGCGCATTTCGGACGGCGTCGTCTTCGACCAGCACGCGGTCGGCGTTGTAGAACGCGTGGAAGTCGGCGGCGAGCTCCTTCAAGTAAACGCAGATCAAGTGCGGAGCGAGGTCGCGCGCCGCCACCGTGAGCGTGTTGGCCCAGTCGCCCATCTTTGCGATGAGGGCCTTCGCCTGCGGGGTGTCAAGCGCCGCAAGATCAAGCTGCGCGGCTTCGGCTTCCGTGGGCACCTTCCAGCCCTTGCCTTCGGCCTGCGCGAGCACCGAGCAGATGCGGGCGTGGGCGTACTGCAGGTAGTAGACGGGGTTCTCGTCGCTCTTTTTCACCGCGAGGTCGATGTCAAAGACGAATTCGGCGTCGGACTTGCGGGAGACGAGGAAGTAGCGGGCGGCGTCGCGGCCCACCCAGTCCACGAGGTCGCGCAGCGTGACGTAGGTGCCCGCGCGCTTGCTCATCTTCACTTCCTCGCCGTTTTTCATCACGAGGAGCATCTTGTGCAGAAGGTATTCGGGGAAGGTGACGGGGATCGTGACGCCCATCGTCTTCGAGGCGGCTTGCAGGCCGATGCGCACGCGCGCTGTCGTGCCATGATGGTCCGACCCCTGAATGTTGATCGCGCGCGTGAAGCCGCGCTCAAACTTCGCGAGATGATAGGCGACGTCAGGCACGAAGTACGTGTAGTGGCCGTCTGTCTTCTTCATCACGCGGTCCTTGTCGTCCTTGAAGTACGCAAAGGCGGGATCCGTCGTGCGCAGCCACAGGGCGCCGTCGGCTTCGTAGGT
The DNA here is from genome assembly GCA_963647785.1 of Acutalibacteraceae bacterium. Lineage (GTDB taxonomy): Bacteria > Pseudomonadota > Gammaproteobacteria > Burkholderiales > Burkholderiaceae_F > Duodenibacillus. The sequence goes on from CAVJBF010000030.1 coordinate 3,098, forward strand.
GTAGCCTGCGTCCTTGATGGCCTCAACAGCGCGCTCGACGCGGCCGTCGGTGTAGAGCGAGCTTTCGAGGTAGAAGTTGTCAAAGGCGACGCCGAGCGCTTTCAAGTCGCTGTCCTGCTCGTTTCTAAGGTACGCAACCGAGTAGCGGCGAATGCCCGCGTCGTCTTCGGTGTCGCCCGTAGGCGTCACCGTTTCGCCGGAGATTGTGGTGATAGGCTTTTTGGCGATCCAGTCGCGGGCGATGTCCATGATGTAGTCGCCGTGGTAGCCGTTTTCAGGGAAGCCGGCGTCAGTGGCCTTCCCTTCCAACTGCAGAGCGCGCGCCTTCACGCTCTTCGTGAGGTTTTCAATCTGTACGCCCGCGTCGTTGTAGTAGAACTCGCGCATCACGCGATAGCCCTGCGTGCCCATCACGCGGGAGAGCACGTCGCCCAGAGCGCCCTGACGGGCGTGTCCGAGGTGCAGCGGTCCCGTGGGGTTGGCAGAGACGTACTCAAGAAGCACGCTCTGGCCTTGCATGGCGTTCGTCGTGCCGAAGGCGGAGCCCTTCGTGAGAACGTCGCGCACGATGCCGGCGGTCGCTTCCTTGTTGAGGGTGAGGTTGATGAAGCCGGGGCCGGCGATCTCCACGGCGGAAAGAAGCCCCGCAAAGCGAGCGTCGGCCTTCATGGCGTCCACGATGAGCTGCGCCACCTCGCGCGGATTCTTCTTGAGGATCTTGGCGCACTGCAGGGCGGCCGTGCAGGCGAAGTCGCCGTGCTGAGCGTCCTTCGGGCGGTCAAGCCGAGGCGTGACGCCTTCGATGCCGACGGTCTTCAAAGCGTCGCCGAGAAGGCCGGCGAGGGCTGCTTTCTGTTCTTCAATCATTTTTTATTTGTGACACGTGTCGTTGGCAAAGGGGCTGAGCGGGAGGCTTTTTTGGGGAAGGATCGTCATCCTCTGGGTGCCGCTCGCGGCCGGTTCGCCTAACATTATCAAAGTCGCGAGGCCGCCTGAATTAAGAACGGGCGACAACGCGTAACGGAAATTGTCCGAGGGGGACGGAAGAAAAAAGCCGCCCCGGAAGGCGGCTTTCTGCGGGAAATTTTCCCGTTTTTTCCGCCGCAAACGCCGTATTTTAGCGAAGGCGGCGTGAAGATTACGCGACGCGCTTGTCGCGCTCGATTTCGGCGTAGGCCGAGTGATTGTGGATCGATTCGAAGTTCTCCGCGGTGACGTGGTAGGCGACGACGCGCTCTTCGGCGTTCAGCTGGCGCGCCATGTCGCGCACGATGTCTTCCACAAACTTCGGGTGGTCGTATGCGTATTCGGTGACGTACTTTTCGTCGCTGCGCTTCAGGCGGCTCCAGAGCTCGCACGAGGCGGAGGTTTCCGCGACGCGGATCTGCTCTTCAAGCGACATGTCCTTGGCGAGCTCAAGCGAAATCGTGAGGTGGCTGCGCTGGTTGTGCGCGCCGTATTCGCTGATTTCCTTGCTGCAGGGGCAGAGGCTTGTGACGGGCACCTTCACCTCCTGAAGGATCTTCGTGACGCCCGCCTTCTTTTCGGCGACAAAGCGCACTTCGTAGTTCATGAGGCTCTTCAGGCCCGACACGGGGCTCGCCTTCATCACGAAGAAGGGGCAGCTCACTTCAATGAAGCCGCCGTCAGCTTCAAGAAGCTGTAGCATCTTCTCCAGAAGCTCGCGCATCATCGGTTCGGAGAGCGCTTCTTTATTGTCGGCGAGAAGCGCCACGAAGCGGGACATGTGCGTTCCCTTGTGCTCGGCGGGGAGCGATACATACATGTTGACGTTGGCGACGGTGGGCTGTTCGCCCGTCACGCTGCGAACCGTCATGGGAACGGTGAGGCCCCGGACGCCCACGCGGTCAATAGCGATCCTTCGGGTGTCAACGGTGCTTTGCACGTCGGGCAGGGGCTGCCGGCAGGAAGCAGTAGTCATTGCAATTTCACTGAGAACGATCGGATGGACTAGCGCGAGAGGGCGCTGGTCGAGGTTGCGGTGATCGACCGCGTCAATCCGACATTGAATATCAATAGAATCCGTCAATAACGGGCGGATCGGGTTGGCGCGAATGATAAAGGATTCGCGCAGGGCGCAGTGACCTCGAACGAGAGAATTCGACTTCGGGTAGACACGGAGAGCTAACAAAAACGCTCTTTGTTGTCTTCTGTCGCAAAAGGAAGAGAATTCTTACATTTCGAGCCGGCGGGGAGGCGCAAAGGCGGTCGAAATCCTGCAGAATATCCTTCTGAACTTTTTCTCAACCCGCTTTTCCCCGGCAGAGGCAACCGCAGCTCATGGCGCTTTATATCAACGGCCGTTCCGTCAATCCGATCGTTCAGTTTATCGTCACGGCGCTTGTGGCCGCCGGCATGGTTGGCTTGGGAATCCTGTTGCTGCCTTTCATCGGCGGCATCCTCCTTTTCCTTCTTCTCTGCTTTCTGGGGCTTATTGCCTACGGCTGGTACTGGCGCTGGCGCCATGGGGATCCGATCGACGCGCTTCGCCGCAAGATGGCGCAGCAGATGCGTGGTGAAGAGGATGCCGCGGACCGCGCGGCGGAAGCCGCGATGGAAGAAAAGACGACTGGAATGCGTCCGGGGGATCGCGCCCGTGCCGGCGTGCGCCGCACTGTGGTGGTCGAGGACGCTGAAGTGGTGGAGGAGATCCGCCGCCGGCCGTAGCACCTTTTGACCTTTGTTTCGGCAGCCGCCGCGTTTTCCGCCAGAGATGGACGGGAGCGCGGCGTTTTTGTTGCCTGACGGAAACGACGGCTGGCTGAGCGAGAAAATCAACTAAAATTGAGCAATTAACAAAGCTATATGAAAATTAACTATTTTTCAGATTCTCCATGACAGACGATCAGTTGCAGACAGTGGACCTCCTGGTGAACCGAAGCGCTGTGACGGCGGTCAGCATGTCGCGGGCGTCCGTGACGACGGAATTGAGCAGGTTGCTGGAAGATGGGCGTTTTGAACGGCGCGGCGTTGCCCGCGCCACGCGCTACTGCCTGCATCCCGGCGCCTGAAAACCTGCGCCTCCCGCAAATCGCCCTGCCGCTTAAGCACTTTCTCCCAAGTGGCGGCAGAGGGGCTCGTCCATAATCAAAGCGTGCCCTGAAACAGGGCATTTCTATCTGGGAAGGAGACCAACGTGAAGTACGGAACGCTTTCTGCGGCGGCCGCGGCGGTGATAGTGGCTGCAGCCTGCGGCGCCTCGACGGCGGCGACGCTCAACTGGACGAGCGCTGGAGACATCCTGACGTTCGACGTGCATGCACAGAATGAGAACCTCAACAACGCGGCCTGCGCCGAAGTGTATGAAGGACTGGTGCGCTGGACGAAGGACATGAAGGTGGAGTCCGCTCTGGCAACTTCGTGGAAGCGCGTTCCGGAAGGCTTTCTCTTTCAACTGCGTCGCGGCGTGAAGTTCCATGAAGGCGAGGACTTCACCGCGGACGACGTGGTCTTCTCCTACGAGCGCGCCCTGTCGCCGCAGAGCCAGTTCAAAAGCAGCATGACGGGCATTCTGGGCGCCGAAAAAAAGGGTGACTATGAGGTGCTCGTGAAGACGGTGAACGGCTCGCCGGTGCTTCTCAATCAGATGACGGACTTGCGCATCATGAGTCGCAGCTGGGCGGAAAAGCACGACGCGCTCATCCCGCAGGACTTCATCAACAAGAAGGAAGCCTGGGCGGCGCGCCACGCCAACGGCACGGGGCCCTTCAAGCTGAAAAGCCGCGAAGTGGACGTAAAGACCGTCTTCGAAGCCAATGAAGGCTGGTGGGATCAGAAGAACCGCCGCGGCAATGTGACGGAGGCGGTCTTCACCCCGATTCAGTCGGCGGCGACCCGCACGGCGGCGCTCCTTTCAAGCCAGGTGCAGTTTGTGCTCGATCCTGCGACGCAGGATCTGCCGCGCTTGAAGCGCTCGGCGGGCGTCAAGGTCGTGGAGGGCGCTGAAAACCGTGCGCTCATGGTGGCGCTGGATCAGGCGAGAAACGATTCGCCCTATGTGAAGAGCGTGAAGGGCGAACCGCTTGCCGCCAACCCCTTCAAGGATGTGAAGGTGCGTGAGGCGCTTTCCTTGGCGGTGAATCGCGCGGGGCTGGTGAAGAGCGTGATGCGTGGATCCGCCAACGCCTCGGGCACGATTGTCGCTTCGAACGCCAACGGCTGGACGAAGGAGGCGGCAGCGGTGCCGGCGTATGACGTGGGGCGCGCCAAGGCGCTTTTAAAAGAGGCGGGCTACCCCGAGGGCTTTGCCTTTACGCTGGACTGCCCGAACAACCGCTGGGTGAATGACGAGAACGTCTGCAAGGCTCTCGCCTCCATGTGGGCGAAGGCGGGGCTCAAGGTGAACGTCAATACGATGCCGCGCGCGCAGTACTTCCCGAAGGTGCTCTCCTTTGACACGTCCGCGGGGCTCGTGGGCTGGGGCGCGTCGACGTTTGACGCCCTTTATTCGCTGCAGAGCCTTTCGGCCACCTACGATCCCAAGGGCGGCAACGGCATCAGCAACATCGGCCGGCTCTCCAACCCTGAGATGGACCGCCTCATCAAGGCGATCGGCGCTGAGGAGGATGCCGGAAAGCGCAATGCGCTCATTGGCGAAGCGCTGATGGTGGAGAAAAAGAACGTGCTGCACATTCCGCTCTACGAGCAGCTCATCCCGTGGGCGATGCGCGACAACGTCACGGTCATTCACCGTCCGGACAATCGGCTCACGTTGGAATGGGTGACGGTGAAGTAGCCGTGCCGAAGGCGGGGAGCTCCCCGCTAGAATACAAATCCATGTTTTCAAGCGGCACGGGCTCCTCCTTGTGATCCCGTGCCGGTTTCGTGTTTATGGTCAGCTTTATCGTCAGACGGTTCTTCGAAGGCGTGCTTGTTCTCATCGCGGTGGCAGCGGTGGCCTTCGTTCTTTTCCAGTTCGTGGGCGATCCGGTGGCGCAGATGCTGCCGCTGGACGCCACGCCCGAAGACCGGGCGCGCCTGGCGGCGGCGCTGGGGTTGAACGACTCGGGCTGGATTCAATTCTGGCGTTTTCTCTCCAACGCCGTTCAGGGTGACTTCGGCTTGTCGCTGCGACAGGCAGCTCCTGTGGCGGATCTTTTTGCCTCGCGGCTGCCGGCGACGATTGAACTTGCGACCGTTGCGGTGGTGCTGGCGACGGTGATCGGCATTCCGCTCGGGGCCTATGCAGCGCTTGCGCGAAAGACGAAGGGGGCGGACGCCGTGATGGGCTTTTCGCTTCTGGGGATCTCCCTGCCGACGTTTCTGATCGGCATCCTTCTCATCCTCGTCTTCAGCGTCTGGCTCGAGTGGCTGCCTGCTTTCGGGCGCGGCGAGACGGTGAAGGCGGGCTTCTGGACAACGGGGCTTCTCACTCGTGACGGCTGGGCGCATCTCATTCTTCCCGCGGTGACGCTCGCCGTCTTTCAGGTGGCTTTGGTCATTCGCCTGGTGCGCGCCGAGATGCTGGAGGTGCTGCGAAGCGATTTCATCAAGTTCTGCCGCGCCCGGGGGCTTTCGATGCGAAGCATCTACTTTCGCCATGCGCTCAAAAATGCACTGCTTCCTGTCATCACGGTGACGGGGCTGCAGCTGGGGGGCATCATCGCCTTCTCCATCGTGACAGAGACGGTGTTTCAGTGGCCGGGCATGGGGCTTCTTTTTCTGCAGTCGGTGCAGTTTGCGGACATTCCCGTGCTCTCGGCGTATCTGTGCCTCATTGCTCTGATTTTTGTCGTGATCAATTTCTGCGTGGATCTTCTCTATCTGGCGGTCGATCCGCGCTTGCGTACTGGAGGTGTGTGATGAAGGACGATGTGAAGGCAATTCGTGCGGCGGTGGAGGCGGTGCTTCCGAAGATCATTGAGATCCGGCATCAGATTCACGCGCACCCGGAGATGGGCCTCAAGGAATTTGAGACCGCGAAGCTCGCCGCTGAGACGCTGCGCAGCGTTGGCTGTGATGAAGTTGTGGAGGGCGTGGGCGGCACGGGAGTTGTGGCCCTGATTCGCGGAAAGCGTCCTGACAATGGAAAGACGGTGTTGCTGCGCGCGGACATGGATGCGCTTCCTCTGGTGGAAAAGACGGGGTGCGAGTGGACGTCGAAGAACTCCGGCGTGATGCATGCCTGCGGGCACGACGGACACACGTCGTGGGCGCTGGCGGCCGCGGCGGCGCTTTGCGCGACGCGCGATTTCGCGGGCACGGCGATGATCGTCATCCAGCCTGGCGAAGAAGGCTGGGCGGGCGCCAAAAAAATGATTGGGGACGGGCTCTTCACGCGCTGGAATGTGGCGGAAGTTTTTGCGGGGCACTGCGCGCCGGACATTCCGCTCGGAAGCTACGGGATCTCAAAGGGCCCCATGATGGCGGTGGCGGACCTCTTTCACATTGACGTCGTGGGCGTGGGCGGCCATGGCGCGCGGCCGCACTGCACGATTGATCCGGTGGTGATCGCGGCGCAGGTGGTTCTCGCGCTGCAGACAGTCGTCTCCCGCACGATCAATCCGATGCACCCGGCGGTGGTGACGGTGGGCTCGATCAAGGGCGGGGACGAAAACGGCGTCTCCGTCATTCCGGAGTCGGTGCGCCTGTCGGGCACGGTGCGCTGTCTGGACAAGGCGGATCAGGATTCCATCGAAAAGCGTCTGCAGGAGATCTGCGATGGCTTTTCGGTGACGACGTGCGCCAAGGTGAAGCTCACCTACGTGCGGCTCTATCCGGTGCTCGTGAACGCGGACGAGCAGCGCGAGGCGGCGGGCCGGGTCTTCGCGGAGATTGCCGCGGGGAGCGTCAACATGGACTTTCCCGCGAGCATGGGTGCTGAAGACTTTGCCTTCATGACGGACGTGAAGCCTGGCGCCTATGTGAAGGTGGGCGTAGGGGATGCCTCGCACACGGCGGGCGTGCACAACCCCGGCTTTGACTTCAACGACGCGGCTTTAAAGGACGCGGCGACGGGGTTTGCGCTTCTCGTTGCACGACGCTTGAACGGCGAGGCGTAAATGGGGCTTTTCGCACGCGTGAAGGCGATCGCGGACCAAAGCGATGTCGTCTACAGCTTTTTGAAGACGCCGGCAGCGTGGCTGTCGGCGGTGGTGCTGCTTGTCCTTTGCGCGGCAGCGCTTTTCGCGCCCGTGCTCTCGTCCGTAAACCCCTTTGACTTGGCGAGCCTTGACGTGGTGGACGCGCATCTGCCCCCGGCGTGGAGCGACGGGGGCGACGCTCGCTTCTGGCTTGGGACGGACGATCAGGGCAGGGATCTCCTTTCCGCCATTCTCTACGGGCTGCGGCTTTCGCTGGGGATCAGTCTCACGAGCGTCGTTCTCTCCATTGTGATCGGCGTGGGGCTGGGCGTGGTGGCGGGCTTTGCGGGCGGCTGGGTGGACGCTGGCCTCATGCGAGTCTGCGACGTGATGCTCTCTTTTCCCGCGATTCTCGTGGCGTTGCTTGTGGATGGGATTCTGCGGTCGGTCTTTCCCGGTGCGGCGCACGAGTCGCTTGCGTACTTTGTGCTGATCTTCGCCATCACGCTTTCGGGCTGGGTGCCTTACGCGCGCACCGTGCGCGGGTTGACGCTCGTGGAAAAAGGGAAGGAATTTGTGATGGCCGCGCAAGTGATTGGCGAAGGGCGCTTCACCATCATGCGGCGCCATATCTTGCCGAACGTTCTGGGGCCTGTCTTCGTGCTTGCGGCGGTGAATGTGGCGACCGCGGTGATGACGGAGGCGACGCTCTCCTTTCTGGGCGTGGGCGTGCCGCCCACGACGCCATCGCTGGGGACGCTCATTCGCATTGGCAACGACTACCTTTTTTCTGGCGAATGGTGGATGTGCATCTTTCCTGGCGTCGTTCTCATTGCCGCGGTGCTTGCGGTGAACCTGCTGGGGGACTGGCTTCGCGATGCCGTGAACCCCAGTCTGCAGCAGTGAGGAGCGCGCGATGAGTGAAGTGAAAAACGTGCTCGAAGTGAAGGGGCTCCGTGTGGAGATTCCGACGCGCCGCGGCGTGCTCACGGCCTTGGACGATGTGAACCTCACGATTGCCGCAGGCGAAATCGTCGGCATGGTGGGCGAGTCGGGCGCCGGCAAGTCCATGACGGGGAACGCCGTGCTAGGACTGTTGCCGCCTCCGGGGCGCATCGCCGCAGGAGAAATCTGGGTGGACGGCGTCCGCGTGGACGAGCTCTCGGAAAAGGCGATGAATGTCGTGCGGGGGCGCAAGGTGGGCGCTGTGTTTCAGGATCCGTTGACGGGGCTCGATCCCCTGATGACAGTGGGGGACCAGCTCACGGAGACTGTTCTCACGCACCACCCTGGCATGACGAAGCAGGCGGCGCGCGAGCGTTCGCTCGCGCTGCTCGCCGAAACCGGCATTCCGGCCGCTGCTGAGCGCTTTGATCACTGGCCCCATCAATTTTCGGGCGGCCAGCGCCAGCGCATCGTGATTGCGCTGGCGCTGGCGGGCGACCCCGTGCTTCTTATCGCGGACGAGCCCACGACGGCGCTTGACGTGTCGATTCAGGCGCAGATCATGGAGCTCCTTGGGCGGCTCGCAAAGGAGCGGCGCATGGCGGTGCTGCTCATCACGCATGACATGGGCGTCATTGCGGAGACCGCGCACCGCGTGGCGGTGATGTACGCCGGTCGGATTGTGGAGATCGGCGAGGTGGCGGACGTCATTCATCGGCCTCAGCACCCCTATACGCTGGGGCTCATGGGGGCCATACCGGACATTCATTCGCAAAACGAGTGGCTCGAGCAGATTGACGGCGCGATGCCGGGGCTGGCGTCGATTCCGGCGGGCTGCGCCTTTCATCCGCGCTGCCGGGCGGCGAACGACCGCTGCCGCACCGAGCGCCCGCCTCTGATGCCGATGGGAACATGTCTCGCGCGCTGCTGGATGGCTTCACCCACGGGCGGACCGGTGCCCGAGCGTCTCGTTCAGTTTGAGCCGCAGGCGTTCCGCTACGCCAAGTCCTTGAAGGGAGAGTCGGCATGAGCGCGCAGATGACAAGCTACGACAAGATGGCGGTGGAGCTTGACCACGTCACCAAGTTTTTCCCCGTGCCCCGCACCTGGATGGACAAGGTGCGGCGTCGGCCGGAGGAGAAGCTTTGCGCGGTGAACGACGTGAGCTTTTCGATTGCGCCAGGGGAAACCTTCTCGCTCGTGGGCGAGTCGGGGTGCGGAAAGAGCACGCTCGCCCGGATGGTGGCGGGGATCTATCGCCCAACGTCGGGCGCGGTGCGGCTTTTTGGCGTGGACGTGGCGACGGCGGATCCGGAAGCCGTGAGCGATGTGCGCCGCCGCATCAACATGATCTTTCAGGATCCGTATGCGAGCCTCAATCCCCGCCTGCGCATTTTTGACGCGGTGGCGGAGCCCCTGCGGGTGCAGCATCCGGAAATGACTGAGGAGGAGGTGCGGGACCGGGTGATGACGGCAGTGAAGCTTGTGAGGCTGCCAGAAGAGGCGCTCATGCGCTATCCGCATCAGTTTTCGGGTGGTCAGCGCCAGCGCATCTGCATTGCGCGCGCCCTCACGGGGAGGCCGGAGTTTCTGGTCTGCGACGAGCCCACGAGCGCGTTGGATGTTTCCGTGCAGGCGCAGGTTTTGAACCTCATGCGCGAGCTGCAGCAGGAGATAGGTATCACCTATCTGTTCATCTCGCACAATCTGGCGGTGGTTCACCACATGAGCAGCCGCGTGGGCGTCATGTACCTCGGGCGTCTCGTGGAGACGGGGGACCGGGAGAGCCTTTTTTCTGAGCCCTTGCATCCCTACACAAAGATGCTCATGCAAGCGATTCCATCGATTGAAGAAGGCGCAAGGCGCGCACCTGCGCCGCAGGGCGAAGTGCCGAGCCCGCTGTCGCCTCCGACGGGCTGCCCCTTTCATCCGCGCTGCCCCTGCGCAACGAAGCGCTGCTGCGAGGAGGCGCCCGCCGTTGTGACGGTGACGGGGCGGAACGGTCCGCGCACGGTGGCGTGTCATCTCGTCGCGAGCACGTGACGCAAGTCAAAGACGCTTGCAAATTTGTCATGCCGATTTAAGGCAGGCGACCGCCCGCTTGAGGTATTCTCAAGCTACTTGTGTGAATGTATGGGAGAAGACCATGGAAAACGTTTCCCGCCGCAAGGCGTTGCTTGGCGTGGCGGTGGCAGCTGCGGCCGCTTCAGTGCCGGCTGTTCAGGCAGCCCCTGCGAATGTCCCCGTCATCTGGGACGGGAAGAAGATGTGGGAGACCTTTGAGAAGGAGGCGTCGGGCTTTGCTTTTCCCTGCAAGAAGGGCGTGCCCACGGCGTATGTGGCCTTTGACGCCCAGTGTCCTGACTGCATTCGGCTTTACGAGCGCGTCAAGCCGATTTTGAATCGCGTGCATCTGGTTTGGTGTCCGATTGCCTTCCTCAACATCCACTCTGATCCGCAGGGCGCTTCGATCTTGATGGCGCAGGATCCGGCAGCAAAGTTCGTGGAGCAGCACGACCACTTCCGTGATTCAGGCTTCCGGGGCTTTCGCTATGACCTCGCGAAGATTCCGGAGGAGGTTCGCAATCGAGTGTGGACGAACACGAAGCTGCACCGTCGCTGCGGCTGCCGCGCGGTGCCTTACGGCGTCTACAAGAATTCAAAGGGCGAATACCTGCCCTTTGACGAGAACTTGACGACGTCAGAATTGACGCGGCTCTTTGAGCTCTGAGCCGCATCGCATTACGACGGATCCTGGGCGGCGTTCGGATCGACAAGGATCCGCCACCGCCCTTTTCTTGTGCCCTCTCGAGCGAGACGGCCGGACGCCTTGAGTTTCTTCAACTCAAACTTCACCTGGCCTTCGGTGAGTTCAAGACCTGCCATCAGTTCCTGCGTGGTGATGCCGGCATCGGCGCTCATGAGCTGCAGAATTCTCAGGCCTCGCTCCGTGCAAGTGGTGCTCGCGGCGACAACGGCGGGCGATTCTTCAGCCTTGTCTGAAGTGTCAAACGCCAGAATGTCGCGCAGGCGGGCGCCCTTGAGGACGATGTCGCCCGGCCGGTGCAGCGTGATGCGCAGCGCGCTGCCGGTTTGTTCATAGAGGGGCGCTGGCAGGCTCCAGGCCTTCATGGCCTGACGGGCGCGGGGAACCGTGCTTTTCCATGGTTCCATGAGGCCGGCGCAGGCGAGCGCGCTTGCGACCGCTGGATTGCGAAAGCCGGCGGCGCCGTCAAGGAAGGATTCTTGCGGGAAGTTGAGCGGCAGGCCGCCCGGCGTGGTGATGAGGATATGAGTTTTGTAGACGGCGACGTCAATTGGCTCGTCGGGCTGCAGATAGCTGCGGTAGCAGAAGGCGCTGACAAGCGCCGCGTGGATGGCAGCGGGCGGCACCTCAGGGATTGTCGTGTGGTTGGCGTCGCGAAGCTGCCGGGTTTCCAATTTGGAGAGAAGCCAGTTTTCTGCTTCGTGGAATTGCTCCAGAAGGGGGCCGGTGAATGACTTCAGGTCGCCGATCACCACGTCCGACGTGCCGAGGTACAGGCCGCAGCGGATGCCGGCGTTTTGACTGCAGCCTTCCAAAAGAAGAAAGGCGTTGGTGGGGAGAAAGGCATCGTCTTTCTGGGTCAGCAGGCCCAGTGTTGCGAGCGACTGCGGCGTGAGGGGGGCAGAGGTTTCGCGTTCCGGATGAATTTTCTGAGCTTCATCTTGAAGAAGCTGACAGAGACGGTCGATGCGCTCGTTTGTTGCAGGTGCAGTTTCTGCGGGCGTTGAACTGTCCCAGAAAGTGTTCGTTTGCCGCAGTTCCAACTCTCGGCGGTTAGTTTCGGATGCGAGCTTTGTTTCAGTTCCTACGCGGATGAACGTGCCGTCAACAGGGCCGGCCGATTGAAGAAAACAGGGCGTTTCGGCGCAGGGGAAGAGGTCAATTCGCACGGCGAGACCGTCTTTGAATGCTTCCGTGGTGGAGAGATGTGGGATGGAAGCGGACAGGCCGTCGGCGAGGAGATGTTCCGTCTGTCGAAGAAGGGTGGTGACGTCCTTGGGATCGGAAAAACCGAAGGGATGCGGGGCGAAGAAAATTGTGCCCCCCGCCCCATTGGCAAACGCGGCGGCGGTTTTTAGAAAAGTCAGCTCGTCGTCTGGGGATTGGAGCGTTTGAAGGTGTTCGTGATGAGAGGATGAACCAGTGGCGAAAGAGGACATGAGTGCTGTGGACAAGGAGGTCTGAGGGGCTGATGACTAGTCGGAGGTTGGTGAAGCTATGGGAAATTTCAGCGACTTGGAAATGTCGTGGATGGCGGCAATGGGAAGTTCGGTGGCGACCTGAATGAGGCTGAAGGATGCCCCTTTTTTTAAGAGGCGAATGACTGTTGCTTGTTTTTCTTCGGCCTTTCCTTCGGCCTTTCCTACGGCTCTTCCCTCGGCTCTTCCTTCGGCCTTTCCTATTCTTGTGTAATCGTCGCGCAAGACGTCTTCCATCGTTCGAACCTGCATAAGAGTTTCTCGCAATCAGATGGGGGCAAGAGAAGTAGGTGCCTTGAGTGATTTTGCAATGTTGTTGATGGCAGCAACGGAAAGATCTGTGGCGGTCTGGATGAGACTAACGGATGCCCCTTCTTTTAAGAGGCGAATGGCTGTTTCTTGTTTTTCTTCGATCTTTCCCTCGGCTTTTCCCACGACTCTTCCTTCGGCTCTTCCCTCGGCTCTTCCTTCGGCTCTTCCTTCGGCTCTTCCCTCGGCTCTTCCTACGGCCCTTCCTTCGGCCTTTCCTATTCTTGTGTAATCGTCGCGCAAGACGTCTTCCATAGTTCGAACGTGCATAAGAACCTCACTCAAATCTTTGTTGACAGGAAGGCCATTGTCTTCCATAAACTTCTTTTTGTCCTGACAGTTTCTGTTTCGAAACAATACGCCGAGGATGTTTATTGGATCGCCGTTTGCTAGGCCTGGGTCGCCTTCTGGCAGGTAGACCTTGACCAAGCAGTACTTGCTTTTGACAGGGTCGTCCGACACCAGCTCAATTGTGCCATTTTTCTTGAAGCGCTTTGTAATGGCGTACTGCATGTCAATGTCACCGGCTAGTTTCTTTGGGGGATCAACCATGAGCCAAATGGAATAGACCTTGGGAAGATGCTGGTATCTCTTGAGGTAGCCGCGATCTTCCCCAATGGAGATGATGCGTGCGATGTAGTAGGTGCCTCGGTTATCGAGGTTGTAGCCAGGATTCCGTTCGGCCTGGACTTCGACGTTGATCAGCATTGGGCAAGATCCAAGATCGACGGAAGTCAGTGTATCCAGAACGATTTTCGAGGTGCCGTCGGAGATTTCGACGTTCTCTCCGCGAATTTGGTCAGACGGATTCGAAGGTTCGATGCGCTTCACGATTTCAGCGACGGAAAGGTCGCGGAATTCCGGGCAACAGCTTTTCAAGACAAGCGCCAGCGTCTGCTTGTTTTGCAGGAGCCGCTTGTGCGGCAAGTCGCCGCCGTACTTTTGCGATGCAGATTCTGCGGATGGCATTTTCAAGCAAGACCTCCGGTTTTGTTAATCCAAATGCAAGATTGTCTGACAGAGAATATTTTATCTGGATGTCAAGTGAGAGTCAAGTTGTTGTGTTTTTGCTAATTCAGTGACGAGAAAATTGTTGGATGAGCAGACGAATGGGGCGGCTCTGTCTTTGTAAGAGAATCGATTCTGTCATCGAGATGCTGAGTATTCCGATGGAGGCACAAGCCTTTAGCTGCAGGGGACGATGCGCTGCACACAAAAAATCGGCGGCCGGAGAAAACCGGTCGCCGATTTCAGGCTGCGTCAGTGTTCAGAGCATCAGGCCTTCGGGGCCTCAGCCTTGGCAGCAACCGCTGGAGCTTCAGCCGGCTTGGCGGCAGGGGCCTTTGCTGGGGCTGTCTTCTTCACCGCCGTCTTTTTCGCAGACGTTTCCTTGACGGGTGCTTTGGCCGGAGTCTTGGCTGCCGGCTTGACAGCCTTTGCCTTGGTGGCGGTCTTTGCGGCCGTCTTTTCAGTCGTCTTTGCGGCAGCCTTGGCAGCGGGCTTCTTGGCAGAGGCGGCCTTGACAAGCGCTGCCGCCTTCTTTTGGTTGAGGGCGGCGGCGTAAGGAGAGAGCACCTTCTTCATGATCGCCACGCCTTCGGTGATGTCATCAGGCTTGATGTTGAGCGGAGGCGCAAGACGAATTGTTGTGCCGCCCGCAGTGAGAATAACGAGGCCGGCCTTGAGGCAGGCAGCCTGAATTTCACCAAGCTTTTCGCGAAGCTCGGGCACGAGTTCGCAGCCCAGCAACAGGCCCATGCCGCGGATGTCGGAAAAGACGTGCAGCTCGTCGTTCAGCGCCTTGAGCGTCGACTTGAAGAATTCGCCGCGCGCCTTCACCTTCTCAAGGAACTTGGGTTTGGAAATCTTGGAAAGTACCGCTTCGCCCACGGCGCAGGCGAGGGCGTTGCCGCCGAAGGTGGAGCCGTGCGTGCCCGGCTTGAAGTGCTGGGCGATTTTTTCCGAGGTGAGGACGCAGCCGATGGGGACGCCGCCCGCGAGGCCCTTGGCGGTGGAGACGATGTCGGGCCGTACGCCGATCTGTTCAAACGCAAAGAAAGTGCCGGAGCGGCTGCAGCCGGTCTGTACTTCATCCATGATGAGCAGGGCGTTGTATTGATCGCAGAGCTCGCGCACGCGCTTGGCGAACGCCGGATCCACGGGGAGCACGCCGCCTTCGCCCTGCACGGGTTCGAAAATTACAGCGCAGGTCTTTTTGGAAATCTGTTTTTCAAAGGCCGCGATGTCATTGAAGGGAAGGTGAGTGATTGCGCCCGGACGCGGACCGAAGCCTGAGGAGTACTTGTCCTGCCCGCCCACGCTCACCGTGAAGAAGGTGCGGCCGTGGAAGCTGTGCGTGAAGGAGATGATTTCGTCCTTCTTTTCGCCGAAGTCATCGAAAGCCGCACGACGCGCGAGCTTCAGAGCGGCTTCATTCGATTCCGCGCCGGAATTCGTGAAGAAGACGCGGTCAAAGCCCGTGAGCGAGGTGAGGTGCTTTGCGAGCGTGAGCGTGGCGTCGTTGGTGAAGATGTTGCTCACGTGGCAGAGGCGGGCGCTCTGCTTTTTCAAGGCCTTGCGAACGACCTTCGGCGCATTGCCGAGGCAGTTCACGGCGATGCCGCCGCCGAAGTCGAGGTAGGAGCGGCCCTCGGTGTCCCAGAGGCGGCACTTCTTGCCGTGGGAGAGCACGATCTCCGCCGGGTGATAGCAGGGAATCATGACGTGGTCATAATCGGCGCGGGTAACGGTCATATTGGATCCTTCTTGTGAAAGAAATCGGTTGCTGGCGTTCGCTTCAGGACGCCAGATTGTATTCGTAGGCGACTTCGTCGCAGCGGTCGTGCTTGCGGCAGTTCTCGCAGTCCTTGAGAATTTTCTCCGGGAGGTCCCCGATCGAGGTGAGCGTGAAGCCCACTTTCTCAAAGAACTTGGGATTGCGGGTGAGAACGAAGACCTTGTCGATGTCGAGCGTGCGGGCGCGCGCAAGGAGATATTCCACGATGGCGCGGCCCTGTCCCTGACGCTGCACTTCGGGCGAGACGCCGAGCGATCGGATTTCCGCCAGGCCCGAGTCATACACGTAGAGGCTTGCGCACCCTACCATCTTGCCATCGCGCTCGCACACCGCAAAGGAGTCGATGTTGCGGACGATGTCGGCGCGGGGGCGCGGCAGGTTTTCCCCCACGGTCGCCCAGTACTTGATGAGCTCCTCCAAGGCGTCCACGTCGGAGAGGCGGCCCTGGCGCACATAAAAGGGACTGGCGCCGAAGCCGCGCTTGTCGAGCAGGTGGTTCAGGGCGTGCGAGAGGTAGCGCAGCTCCTCGGGCGAAATGTTTCGGGTTCGCAGCAGGTTGAGCGCCTCATCATAGAGGCCGGCAAAGGGCGTGCCGCGGAACGTCTGGCGCGCATTTTCGGGCAAGGTGACGCCGACGGGGGAAAGATTGTGCACCTTTTCCTGAGGGATCATGTGCAGCGAATTGGCGAAATCAGCCGACGGATTGGCGACGATCGGAATGACCTTCGTCGCGGCGCTGGATTCAGACATGCTTCTTTTTCAACTCCAATGAATAGAGAGCGAGCTTTTTTAATTTTTAGGAGACAGACCACCCCGGCGTCCGGCGGGGCGCCGGACGACTTCGAGCCTGTGGGGTCATTTTATGAACATCGACCGGCGGCCTTAAGGTAATTCTCCTAGGTCGATTTGATGCAGGCCAAAGAAAAAATTTGTTGACAAAAGGAAGCGGGGCTCAAAGCACGAACGTTGTGCCGGGAAGTTCGCCCGAGATGATCTTCTGGGGGAGCGTTTCGTCAAAGACGCTGGCGACGGCGACGGGAGCGCCCGTGGCGCGCGCGGCGGCAAACGCGGCGTTCACCTTGACGGTCATGCCGCCGGAGATGACGCCATCCGCCACCAGAGCCGCTGCCTGAGGTTCGGTGAGCGTGGCAATGAGCGTCTTGCTGGCGTCAAGCACCCCCTTCACGTCCGAAAGGAAGATGAGGGGGGACTTCAGGAGCTGAGCCGCAGCAAGCGCCGCGTCGTCGGCGTTGATGTTCCAGAGCCGTCCTTCGGCGTCAATGCCCACGGACGAGATGACGGGTGTGAGGCCGGCAGCAAGAAGCCCTGCGAGGCGCTCGGCGGCGTGAGCGGAGCCTGGCGCCGCCTTTGCCACGCGCCCGAGCCGCTCATCCTGCGGCACGACGACGGAAAGGCCAAGGTCGGTGGCGGCAAGTCCCAGAGGCGAGAGTCCCGCCTTCACGGCGATGCCGCGAAGCATGAGGGAGCAGGTGCCGGCGAGCGCCCCCGCGATGAGCGGCATGTCTTCGGCGGTGCTTACGCGCAGGCCGTCGATGCGCCGCACTTCGCGGTGCAGGTCGTTCATGAGGCGGTCCACCTCAACGCCCCCGCCATGCACGAGAAGAAAGGGCGTCTTGGCGGTCTTCAAAGCCGAAAAGAGTGTCAGAAGCTCGTTTTCCGCGGCCAGCGCCTTGCCGGAAAGCTTGATGAGAAGAGGCTGTTGCATCGTTGTCGCTCGCAAAAAGTCAGAGAAGCGCGGTGGTTTCGGGGAAGCCAAATTTGAGGTTCATGACCTGCACGGCCTGAGCGGACGCGCCTTTTAAGAGGTTGTCGATTGCCGAGACCACGATCACGTCTTCGCCGTCTGTCGTAAAGCCAAGGTCGCAGAAAGGGAGGTTAGTCACGTCATCGAGTTTGGGCAGCGTGGAGCGCACGCGCACGAGGGGCTTGCCGTCATAGGCCGCGGCATAGGCGCGGGCGATGGCGTCTCGGGCTCCGGGGCCGGCGGCCTCGGAGGAGAGCTTCGCGGTGATGGTGGCGAGGATGCCGCGCTTGAAGGGCCCGAGATGCGGCGTGAAGATCACGCGGTGTCCGAGATGCTCCTCAATTTCGGGGCGGTGGCGGTGCGTGAAGACGCCGTAGGCCGAGAGGCTCACTTCGCAGAAGGCGGACGAAAGCTTGGCTTTGCGTCCTGCGCCTGAGACGCCGGAGACGGCGTCGATCACGGGCTTTGTGGCGGAGTCAAGCAGTCCCGCGTCGATCAGGGGCTTCAAGGCGAGCTGGCTGGCGGTGGGGTAGCAGCCGGGAAGCGAGACCAGATCTGTTGCCTGC
Source organism: Acutalibacteraceae bacterium (assembly GCA_963647785.1). Taxonomy (GTDB): domain Bacteria; phylum Pseudomonadota; class Gammaproteobacteria; order Burkholderiales; family Burkholderiaceae_F; genus Duodenibacillus. Next base: position 20,768 of record CAVJBF010000030.1, read on the forward strand.
AGGGCCTTCACGTTCACGAATTCGCCCAGCGAATAGATCGCCTTCTTGAGGCTCTCGGGCGCGGCGTGTTCAAAGCCGTAGTACTTCGGGTAGTCCGCGGGGTTGGAGAGACGGTAGGCGCCCGAGAGATCGAACACCACGCAGCCTGCGGCGTTGAAGACGGGGGCGACGGCGGCGCTCACGGAGTGGTCGGTCGCAAGAAAGACGATGTCAAGCGTCTTGGCCGCTTCTGCGGGATCGGCGAGGGGTTCGAGCGCCAGCGTCGTGCGGCCGGTGAGGCGGGGATCAATTTCGGCGATGGGGCGGCTCGCGTCGGCGCTCTTGGCGGACACGTAAAGATGCTGCAGGTCGACATGGGGGTGCTTCAGGAGAAGCCCTGTGAGTTCGCTGCCTGCGTAGCCGCTCGCGCCTACGATGGCGGCGGCGAGTTTTGCCTGAGTTTGAGCCATGGCGTATCGTCCCCTAGAGTGAAAAAACGACCCCGCGCGAAGACGTCAAGGCGAAGAACGGCCTGGCGGCGCCGGGGGCAAGTTTGTTTATCTTAAGGGAAAGCCGTCATGCAGTATTGCCTCGAGTGCCTAGAAAAATTGGTGTCCTTTGACACCGTAAGCGGCACGCCGCCTGAAAGGGATCGGCCCAATTCGCCTCTCATCGATTGGATGCAGGCGGAATTGGCGCGTCTGGGTTGCCGCGTCGTTGTGCTGCGGGTGGCGGAGGGAAAGGCGAACCTCTACGCGCAGCTGGGCGGCGATCTGGACCATTTCACGGGACTGTTGCTCACCGGGCACTCTGACACCGTGGACTGCAATGCCGAGCGCTGGGCAAGCGACCCGTGGACGCTGTCGGTGCGTGACGGGCGCGTGCATGCGCTGGGGGCCTGCGACATGAAGGGTTTCATCGCGTCGGCGATGGCTTTGATGCGGCGACGCGAGGCTGCCGGCCGGATTCCAACAAAGGGCCTGGCGCTTCTTGTGACCTGCGACGAAGAGACGTCCATGCAGGGCGCGCGGGCGGCGGCGCCGTGGCTCAAGGCGGCGGGCGTTGCTCCGGCGCTTGTGGTGGTTGGAGAGCCCACGGAATTGACGCCCATTTTCGGGCACAAGGGCTTCATGGGCGAGCGCGCCGTCATCACAGGCCAAGCCGCACATTCGTCCGATCCTCGCCAGGGCGTCAACGCCCTCAAGACGGCGTCCGTCTTGATCGAGTCGCTCAACACTTTGGAGCGCGCCATGCAGATGAAGCCCGATCCGGACTTTGACCAGTCGGGGCGACCCGGCGTGCCCTATCCCACGCTGAACCTTGGGGCGATCCGCGGCGGGGACAGCGTGAACCGCGTGTGTGCCGAGGTGACGCTCGACTTTGACGTGCGGCCGATGCCCTTGTGGGATGCGGACGCCGTCAACCGGCAGCTGGCGGGCATTGCGCAAAGCGTGACTGCCCAAGGGGGCGCCGCGGTGCGCATCGAGTCGCTCTATCCGGACATTCCTCCTTTTAGAAACGGTGATGCAGCGGTGAGAAAGGCGGTGGAGACTATCGCCGGACGTCCCGGAGAGTTTGTGAGCTACTGCACGGAGGCGGGCTTCATGCAGGCGCTGGGGCCGACCGTGGTGATGGGGCCGGGGTCGATTGCGCAGGCGCACGGCGTCGATGAATTCACGGAGCTCTCGCAGCTGGAGCGGACGGCGGAATTGCTGGAATCGCTTGCGGATCGTTTTGCCGACTGAGAAGAAATGGGGCGCCTGCGGGCGCCCCGAAACTCATCAGAAGCGGAAGAAGTCCTTCACGCTCTGCCACAGGTTGCCGTGGCGCTCCTCCTTCTTTTCCTTGACGAGCGGCCGGCCCTGCGCTCTCAGAAGGTTCTTTCTTGCGTCCTCAAAGTCAAACGTCCAGACGGGAGCGGCGGTCTTGCCGGCGATCGTCGCGGTGACGCGCATCGCGGGAATGCCGCCCGCGGGCGCGAAGGTCGTGGCGGCCTGGCCCGAGATGTCGCCCGTCGCAAGCGCCGCGGTGAAGTCGGCGTTCGTGCGCTGGAAGACGGAGCGAGAGACGAAGTTCTTCACGGCGAGCGTGCTGTCGGCAAGCGACAGATCCCCCGAGGCTTCATCAATTTCCGTCCAGGCGCCTGCCTGCGTGATGGTCTCCGCTTTGCCGCGGCCCGCGATGAAGTCGCGCACGGCGCGGGCGTTGAGCCCCTTGTAGGCGCCGCGCAGGAGCCGCACGCTGCCTTGAGCTTGAACCGCGGCGGGATCGAGTCCGAGACCGGTGGCGGTGAAAGCACCGCTTGCAATGCCGGAAAGCACCGGGGTGCCTGAGAAGCTCGTGAAGAGCCGCTCAAGGTTCACGCCGTCAAGCCGGCCGTCCACGCGCCATGAGGCGTCGTTTGCCATCGAGGCTTCGCCGAGCAATCGGCCGTCCGCAAGCGTCACGATGACGTTTTTGAGCTTCACCGCGCCATCCTTCACCGTCATGCGGCTGTGGACCTGAGATGCCGTGAAGGCGCCGGACTTCACTTGCCCGATGCGAAGCTCCCCCGTGAAGTCCGCGGCCTTCATCCAGCCCAGCGTCTTGAAGCGCGGTATGGACTGGAAGTCCACGGCGCTGATCATGAGTTCGCCCGCGGCTTTCGGGGCCTTGAGGTCGGCGATCGTGCCGTTGAAGGAGAAGGGGGCGCCCGCGAAGGTGCCCGACAGCCCCACCTGCGCCTTGTCGGCGGCGAAGTCAAGGTTCATGAAGCCCGAGGCCTGCGCCGTGAAGTCCTGCGGCAGCGATGCGTCTCCCGTCACCGTGACGCGGGCCGTGAGATTTTCAAGGTGCGTGCGGCGAGCCATCAGATCAGAATCGACAGAGGCCGACGCTTCGTAGCTCGTCACCTTGCCGCCTTCGTCAGTGTCGCTGTACGCCAGGCGCATCTCGGGGCTCTGCAGGCGGCTGCCTGCGAGACGAAAGTCCACGGCGCCGAGGTGCACGTCGCCCGAAGCGGCTTCAGGTTCGGAAATGGACGCGTTGACGTTGGTGCCCGTGACGGCGCTTGGGGCGATGGAAAAGAGTTCGGCGCCCGTGACGACGGAGAAGTGGCGTTCGTTTTTCGTGACGTCCGCAGAGAACTTCAATTTCTCAAAGCTCACGATCTTGTCGGAGGCGGACACGGCGATGGCGCCCGTGGCGCTGAAGGAGCCTGAGGCCCCTTGCGTGAAGGCCGTGATCGTTTCCGCGAGCGTCGGAGCGTCGCCCGGCGCGGGGGCGGGCAGCGCCGGCACGACTTCCGCTGCGCGAGCGGCAGGGACAACGTAATTCAGCAACGACACGGCGGGGGTGGAAGTCTGGGGTTCGTCAGCGGGGGCAGCTCCTTCGGCGGAAGCGGCAGGCGTTGCTGCAGGAGACGCTTCTGTCGGCGTGCTTTCTGTGGGAGCGGACGAGCGACTGTTGGCGGCATCACCGGCGAAAGCGCCGGTGACGTCAAAGCCCGTCGTCATTTCAGGCGACAGGCTGTCCAGCTTCAAATTGACGCCTGTGAACTTCCAGTGGCGCAGCGCGGCGCCCTCGCCGGCGGTGACGTCAAGATCGGCGTTCGTGAAGGTGACGTTCTTCACTCGGACGTTGTTGGGGAAGGTGAGGGCGCTTGTGAAGGCGTCGATGAGGGCATCCGTTGTGGGGGCGGAGAGCTTGAGGGACGTCTCAAGTCCTGCGACGTCGGCCTTCACGATGTTGACGGCGCCCAAGGGCAGGGACCAGAGCGCGACCTGCACGCGGGCGGCGTCAAGGCGAGCCTTTTCTTCCTTCGTTTCGCGATCCTTGAACGCGGTCTGCGGGATCTCTACAACGAGTGCTGGGAAGCGGGAGATGGTGACATGCTGCGAAAGCGTCACGTCGGCATTGAAGGCCGATCGGGCGAGGCGCGAAAGCGTCGATTCAATGGACTTTTCGTTGATGAGAGTAAAAAGCGCGATGACGGCGGCAAGCACCAGAGCGGCGACAACCGCCGCAGCGATCAGAAGAAATCGAACGATGCGGCTCATGACAAATGAAAAAGGAAAATACACCCACGATAGAAGTCACAGTTTGCCACAACCGCCATGAAAAATCCGTTGCGGACCATCGGGCCGACGGATGAGGGGCGCAAAAGCGCGCAAGAAGTGTCGGGGCTCCCCCAAAAGACAAGGCGGACGGCAGATTATTCCGCCGCCCGCCTTGCGAGGGGATTGCTGCGTTTAGCAGCTAGGGGTTAGAAGACGTACTTCAGGCCCGCCTTGCCGCCCACGGAGGACGTGCCGTCCTTGCCGCCGCCCACCATGAAGTTGGCGTTGATCATGAGGTTGCCCTT
>CAVJBF010000031.1:0-24979 GCA_963647785.1 Acutalibacteraceae bacterium
GCGGTGCGTGCGAATGTCTTCGCGGGCCCCCGGATTCGGATCCCTCCTATCCGGGTTGCGTGATTGCACGTGGAAATCGCTGGACGCGACCAACGGGAGCGCTACTGCTTCCCCCTGTCTTTGTGGGCAAAAAAATTCCAGGGGCTCGGGGACAGAGTCCCCGCGGTTGCCGCGAGATCTGGCCTCTTACCCTGTGCTGTATAGCCATAAATCTTATAATTTTTACATGATAGGGTTTCTACCAATATTGCCCACAAAAACCAGAAGAACCAATTTTTAGTCTTCAAGCCCCTGTCCACCCTTCCATTGACGCGGGCGACGAAGCTTCCCTGCGTCAGCCACTTGCATAGCCCATTCCCGTGAAAATCCTCCACACCTCCGACTGGCACCTCGGGCGCCTGCTCATGAATGAACGGCGAGACGCCGTCTTCGCCCGCTTCCTCGACTGGCTCATCGACACGATAAAGCGCGAAGCCTGCGACGCGCTGCTCATTTCGGGCGACGTCTTTGACACCACCGTTCCCGGCACGGCCGCGCAGACGCTCTACTACTCGTTTCTCGCACGGCTTCGCAGCGAAACGCCCTGCCGCGCTGTCGTAGTGACGGGCGGCAACCATGACAGTCCGATGCTCTTGAACGCGCCCAAAGCCGTGCTCTCCGCGCTCAGCGTCACCGTAGTCGGCCGCGCCGCCGCCAATCACTCCGATGAAGTGGTGCTCCTTACCCACGCTGACGGCTCGCCCGCCGCCGTGATCTGCGCCGTTCCGTTTCTGCGAGAAAGCGACCTTCACACGCTCACGGACGAAGACACGCAGCGTGACCGGCGCATGCGCCTCATCGAAGCCGTGGAGAAGCACTACCGCGCCGTCACGGACACTGCCCTCAGCCTCCATCCAGAAGCTCGCCATCAGATCCCCCTCATCGCAATGGGGCATCTCTTTGCGGCCGGCGGCACGACGGGCTCGACCGAACGCGAGCTCTACGTCGGTTCGCTCGCGGACGTGCCGGACCGCATTTTTCCCGCCGAAATCGACTACCTCGCCCTCGGGCACCTTCACAAGCCGCAAGTCGTCGCGAAGAACCCGGCGCACCGCTACTCGGGCTCGCCCATTGCGCTCGACTTTTCTGAAAGCGCCTCCCGTCACGTCGTGAACCTCGTGACGTTTGACGGCAAGACGCCCGCCGTCACCGAACTCTCCGTCCCCGCCTTTGACCGCCTCGTGCAGATCGAAGGCGACGCCGCGACGATTCTTGAAAAAGTGAAGGAAGCCGCCGCAGATCCAACGCCAGGCTTTCTCTGCGTGGATCACACCGGTTCGTCTTCGGCGTCGGATCTAGTCGGCGACGTCACCAGCCTTCTTGCCAAAAGCTCCCTGAAGCTGCTGCGCCTCACGGCTCGCTCCATCCAGCGCACAACGCTTTCGCGCCAAGAACACGCCGAGAGCGTCGAAACGCTCACGCCTGAAAGCGCCTTCGAACTTCGCCTTGAAAAGTCCAAATTCAAGGGCGAAGAAGCCGACCGGCTTCGCGTCGCCTACCGCACCATCCTCGAGGAGCTCGCCACCCGCGAAGCGGAGTAACCGTCATGCGCATTGAATCCATCCGTTTAAAAAACCTCAACTCCCTCAAGGGCGAATGGTCCATCGACCTCACCCACGACGCCTACGCGCAGACCGGACTCTTTGCGATCACGGGGCCTACGGGCGCAGGGAAGACCACGATTCTCGACGCCATCGCCGTCGCGCTCTACGGCAAAACGCCGCGCCTTTCCACGGTGAACAGGAGCGAAAACGAACTCATGACGCGCGGCACGGGGTCCGCCATGGCCGAAGTCACGTTCAGCGCCGGCGGCCGGCGCTGCCGCGCCCGCTGGGCGCAGCGAAGAACTGGCGAAAAGGACACCGCCACGCTGCAGCCCCCGCAGGTGGAACTCTGGGAGGAAACGACCGACGGAAAGTGGCAGGAACTCGCGAGTCAAAAGCGCCCCTTCGACGCCGAAATTCTCCGCCTCACGGGCATGAACTTTGAGCAGTTCCAGCGCACGATGCTTCTCGCGCAAGGGAACTTCGCCGCCTTCTTGAAGGCGGAAAGCGACGACCGCGCCGCAATGCTCGAACACATCACCGGCACCGAGATCTACTCCGAGATATCCATAGCTGTGCACGAGCGACACGCTGCCGAAAAAGCGACGCTCGACCAGCTCCAAACGACGCTCGCCGCCTCGGGCACGATGGCGCCGGAAGAGCGGCAGGCGGCCGAAGCTGAAGCCCGGGCAAAGTCCGTTGAGGCGGCGCAGCTCGCCAAAGACCACGAGGCGCTCAAAGCTGTCCTCACGCAGTACGAACGGCATGCTGCGCTCGCTCAAAAGCTCGCCGCCAACGCGTCCGAACTGGCCCGCACCGAAGCGGAACAAACCGCGCAGGCGCCGCTCGCCACCAAGCTTGAAGCCGCCCGCCGCGCGCAGATGCTTCTCCCGGACGCCGAACCGGTGAAGGCCGCTCGCCGCACCGTTGCGAAGCTTGAAAAAGAAGCTCCCCAGCTCGCTGCCCAGAGAAAGAGCGCTCAGGACGCCATTGCCGCCGCCCAGGCGGCACTCGCCGCCAGCGCACAAAAGAAGGAGGCTGCTCAGACCGCTTATGAAGCGCTGATGCAACTGACGCCGAAGGTGCGGGAGATTGACCGCCAGCTGCCGCAGCTCGCATCAGACGCCAAAAAGAAAGCGGACGCCAGCGCCGAAGCTGAAGCGCTCGTCAAAAAACTCGCGGACGCCAGCCAAACGAACGACGCCAGCCGCACCCGAACACAGTCTGACCTCGCTGCGCTTTTGGCTGCGCAGGAAAAAGCCCAGGGCGACGCCGCCATTGCCGACGCGCTTCCCGCCGTATCCGCTGCGCTGGCGACGTGGACGTCAGCTGCCGCGGCAGCGGCAGCCGCCCGAAAAAAGCTCGCCGCCGTGCAAAAGAAACTCTCGGACGCCGAAAAAGCGACGACGGCGCTCGCGCCCGACCTTGACAAGGCGACGGCCGCCCGTGCATCGGCCCAGACAGCGCTCACTGCGGCGCTCGCCAAAGCCGCCGAAGCGCTCGCAGGCAACACCACGGCCGCCCTGCAGACGAAGGCTGAGGAGTCTGCCGCGCGTGAAACCTCCCTGGCAACGCTCCTTGCCGACGCCAGAACGCTCGCTGCAACCCAGGCAAAGCTCGCCGCCGACCGCCAGACGCTCGCCAAGCAAGCCGCCGAACAAACGACGCTCAACGACAAAAAGAAAAGCGCCGACGAAGCTCTTGAACTCTGTGCCAGCACGCAGGAGACGCTGCAGCGGCAGATTGAGGCGTTGACTGAAATCGAAAAGCTCGCCGCGCTGCGCACATCGCTGCAGGACGGAAGCCCCTGCCCCTTGTGCGGCGCCCTGCACCATCCCTTCACCGAACACCTTCCCGACACCGACGTGACCGGACCGGCCGTTCAACTGAAGGAAGAAAAGGCCAAGGGCAAAGCGCTCGCCAAGACCGTCAAGACGCTCACCGAGGCGCTCGCCAACGCCGCGGCGCAGGTGAAAACCCTGTCCGACTCAATCGCCGTCGCGGAGCCGGCGGCGCAGACAGCAGCCGCAGACCTCGCCGCTCGCGCCAAGACGCTGTCGCTTCCTGCCGAGAACTTCACAGATGCCGCAGAAAGCGAGCGCCAGAAGGCGGCGACCCTGACCGCCTTGCTTCGAAAGCGGCTCGCCGACGCTGCCGCCGCACAGGATGAGGCGGCTCAGCACCAAACCGCACTTAATGACGCCACGAGCGAACTGCAGACGCTAAGCAACCGCCGAACCGCACTGTCAACGCAGCAGGAGGCCGCCAAAGCGGAAGCCGCTGAAGCGACCGGGAGTCTCGCCCAGACCGAAGGCGCGCTCGCCGAAGCTGTTGCGGGCTTTGCATCGCTCACGGCTTCCTTTGGCGCCTCCGTTTCAACCATCGGCTCAGCCCGAAAGCTAGCGGACGACCTCGCTCGCCGCGCCAAAACTTTCGCTCAAAACGCCGAAGCCGTGCACCGTCTGACGGCGGAGAAAGAAAAGCTCGACGAAATGGCGCGTCAGCTCACGGAGCGTCAAGCCGAAGCCAGCAAGACATTGTCCAGCGCCCGCGCCGACGTCGAAGCGGCTCAAGCCGCGCTGCAGACGAAAACCGCTGAACGCCGAACGCTCTTTGGCGACAAGTCGCCCGACGCCGAAGAAGCGGCTGCCAAGGGCGCCCGCACAGTCGCCGACGACGCCTTCCTCAAGACTCAAGCCGAAGAACAGGCCGCTCGCCAGACGCTCTCGCGCGACGAAGGCCTCGTGGCGCGCAACGCCGAAGAAACCTCGACCGCCCGCCAGGCGCTTGAAGCCGCTGAACCCGCCTGGGCCGCGGCGCTGCAAGCGAAGGGCTTTGCCGACGAAGCCTCGTGGCAGGCCGCCGTCATGACACCTGACGCCATGGCCGACTCGGAAAAGCAACTCAAGGTCACCGCCGACCGCCTCACCCAATTAAAGACGGTGCGCGACACACTCACTCAGGAAAAGGACGCCATTGCTCGGGAGCTCCAAAACGCCGAACCCGCTGACGTTTTGAAAGCTCGGACGTCCGACATTGAACGGGCGCGCTCGGAAGCCGAAAAGGCGGCTGGCGCCTGCGCCGAACGCCTGAAGCGTGATGACGAAGTGCGGCGCAAAAACGAAGCACTTTCACAAAAGATTGAACGTCAGGCTGACGCGACCCACCTCTGGTCCAGACTCAAGGAGCTCATCGGCTCCGCCGACGGCAAGAAATACCGCGAATTCGTGCAGGGACTCACGTTCGACTACCTCATTGACCTCGCCAACGAGTCGCTTGTGAAGCTCACGGACCGCTACACCCTCGCCCCCGCCAAAAAGTCGCCCCTCACTCTCAGCGTGACAGACCACTACCACGCGGGGGAAGACCGCTCTGCGAAGAATCTCTCAGGCGGCGAGACCTTCATCGTAAGCCTCGCGCTCGCGCTGGGGCTCTCGCGCCTTTCGGGGCGCAACGTGCACGTCGATTCGCTCTTTCTCGACGAAGGGTTCGGCACGCTCGACGAAGAGGCGCTCGACACGGCACTCTCCGTTCTCGCAAGCCTCAACAACGAAGGAAAGCTCATCGGCATCATCTCCCACGTGGGACAGATCAAGGAGCGCATTCCGGCGCGCATCGAGGTGACGCCGCAGTCGGGCGGCGTGAGCACCCTGGCGGGCCCCGGCGTCACAGCCAAATGAAGCCTTCGTCTTCTGACGGCAGCCGCCAGGCTGCCGTCAGCGGCGCCCCTGTCGCAGCTTCTCCATCGCCTTGCGGCCGTACGTGATGATGTTCCAGCCGTTGTACCAGCACGTCATGCGCACGGCAACGATGAAGGCCGTCGCCCCAAGAAGCGCCCAGAATTCCGGCACGTCCAGCGTGTTGAGCAGAATGTAGAGCCAGGCCCCGGCAAACGCCGACGACGCGTAAGGCTGCTCGTCCGAGAGCACCATGGGAATCTGGCTCAGGAACACGTCTCGGAGCATGCCGCCAAAGACGCCGGTGCAGACGCCCAGCATGGCCGCTGGGAGCGGCGGAACGCCCGCTGAAAGCGCGAGCGACGTGCCGCCCGCGGAGAAGAACCCCAGTCCCACGGCGTCCGACCAGATGAAGAGCGTGTGCAGCGACTTCACCTTGAAGCGGTGGATGATGCTCGGGGCAAAGAGCGCCATGAGAAGCGTCACCCAGATGTACTCCTCGTTGGCGATCCAGTACATGGGCCGGTTGTCGATGATGAGGTCACGCAGGATGCCGCCCCCAAAAGCCGTCGTGAACGCCAGGACGAAGACGCCGACGGGGTCAACCTTCTTTCCTTCCGCGGCGAGAATGCCTGCGAGCGCAAAGGCAACAATGCCGACGAAGTCGGTGAAAAAGAGCAGCGTGGACTGCATGAGGGAGCACCCGATCACTAGTAACAAGTGATTGAAATCGTAGCGATTTTCATTTCCGTCTCAGCTAAGCAATAAGCACTAGCTCAAACTGGCCTTGCATTTTTCGCTTGCCGTTTCTTTGGCTTTCAAATCCCTCAAATTCTTAGCTAAAACAGCCACATGACACGTAAAATACCCCCATTGCGAGATTTGCCCAAGAGAACTTTCCATGACTGAGTTCACTGCTTCATTGAGTCCCTTGCCCACTGGTCGATCCACCTTCCACACTCTGCGAGAAGATGGATCCATTTATGTGGACAAAACCGAACTCATCTGCGAGCTGGCCGCCAAGCGAGAGAAATTTTTCCTTGCTCGCCCCCGGCGTTTTGGCAAATCTTTGCTTGTCTCAACCTTTGAATCGTTGTTCTCTACAGGCACGAAGGATTTCAAGGGATTGGCTGCAGAGAAGTTGTGGAACGACAAGACTTATGACGTTGTCACATTGGATTTCTCCCCAACAAAAGACTGCGCCACACTGGAAGCCTTTGAGAAGAAGTTCTCTGCCCTGATAAGCCGTGAATTTGGCGAACTCGGCTTTCACTACAACGAAAGCGCTTCTGCTGATATTGTTGACCAACTCTCCGAGTGGTTGAAAACCCGACCGAGCGCGTCTCTCGTTCTTCTTGTTGACGAATATGACGCCCCTCTCACCGCTCATCTCAATGAAGAGGCTCTTTTTTCTTCCATCAGAGACCGTCTCAGCAACTTTTACATCACTATAAAATCTAGAGAAGGCTGTTTGCGATTCTTTTTCATGACTGGAATAACTAAATTCCAGAGCGCCAGCATTTTCTCAGCTTTCAATCCGATTACGGACATTTCGCCTTTTCCGCGTTACAGCTCATTGCTTGGCTACACTGAAGAAGAACTTCTTGCCTGCTTTAACCCTTATTTGCAGCGAGCCGCCGACCGACTGGGACTGACAAAAGAAAAGCTTGTCTCAAAAATGCGTGAAATGTATGACGGATTCTGTTTTGACATGCAAGCCACGTCACACGTCTATGTTCCGTGGTCTGTTCTACAGTTTCTGGCCTACCCGGAAAACGGCCTGCTCAACTACTGGTTCGACAGCGCCGGCAAACCCACTGTGTTGATGAACTACCTGAAAGCTCATCAAATGATCAGTCCTGACGACTATTCCAACGACCGAACTCTCACCCTCGACGCACTCCTTCGATCGGCCGATCTCGCGACACTGGAACCCGCAACACTTCTTTTTCAAGCCGGTTACCTTTCGATTGCAAAACGCAATCGAAACACTGTCGTATTGCGTTATCCGAATCAAGAAATGCGGGAGTCCATGGCACTGCTCTACACGGAAATAATGCTTCAGGGCAACTCTGTCAGCTACACGGCCTCACAAACATTGGCTGATGTTCTGTCCACCGGCCACACTGATGATGTCATGAATTTGATAAACAGCATCATCAGCGGATTCACCTACGCCAACTGGGCCCTCAACTCCGAAGCCGATTGCCGTCGCACGCTGTACATCATGCTTGCTTCCAACCGATTGCGGCCTCAAACAGAATTGCACAATGCCTTGGGCCGCAGTGACATCGAAGTCGAGGACAGCGGCCTGCATTGGGTGTTTGAACTCAAATTCAGCGCTGAAGGAGACTCCCAGGACTACCTTCTGAAAACGGCGGTTGAGCAAATGCGCAACCGCCGATACGGTGACGCCGCTCGCCCCTTTGCCAAACTAAAGCGTGTCGCCGCGGTCTTTTCTGGCAAAGAACGCCGTTTCACCCATTGGATGGAACTGACAGCTCCCGACGACTAAAGTCGCGGGGTTCCGAGTTACTTCAGAGCTTCTGCGACCACCTTATCTCGTCCTTTCGAACGAAGAGTCTGCGAATCGCTACTGACTCGGTTTCATCGGAAATTAACGGAGCTATTCCGCAAAGGGAATGCACTTCATCGGCCCGGCAGAGCAGAGGTACTGCATCCTGGTACCTGCCATGTGCTTGCGCTTCCGCCCGTTTAACGCCTTTCTCGCTATCACAAATCGGCGAAGCCCTTTTACGACATGCTTGGGTCAATAGGAATATACCGCGCTTTCGCGCGGAACGCGATTCCTCCCCCTGACTAAAAGTCAGGGGCTTCCTCGCGGCTTTGTAGTGACTGACGAAAACTAATCGCCTGCCGCTGGCCGGCCAGCTTCGCCGCCACACCTTCGGGCATCACGATCCGTTTTTCAAGGATGCGAGCCAAAAAGGGCAAGCCGAAGCTGGCGCTCATCGAGCATTTGCCGATTTTCTTGCTGATCCAAGGCAGTTTTTTCTACATCCCGATGTGCCGCCACTCGTTTTTGCGCCCATGCGCCTCGCTCCCGCGGCATAATCACTCTCCAAAATCATTGACCTCGCCATGCCGTCGCCTTTTTTCGCACCGATGCGCTCCTTTCGTCTGCCTGCCATCAGCCGCCTGCTGAGCGCCGCCGTCGCCGCGCTTTTCATAGCCGGCGCCGCTGCCGCCCCTACTGACACCGCTGAAGCCGATGCACTCGCACAGGCGCTTGCGGGAGAAATCGCCCTGCAGCGCCATCTGCTGCCGCAGGCCTGGAAATGCTTCATGACGACGGCCGAAACCGCCCGCGACGCCCGCTATGCCGAGCGCGCCTGGGAGACGGCTGTCGCCGCCCGCAGCCCCGAAAATGCAGCGATTGCGCTCACGCTTTGGAAAAAGCTCGCCCCCAAGGACGCTCGCACGAGCGTCCTTGCCGCCGCCGAAGGGCTGCTCTCGGCGGACGCCAAGGTGCGGCGCGAAAGCGAATCACGCCTCAAAGAGGCGCTTGCCGCCGATTCTCACCCCGCTGCAACGCTCGCGAAAGTGACGGAGCTCACAGCTGTCTCTGACAACAAGCGCGCCGTCTACAACAGTCTCTCCAGGCTCGCCGCGCCCTACGCCAAGAACGACGCCGCCATGGAGCTCGTGCTTGCACAGGCCGCGGATGCTGCAGGCCTGCGCAACCCAGCGAGCCGCCACGCCGAGCTGGCGATGAAGGCCGCCCCCGACGACACCCGCGTCATCATGGCCGGGATCGACTACCTCTTTCGCGCTGATCCCGGCTCCGCCACCGACTGCCTGAAGCGCTTCCTAAAAAAGCACCCCGAAGCCGTCCCGCCTCGCCTCGCGCTGGCCAAGTCCTACTTGAGAACCGGAACAGAAGAAGACGTGCGCCGGGAGCTCGCGGAAATCAACCGTCGCGGCGGCAACGAGCCCAACACGGTCTACGCGGCGGGCACCGTCGCCGAAGAGGCAGGGCTTCTGGAAGAGGCGGAAAAAGCCTACAAGAAGTACCTCGTTCTCATTCGCCGCGAGGGCGGCGAGCGCTTTCTTCCCGACGTCGCCTACGCGCGGCTGGGCATGGTGAAGCTCGCCCGCGGCGACAAGCGGCGCGCCGTGGAATGGTTTCGCAAGGTGGAAAAAGGCGACAAGTACCTCCCCGCCAAAATGAAGGAGGCGGAGACGCTCGCGGATCTCGGAGAAACCGATGCCGCCTGTGAAGTGCTTCGCAACGTGAAGACGGACGCCAAGCAGCACGCGAAGCTACTTTTGGCGGTCGTGGACCTTTACCTTCAGGCCGGCCGCCGCAACGCTGCCTACGATGCCTCGCGCGAAGCTTTGAAGCTCTCTCCCAACGATCCGCCGACGATCTACAAGGCGGCGCAGCTTTCCGAAACCACCTCGCGCTACGATGAAGCCGAGGCGCTTCTCACGCACTATATTGAGATCCGGCCCAATGACGCCAACGGCTACAACGCGCTGGGGTACATGTGGCTGGAAAACGACAAGAACCTTGACGGCGCCGCGCGCCACATCGAGCGCGCGATGGAGCTCTCCGAAGGAAAAGACGGCTTCATCACGGACTCCCTCGGCTGGCTTCGCTTCAAGGAACATCGCTACGAAGAAGCCGAAAGGCACCTCAGGGACGCCTTCCGCCTGCAACCCGACATCGACATCGCCCTGCATCTGACGGAAGTGCTGATCATAAACGGCAAAGACGAAGAAGCCCGCGGTCTGCTCGATCTCGTCCTCAAGAATTCGCCCGACAACCTCGCGGCGCAGCGCCTTTTAAAGCGCCTTGCCGCTCCCGCCACGCCTCAGGCCGCGCCATGACAAAACGCCGCACCCTGCTTCTTTGCACCGCCTTGATTCTCACGGGCTGCACGACGCTCACCGGCCCCGCGGGCACGCGCCGCTGGTCGGGACGCTTCTCCCTTCGCGCCGTCACGCCGCAGGGCGCAGAGACCGCCGCCGGCAAGTACCGTCTCACGGCAAAGGGCGACGTCTATGAACTCGAAATCCTCTCGCCCTTGAACGGCGTGCTGGGCAAGGTGACGGTCACTCCGACGCAAGCCCGCGTGGAGCGAGGCAGTCACCCCGACCTCACCGCCGCAACCGAAGCCGAACTCATGCAGGCCGCCTTCGGCTTTGATCTGCCAATCGCAGTCTTTGCGTCGTGGCTTGACGGCGTACCGTCCGAAGCCGCGCCCTTTGAGCGCACGGCAACCGACGCCTTCCAGCAAAAAGGATGGCTTGTGACCCCCTCGACTCCTGTCGCCGGCCGCCCTGCTGTTCTGAAGCTTTCCCGCACCGATCCCGGCCGAACCGTAAACCTCACGATGACCGTGGAAAAAGAAACGGTGAACGCCCGATAGTCATGACCCAATTTGTCTCCGTTGAGGCGCCGCTTGCGCCCGTGCCGCTTCCTGCTGCGAACGTCCGGTCCGTCACCGTGCCCGCGCCCGCCAAGCTCAATCTCTTCCTTCACGTCGTGGGCCGCCGCGAAGACGGCTACCACCTTCTAGAAAGCGTCTTCTTCATGACGACGCTTTCGGACACGATCACTTTCACGCGCACGGAAAAGGGGGCAGGCATCGTTCGCACGGGCGACATGGCGGACGATCCCGAGCGCGATCTCTGCGTGCGGGCGGCGCGAGCGCTCGAAAAAGCCGCGGGACGGCCGCTTGACGTCACGATCAACGTCACAAAGCGCATCCCTTCCGGGGCCGGCATGGGCGGAGGCTCGAGCGACGCCGCCACGACGCTCATCGCCCTGAACCGGCTTTTCTCTCTGGGACATGACCGCCGGGCACTCATCGAAATGGCGGAAAAGCTGGGCGCGGACGTGCCGTTCTTCGTCTTCGGCGAGACGGCCTTTGCAACGGGCATCGGCGAAGTGCTCACGCCGATCACGATTCCCTCGGGGCGAGTGCTCCTTGTCATGCCCGCGACCGCCACGTCCACGGCAGGCATTTTTGCCGATCCCGCCTTGACAAGAAATACGCCTTCCTTGAAAATGGCGACGCTTTCGTCCGATCTTGCCGCCCAGTGGCCGCAGCCTGTCGGGCGAAACGATCTGGAGCCCGTGGTTCTCCGCCGCAATGCGGAAACGAAGGCCGCCCTCGAACAACTGGGAGAGGGTGCTCGAATGACGGGCTCCGGCTCGGCTGTCTTCAAGCTTCTCGCTGACGGCGAAGCCGTCACAGCGAATGTCCCTGTCGGAATGCAGGGATGGATTGCTACAATACAGCCTCACCATCCGCTTTTTCACTGGCTCTGATGCCCTTTGCAGGCATCGTCAAAGCGGGCCGATGAAGAAGTGACAGGGATGTCGCCAAGCGGTTAAGGCACCGGATTTTGATTCCGGTATACGAAGGTTCGAATCCTTCCATCCCTGCCAAACATCACTGTTTTTTCACCGCTGATTGCACCATCCAAAGCACCTCTGCTTTGAACGGGACCTCGCACGCCGTCTTTCCTTGCATTGCGCTTGCCCCGTCTCAAGGACTCGCGCCACAAGATTCGCTGAGAAAGCGACGCAGCGTCCAGTTCATCAGCCGCTGCGCCGTTCTCAAATCTCCTTTGGCTTACGCCGGCACCTGCAGCGCTGCAATAAGCGCCTCCGTCTCCTTCGGATCCGTCGCCCATGACGTGGCAATGCGCTCAATGACGCAGCCGTCGGCCGTATGCTCCCAAAAACCCATGGCGACCTTTTCGCTCAATGCCGCCGCCTCAGCTTCGGTGAGCTTGATGAAGATCTGATTCGTGCGGCCGCCAAACAGCACCTCGATGCCCTTTGCCTTGAGCGCCTCGCGAATGCGGTCGGCCTCGCGGTCAGCGTGACGCCCCATCGCCATGCCCAGATCGTCCGTAAACATGGCGTCAAACTGAATGCCCAGCACCTTGCTCTTGGCCATCAGCGCGCCGTACTGCTTCATGAGCGTAAAAAAGTGCGGCACCGTCCCCGCCTTCGGGAACACCACCGCCTCGCCAAAGAGCAGCCCGCACTTGGTGCCGCCGATGTAGAAGGCGTCGCAAAGACGCGCCATGTCAGCAAGCGTCACATCGTTGTCTTCCGCCGCAAGCCCGTAGAAAAGCCGCGCGCCATCGAGGTAAAGCGAAGCGCCATGGCGGCGGCAGCTTTGCGCAATCGCCGTGAGCTCTTTCAAGCTGTAGAGCGTGCCGTATTCCGTGGGCTGCGTCACATAGACCATGCCGGGCTGCGGCATGTGGTCGCGGTTTCCGTCCGTCTCCCACAGCGTGAAAACGGACTCCACCTGCGCCGCAGAGATCTTGCCGTCCTTGCCCTCAAGCTCCACCACCTTGTGGCCGCTCGCCTCAATGGCCCCCGCCTCGTGCGTCGCAATATGCGCGGTTCTGGCAGCGATCACGGACTGCCAGGGCTTCAACATCGTGCTCAGCACCACCTTGTTCGTCTGCGTGCCGCCCGAAAGAAAATAGATCTCCGCCTCCGGCGCCTCGCAGGCCGCGCGGATCTTTTCGCGGGCGGCGTCGCTGAAGTCGTCCCCCACGCCGTAGCAGCCCGTCTTCATATAGTTGCCGGCTGCCAGCGCTTCGAGCACCTTGGGGTGCGCACCTTCCAAATAGTCGCAGGAAAAATTGAGCATCACTCACTCCGAAAGAAAAAGTGCGGAAAGTCTACGCACATCCGGATTGTGCGTCCTGCGTACAATAGGAACACTGGTTGAGAGTTATTCGCACAATGAATCTTGAAAACGTCCGCTACCTGCTCGCCGCGCTCGAAGCCGGAAGCTTTTCCGGCGCCGCCGAGCGCCTCGGCCTCACCGCCTCCGGCATCAACCGGCAGATCTCAGCTCTTGAAGAGGAGCTCGGCACGGCGCTGCTGCTGAGAAGCCGTCGCGGCGTGCTGCCCGCGCAGGGCGCTGAGGGCGTCATCAGCCGACTGCGGGAGCTCGTCGCAGCGGACGACCGCGTGAAGGCGGAAGTAGCAGCCGCCAAAGGCCTTCTCACCGGCCGTCTTGCGATCGGCGCCTACTTCAGCGCGGCGGCGAGCTTTCTACCGCCGCTCTTGAAGGATTTTGCAGACGCTCATCCCGCCGTCTCGCTCTCCGTCACCGAAGGCGCCGACGCCGAGCTGATTGACGGCCTGCGCAGCGGCGCGCTTGACTGTGCCGTCCTCTCGCAGCATTCCTTTGACGGCGACTTCTTTCCGCTTCTTGAAACCGAATTCGTCGCCTGGCTGCCGTCCGGCCATCCGCTCTCGATCAAAGACGCGATCACGGCGAAAGACCTCGAGGGCATCCCCTTCATCTACCCGCGGGCGCACCACAAAAGCGACATCGATGACTTTCTCGCCCGCCACAAGCTCGCTCCCGCCGTACGGCTTGAAACGAACGACCCGTACTCGGCCTACGCCATGGTCGCTGCAGGCCTCGGCGTCTCGGTGAACAACCGCCTGCAGGCCACCAACCTCAAGGAAAAGGTGGTGCTGAAGTCCTTCACGCCTGCCGAGCGCGTGACGATCGGCCTTGCGATCCCCTCCATGGCGTGCGCCTCGCCCGCCGCCATCCGCTTTGTGGCGCTTGCGCAGCGGCGGCGATCAGTCCCGGCTCAGAGCATGCGAGGCGTCAGACGTTGACTTCCTCCTCGCCCTAAAGGACGAGGATTCCCTACTGAGGATTAGAAACAAATCAACCTATAGACCTTGCAAAAGCAACTTCATTTAAAATCAATGAAGAACAAACTCAACCCCATCTAAATTGTTGTGTTCCTATTCCTGAGTCACGGGGCAAGCCCCTTGATCTCTTCGGTCTAGACGATTGTTGTTGCCGCGTCACTTGATCAGCGACAAGGCCTCTGCCATCCGCTCATGTTCAAATGCCGGCGCGTAGTCACACAAATCCTTGGGCGACATATTCACGCCCGGTTGCTGAGCCACGGTCTTCCACGACGTCAACGCCGAGAGAACCTCCTTGAGCGCAATTTCGGCCATTTCCTTCGTGAGGCCGAACCGATCCGCTGCCCCCATGATTTGCCGCACGTCCACAACTGGTCCCTCTTCGGGCGCAAGGTACAGCTTCGACTCATACGGCGCCTCTGGATGCTTCAGCGGCGTCGGATTCAGATCGAACGCAGGCGCCAGTCGCCAGGTGCCGTCGTTGCTCATCAGAAGTCCCGTGTTATGGGCATGATCGTCAAAGTTGCTCATGAGACAGTTGAGCATCAGTCGCTTCACAATTTCCGTGCCAATCGACTCCCAGTTGCCGTCTGACGTCTCCAGCAGCGCCTCAAAAAGCTCCAGGTACGACACCGGCTCCTCCTCGTCCTGCTGATTCAGGAAAGTCGCCATGGACCAGTAGGGAATCCTCAGATCCGTTCCATGCACGCGGTCAAACCGCTTGACAAGTCCCACGGACAGACCGTCCAACACCCTGACCTCGCCCTCTGCAACGCAGACGCCCGCCTGCCGCGCCAGCCGCAACCCCAGTATCTCTCCTTTTTCAATGTCTCGTCCGTCAGCCATGCTCGGAAATTTGGCCAGACAAAGGTCTCCCGCTTCATTCAAAACAGAGCACTTGGGCCGCGCGCCCCCCAGCGAGGTCCCCTTGCCTTCGAGATAGAGCAAATCCTCAAGCGTCTCGCTCTCTGCTTCCAGTCGCCGTCCGGCAGCATAAATCTTGCCCAGATCAATCAGCGTCGGAGTGCGGCGGCGCCCCTCGGGCAGCGCCTCCGGCGATTCGCCAGGACGCGCCAGCCGCAATGCTCCGACACGGCTGAAGTCATCCACCGCCAGAAGATAGTCCAATGCATCCAAACCGCCAACACGCTCGCCGCCCTTGCGATAAGCCCGGTCAATGACCCGCCGTCCCCAGCTGTCTGGCTCCGTATCCGCCAAAGCCATCGGGAAAGGACTGCGCCGGGCGCCTTGTCTCAGGGTCTGCCATCCCGCCAGCAACTGAAGATCAGGCGACGCTGAAAGCGCCGGATTTTCCAACCAATCGCTGTCGTAGCAAAACTGAGAAACTCGCCGTCTTGCCGAGTCGAAAAGCAAGGTTCCAACCGGTCTTGCCTGCGCCCCCCACGTGACCGAAAGTTTTTTTCCTGCCATGATCAGAATCCTGTCATTTTGTCTTTGTCTGCCGAAGTCCGAACCCGCTTGGGCAAGCGGGACTCCAACTCCTCACGCCCGAGAGAATCCTTCTCTGGAGACAAAAGATCATCAAAGCTCTTTAGTCCGTCCAGCAAAAACAGAACGCGCATGACCGCCGCAAGCGACACGGACGAGTCGCCTTTCTCCAGCCGCTGAAGCGTAGCGAGCGACACCAAGGCCCGCTCTGCCAGCATCTTTTGCGTCAATCGCCGCTTGCGGCGTGCAAGCGAGATGTGCTCCCCCAGCCGTCTGGCAAAACGCTCCGTTGGACGAAAGAAAATGCGTTGCTGTGCCTTTTTCCGCGCCTCAAGATCAGGATTCTCCATCATATCTCTCCCATAGCCGACATAAAACATCATATTTGCATTTTAATCCTGGATAAAGCATCATTACTGATGCAATAAACAGCCATTCCTCCATATTTCCGTCCGATCGCCGCCACCCGCCGCCACAACATCTTGGTGCAGCGTGCCCCCCTAATCCGACGATCTTGCGCCTCGTCATCGCCTTGCCATGCTTGTCATGGTTCCGACATTTGTTTCCATTTGTAAATTGCCGCCTGTTCTTCTTGACACTCGCTAATGAACCTCCCATAATGCGCCTCGCTTAAGTCATCGAAAGAGAGTTCTTGCACAGACAGGACAACAACCTATGTGCAGGCGGTGATGCCCCGGAGTCGTTGCTGTGGGCCTGAGCACAGAAGACCCGCCGGTTATTCATGCCGGACGGGTTTTTTTATTGTCTTCAATGCCCTGCGGGGCGCGGCCTGGCGACCGATCTCCCCCGGCAAAATCCATCCGAGTGCATTGATTTTGTGTCAGGCTGATGTTAAAATCACGCGTTTTTCGAGGCTCTGAGCCGCGAAAACGGAGCCCTCGCCTCCGTCAGGGCCTGACGCCACGCCGTCGGACATTCCCGTTCAATTTCATTAAGAAAAGAGCACTTACCATGGTTCCTGTCGTTCCTGACAGCCTGAAGGTTTTCTCGGGCAACGCCAACCCCAAGCTTGCGCACGCGGTAACGCAGTACCTCAACATTCCGCTGGGCCGCGCGACGGTCAACCGCTTCTCCGACGGGGAAGTGATGGTGGAGATCAACGAAAACGTGCGCGGCAGCGACGTCTTCGTCCTGCAGAGCACCTGCGCTCCCACCAATGACAATCTGATGGAACTCATGATCATGACGGACGCCCTGCGCCGCGCCTCCGCGCGCCGCATCACCGCCGTGATGCCCTACTACGGCTATGCCCGCCAGGACCGCCGTCCCCGCTCCACCCGCGTCGCCATTTCCGCAAAGGTCGTGGCGAACATGCTCCAGAGCGTGGGCGTGAACCGCGTCCTCACGATGGACCTGCACGCGGACCAGATTCAGGGCTTCTTTGACGTGCCGGTGGACAACATCTATTCCACCCCGGTGCTCCTTTCCGACATTCTCGCTCACCAGTACCCGGACCTCATGGTGGTGAGCCCGGACGTGGGCGGCGTCGTTCGCGCCCGCGCCATGGCCAAGGAACTTGGCGTTGACCTCGCCATCATCGACAAGCGCCGTCCGCGCGCCAACGTCGCTGAAATCATGAACATCATCGGCGACGTCGCGGGCCGCACCTGCGTCATCACCGACGACATCGTGGACACCGCCGGCACGCTCTGCAACGCCGCAGGCGCCTTGAAGGAGCGCGGCGCGAAGCGCGTTCTCGCCTACGCCGCCCACCCCGTCTTCTCCGGCAACGCCATCGAGCGCATTGCCAATTCCGCTCTGGACGAAGTCGTCGTCACCGACACGATTCCGCTGCGTCCGGAAGCCGAACAGTGCCCCAAGATCCGCCAGCTCTCCTGCGCGCATCTCGTGGGCGAAACCATTTCCCGCATCGCGCGGGAGGACTCCGTGAGCGCCCTCTTCAACGAGTAAGTCGTCTTTCGGATGATCGAGCGTTCCGCAGCTGGTCGCGGCTGCGGACGATTTTTTACTTTTCAACCCCTTCAATTTGGAGTTAAATCATGAAATTCACCGCTTCCACGCGTAAAGAGCAGGGAACGAGTGCGAGCCGCCGCCTGCGTCGCGAAAACAAGGTCCCCGGCATCGTCTACGGGAACAATGTTGACGCTACGCCCATCGCGCTCGACCACAATGAAGTGTTCTACGCTCTGCAGAAGGAAAAGTTCCACGCCTCCATTCTGACGATGGAACTCGACGGCAAGGAAGAGCTCGTCGTTCTCCGCGCCTTCCAGATGCACCCCTACAAGCCCCAGGTCATGCACTGCGACTTCCAGCGCGTGGACGCCAACTCTGAAGTGACGATGCGCGTGCCGCTGCACTTCTTCGGCGGCGAAAACAGCCCGGCTGTCAAGATCGACAAGGGCTTCATCAGCCACCTCACGAGCTTCGTGGAACTCGCCGCTCTGCCGAAGGCTCTGCCGGAATTCATCGACGTGGACCTCTCCGGCATGACCAGCCAGACGACGCTGCGCGTTTCCGACGTGAAGCTTCCGGAAGGCGTGCGCGCGATCGCTCCGGAAACCCCGATCGCCACCGTGACCGTGATCGCCGAAGACGCTGCTCCCGCCGCTGCCGCTGCGGACGCTGCCGCCCCGGCCGCTGCTCCGGCTGCCGCTGCGAAATAATTCGCCGACAACGAGCACTTTTTTTCTGCGCCAGCTTTTCAGTAGGCCAGGCGCAGAACGACACCGCGGATGCTTTCGAGCGACTCACTGCCGCCGAACGTCTCCGCGGTTTTTCTTTGAATCGAATTTTTGGACTGACCTGACCTATGGACAACGCCTTTTCTTCACTCGGACTCTCCGACACGCTGGTGAGCGCCCTCACCGAAATGGGGTTTGAGGAGCCGACGCCCATCCAGATGGCGGCGATTCCGGTGCTTCTTTCCGGAAAAGACGTGCTGGGCCAGGCCGCAACGGGCACCGGAAAGACCGCTGCCTTTGCGCTCCCCCTCATCGAAAAGTACGTGGTGGGGTGCGAGAAGGGGCTCCCGGCGGTGCTCGTTTTAACGCCCACCCGCGAGCTCTGCCTGCAGGTTGCCGAAGCCTTCAACAACTTTGGAAAAAACGCCGCGATCGAAGTGGCGCCCATCTACGGCGGTCAGGAATACGGCCGTCAGATCCGTCTTTTAAAGCGCGGCGTGCACGTGGTCGTTGCCACCCCGGGCCGTGCGCTTGACCACATCAAAAAGGGAACGCTTGACCTTTCCGCCATCAAGGCGCTCGTCATGGACGAAGCCGACGAAATGCTTGACATGGGCTTTGCCGACGAGCTCGAGGCGATCCTCTCCGAGCTGCCGCCCGCTCGCCAGACGGCGCTCTTTTCGGCAACGCTCCCCGAGCGCATCCGCCGCATCGCGGAGTCGCACCTGAAGGAGCCCGAGCACATCGTCATCGCCCGCGAAAAGACCGCGGACGGCGAAGCGCCCCGCGTGCCGCAGAAGGCGTACATGGTGGGCCACGCCCATCGTCTCGCCGCTCTCGGCCGCATTCTGGACGTCGAGGCGGCGGAGCTTGCAATCGTCTTTGCGCGCACCCGCAACGAAGTAGACGAAGTGACCGAAGCGCTCCGCACCCGAGGGTTTGCCGTGGAGGCGCTCCACGGCGGGCTTGACCAGGACTCCCGCGACCGCGTGATGAAGCGCGCGAAGTCGGGCTCCTGCGAAGTGATTGTCGCAACTGACGTCGCCGCGCGCGGCATTGACCTTGAAAACGTCACGCACGTCATCAACTTCGGCATTCCGGCCTCTCTGGAAACCTATGTGCACCGCATCGGCCGCACGGGGCGCGCGGGCCGCACAGGCGTTGCGATCACGGTGCTGGAACCCCGCGAGCACCGTCGCCTTCGCGCCTTGGAAGGCATCACAAAAGCAAAGATCGAACTGCTCACCGTTCCCACCGTGACCGACGTGCGCGCGAAGCGCATGGAAGTGACGCGCGGCGCCGTAAAGGAAGAGCTCATTTCCGGGCGCTTTGAAAAGTACCGCGTCGTCGCCGAACAGCTCTGCGAAGACGCCGATCCCTTTGAAGTGGCGGCGGCTGCGCTTGCCTACGCCGACAAGCTTGCGGGCAACGCCGACGATGAAGAAGAGATTCCCGCCGTCACGACGTTTGAAAAGAAAAAGCGCGAGCCGCGCGAGCGCCGCCCCGGCACGGGACTCTTTGACAAGGCGCCCGAAGAAGGCATGACGCGCCTTTTCATCGGCGCGGGCCGCGAAATGGGCGTCCGCCCCTCAGACATCGTGGGCGCGATCGCCAACGAAGCCGGCATTGCGAGCCGCCGCATCGGCGCCATCGACATCGCCGACCGCTTCACGCTCGTTGAAGTGGATTCACCGGTGGCGCAGGCCGTAGTAACGGCGCTTCGCGGCACCACGATCAAGGGTCGCACGGTCACGGTGCGCCGAGATCAACCGAAGCGCGCCGCGGGCTACCGCGAGAACCACAGCGAACGCGACGATTCGGGCGATCGCCCGGAGCGCCGCACAAAGCGCGACTTCAAGGGAAAGGACCGCTTCGGCGAACCGGGCGAACGCGCCCGCCGCGCCCCGAAGTCCCGCTTTGACGACTGACATTGACCCTTTTTTGGAGCAGAACGAATGCCCGCCAAACTGACGCCGATCCGCCTCATCGCGGGGCTCGGCAATCCCGGCGACGAATACCGCGGCACGCGGCACAACATGGGCTTCTGGTTTCTCGACCGCCTCGCCGATGAACACCACGCGCGCTTTTCGTCCGACGCCCGCTTCTTTGGCGACACGGCCCGCCTCTCCACTGACGAGGGCGACGTCTGGCTCTTGAAGCCCACGACGTTCATGAACGCCTCAGGCTCCGCCGTTCAAGCGCTTGCCGCCTACTACAAGATCAAGCCCGAAGAGATCCTCGTCGTCCATGACGAGCTCGACATCCCTCCGGGCTGCCTCAAGGTGAAGCTGGGCGGCGGCAACGCCGGCCACAACGGCTTGAAGGACATTGCCGCGAAGCTCTCCACCCCCAGCTTCTGGCGCCTTCGCATCGGCATCGGCCATCCGCGCGTCTACTGCCCGCAGCAGCAGGTCTGCGACTGGGTGCTCGGCTGCCCCTCGGCCGAGCACGAGAAGGCGATTCTCGGCATGGTGGCGGAAGCCTTGAAGACCGTGCCTCTCTGGATTGCGGGCGACACCGCGCGCATCGAGCGCACCGTAAAGAAGTTCGGCAACCTCCCGAAGCCCTCGAAGACGGAAGCGCCCGCGGCATGAGCAGCGAAAAGTCCGCGCTCCTTGTGAGCGCCTGCCTTGCGGGCGACGCCTGCCGCTACGACGGCACGGCGAAGACGTCTTCTGGCGCCACGGCCCTTCTCACCGTCCTCGAAGAAAAGGGGCTCGCAATCGTGAAGTGCTGTCCGGAATGCGCCGGAGGC
Organism: Acutalibacteraceae bacterium; assembly: GCA_963647785.1. Taxonomy (GTDB): domain Bacteria; phylum Pseudomonadota; class Gammaproteobacteria; order Burkholderiales; family Burkholderiaceae_F; genus Duodenibacillus. The sequence continues at coordinate 20,808 of CAVJBF010000031.1, forward strand.
CTTGCGACGCCACGCGCCCCGGCGGAAATTGAGCCCGGCTGCACCGCTGACGACGTTCTTGCGGGCCGCGGCCGCGTGCTCACCCAAGAGGGCAAGGACGTCACCACCGCCTACGTGAAGGGCGCGCAGGCAGCGCTTTCACTTTGCGAACAGCATCGCGTGCGCCTTGCGCTTCTCAAAGCCCGCAGCCCCTCCTGCGGCTCAGCCGACGTCTACGACGGCACCTTTTCTGGGCAGCTGCTTCCCGGGCGCGGCGTCACCGCGGCGCTTCTTCAAAAGCACGGCATTCGCGTCATGGACGAAGACGACGCCGAACGACTCGTCGAACTCGCCGCCCGCACGACGGCCTGATGGCTCATACCGGTTATTGCGGATAGTGTTAGGTGTTTACACCTAATCGCTATGTCTTATTTTCAATCCCCTTTGTTAGTATCATCCCTCCGTTGAACGGCCCCGGCGCCCGCGCTTTTCCCCGAAGCGCCCGACGCCCGGCCGGCCTTTCAATGGACGGCCGGAGGCAACGACTTCCGGCGCCGGACGACACCCGCCTTCCCCGCGGGCTTTCACTAAAACAAAGTCGTCCGCATCGCAACGCCCCCGGGTGAAAGGCGGGAGCCTTGAGATCGCTGCAGCAAAATGTGGATTGGAGTTATGGAGGGCGTGCTCGCCGGCGCGCTCTGGGGGCTCATTTACATCGCCCCGCTGATGGTGCCGGAGTACAACCCGGTTCTCGTGGCCTTGAGCCGCTTCATCATGTTCGGCGTCGTGTCGCTGCCGTTTTTGTGGATCCTGCGCAAGGATCTGCGAATGTTCAGCCGTGCCGACGTTCGGGAGGCATTTCGGCTCCCCTTCTTCGGCAATGTCATCTTCTACAGTCTCCTCACGATGTGCATTCGCCTGGCGGGCGCGCCGCTTGCGGGCATGTTCATGGCCGTGATTCCGGTTCTCGTCGCCCTCGTCGGCAACTATCGCAGCCGCGGCACCGGGCGCGAAGTCGCCTGGAAGGCCATCGTGCCGCCAATTCTCTTCATTCTCTTCGGACTCGTCGTCGCCAACTGGTCGGAATTTCAGTTCATGACCGCCGCCGCAGCCTCGCCCGCCGATTTCTGGATCGGCGTCGGCTTCGGCATCGCCGCTGTTTTCGCCTGGACGTGGTTCTCCATCATGAACGGCGAATGGCTTCTGGCGCATCCCCGGCACAATTCCGCCGCGTGGACGGCGCTTCAGGGCGTCACCGTGCTCCCCGTTGTGCTGGCGCTCTTTGCCGCCTGCGCTTATGCGCTGGGGTGGCTTGACACGAGCGTCACGCTCCTTGGGCCCGCGCCGTGGCGTTTTCTTGCCGTGGCGCTCATGATCGGACTGCTCTGCTCGTGGGTGGCGATGTACTTCTGGAACGCCATGAGCCAGCGGCTGCCGTCCGCCTTGGGCGGCCAGCTCATCGTCTTTGAGTCCGTCTCCTCCGTCATCTACGCCCTCATGTGGCGCGGGGAATGGCCAACGACCACCATGGCGATCGGTTTTGCGATTCTGCTTGCGGGCGTCTTCGGGTCGCTGCGCGCCTTTCGTAAGGCGCAGGAGGAGGCGCCTGCGAGTGCGGCGGCCGAGAAGCTTGCGCTAGCGACACGATCGGCAAAATGACGCGGCAGTGCAAGACGGTTCGGCACGCGCAAGGCGCCGCGCTTCGCGGCGCCTCGAACCAGCCGCCGGCTTCATCCAAAAGCCTGCGCACTCGCCCGTTGCGCTCCCATCGAAGCTTCCACGACGAAAGCCCGAGGGCAAGTTTTCATAATTTCAGACGTTGAAATTCATTTCATTCAGTAAATAGTGTCGTTAGCAGAAAAACCATCATCTTTTCAACCGCGGTTGGGTTCTCTCAATGCGATAATTCGCTGATCTGTCTGCAAAGCCCGCGGCGCGTCCGATCGGGCTGATTCATTTTTAGGAAAGAAACACCAAATGGGACTTAAATGCGGCATCGTCGGCCTGCCCAACGTCGGCAAGTCGACCATCTTCAATGCACTCACCAAAGCCGGCATCGCGGCGGAAAACTATCCCTTCTGCACCATTGAACCGAACGTCGGCATCGTGGAAGTCCCCGATCCGCGCCTGAAGGCTCTGGCTGACCTCGTAAAGCCCGTGCGCGTTGTTCCGGCCGCCGTGGAGTTCGTGGACATCGCCGGCCTCGTCGCCGGCGCGAGCAAGGGCGAAGGCCTCGGCAACCAGTTCCTCGCCAACATCCGCGAGTGCGACGCCATCGCGCACATCGTCCGCTGCTTCAACGACGACAACGTCGTGCATGTCGCGGGCCATGTGAACCCCATCGAGGACATCGAAGTCATCAACACCGAGCTGGCTCTGGCTGACCTCGCATCCGTGGAAAAGCAGATCCAGAAGAACGTGAAGCAGGCTCATTCGGGCGGCGACAAGGAAGCCCTGAAGCTTGTGAACGCCTTGGAAAAGATCAAGCCCGCGCTCGACGAAGGCAAGCCCGCCCGCAGCGTGAAGCTCACGGACGAAGAAAAGGCGGTGATCCGTCCGCTCTTCCTTCTTACGATGAAGCCCGTAATGTACGTCGCGAACGTGGACGACCACGGCTTTGACGGCAATCCCCTCCTTGACAAGGTGAAGGCGCATGCCGCCGCCGAAGGCGCCCCCGTCGTCGCCGTGTGCGCCAAGACCGAAGCCGACATCGCCGACCTGGACGAAGCCGACAAGGAGATGTTCCTTGAAGACATGGGCATGACGGAGCCGGGGCTTGACCGCGTAATCCGCGCTGGCTACGAGCTTCTCGGACTTCAGACCTACTTCACCGCGGGCGTGAAGGAAGTGCGCGCCTGGACGATCCACAAGGGCGACACTGCCCCCAAGGCCGCAGGCGTCATTCACACCGACTTCGAGCGCGGCTTCATCCGCGCCCAGACGATCGCCTTTGACGACTACATCGCCTACAAGGGCGAAAAGGGCGCTCAAGAAGCGGGCAAGATGCGCGCCGAAGGCAAGGACTACGTCGTGCAGGACGGCGACGTGATGGAGTTCCTTTTCAACGTGTAGCGGGTTCATGCGAACGGCGCCTTGTGCAGAGGCGCCGCTCTCCGCTCTTTTCCCTCTCGGCGCCCGCTCTTTTCGCGGGCGCTTGTTTTTTGTTTTCCTGTTTTTCTGGGGTTTGCCATGCCGCTTGATCCTGCCCAGCCCGAAACGCCCGTCGGCGTCGTGGAGCACGACGTCACCAAAATCACGTCCGCAGGCGTCTCCACATCCCCTGACTGGATCGTAGACGAAGTGCCCGTCGCCCTTGTCTACAACGGCATATCCCACGTCGTCATGATGGCGACCGCTGCGCAGCTGGAGGAATTCGCCACGGGCTTTTCCTTGACGGAAGGCATCGTGCGCGACATTTCCGACATCTACGGCATCGAGGTCACGGACGGCTGCCACGAAGGAAAAAACGTCGAAATCACCATTGCAAGCGAATGCTTCTGGAAGCTCAAGGACAAGCGGCGCAACCTCGTGGGCCGCACGGGCTGCGGCATCTGCGGCACCGAAAGCCTGGATCAGGCCGTGCGAAAGGCGCCCGTCGTCCCGCACGCTCAGACGTTTGCGCTCGAAAACTACGCGAAGGCCCTCTCCTACGTCACCGCCGTTGAAGAGTTGGGCGGCATCACCGGCGCCACGCACTGCGCCGTCTGGGTAAATCCCGACGGCTCCCTCGCGGGCGGCTGCGAAGACGTGGGGCGCCATGTGGCTCTGGACAAGCTGCTAGGCCTGCGAGCGCGCCGCGGCTGGAAAGATGGCGTCGTCATCGTGAGCTCGCGCGCTTCCTACGAAATGGTGCAAAAGTGCGCCGTCTGCGGCGTGGAAGTGCTGCTTGCGATGTCTGCGCCCACGCGGCTTGCGGTGGAGATGGCCGAAACCAGCGGCATGACCCTTGCAGCCTTCTGCCGCCCCGGGCGTCTCAACGTCTACACCCATCCCGAGCGTCTCACGGGCCGGCTCGCAAAAGCCTGACTGCCTCGGACACTTTTCTTCCTCCGTTGAAGTGAAGCTGCCCGAGCGCACGATGTTTGCGCCCCGTTAGTTCGAAAGCTCCCAAATCTACCATCACGAGTCGGAGGAGCCACGTTCGCTCTCAGGATGGCAATTGCTCGACACCCCAAGTCATGTGCCACAACGGT